>CALAQQ010000177.1 GCA_937888485.1 uncultured Clostridia bacterium
TGAATGACCATTCTTTGCTTGCCGAATATGCAAAATTATAATTCTTGATTTAAAAACGGATTGAAGGTAACTATATGGAAAAAATCGACTCGCTTCAAATTATTTTCATAAGACACGCCGAAACAAACTATATCAATATCGGTGACCGTGACCCGAGTGACGGTGAACTTACCGCAAAAGGCGAACAGCAGTGTGTTGATTTAGGAGAAAAGCTTAAAGATCTGCCGATCAATGCATATATCACAAGTTCTCTTTTGCGCAGTTTTAAAACCGCCGTCGGTGTTTGTAAGGCAAAACCCGAAGAGCCTTTGCTTGAAATCTGTCCCGAACTTGTGGAATGCGGATGCACACCCGGCTATTACGGCTGCAGTGAAGAGTATCTTCGGAAATATTATAAAAACACAAAAATGTGTGAAAAGCTTTTCGGCACTGAATGCTATGAATTCGGATGTGAAGCATTTGAAGATAACGTTAGTCGTGCTCAAAAAGTAATTTCTTACTTAAAAAACAGATTTACATACGGTGACCGTGTTGCAGTTTTCAGCCACCACGGATTCCTTGAATATCTTATTCCAACGGCTTTGGGAGTTAAACCGCACATATTCAGATTCGCTCTTGATAACGTTTCTGTCTGCGTTGTTGAATTCTGCCGTGACGGGAATACAGTGCTTCGATACGTCAACAAATAATATAATTGATTAATTATAGGATTCGGAGGATTTATGGCTTTCTTATTGGTTGTTATATACATTGCATTTATAGGTCTCGGAGTTCCCGATTCACTTATCGGTTCCGCATGGCCAGCTATTCATACAGAAATGAATATTCCTGTTGAAGCGGTCAGCATACTTACGTTTATTATTTCAGGCTGCACTGTTTTATCAAGTATGTTCAGCGCAAGAATTCTCAATAAATCCGGTACAGCCAAAGTCACCGCTTTCAGCACAGCTATGACAGCTGTAGCTTTGTTTGGCTTCTCTTTTGCACCGTCTTTTTGGGTTATGATACCGCTAGCCATTATTCTCGGACTCGGCGCAGGTGCGATTGACTCGGGACTCAACAATTATGTTGCTCTGCATTTTAAAGCAAGCCACATGAATTTTCTGCATTGTTTTTATGGCGTTGGAGTAAGTCTCAGTCCTTATCTTATGTCGTTGGCATTAAGTAATGCAGGATGGCGAGGCGGTTACCGCTATGCTTTTTATGTTCAGGCAGCAATCACGTTACTATTAATCATTTCGGTTCCAATGTGGAAGAAATCATCATCTGCCGAAGAAACTGAAGAAGAATGCAGTGTAAATCTCACTCTTTTTCAAATGGCAAAAATGCCCGAAGTCCGTCAGGTCTGGATTATTATGCTTGCAACGAACGCAATCGAATATGCCTGTGGAGTATGGGGAAGTACATATCTTGTTTCAGAAAAAGGATTTGAGGCAAAACACGGAGCGCTTGCCCTGACCGTTTATTACGTCGGAATGTCATTGGGTCGTTTCGTTTCAGGTTTGTTTTCCGATAAAATCAGCACATGGAAACGCATCAGAATCGGCACGGTAATTCTTGCACCTGCAATCGCAATTATGCTTCTTCCTCTGCACGGTGCGGTTACCGTTGTCGGTTTGTTCCTTGTAGGCTTGGGCAACGGCTCAATCTATCCAAATATGATACACCTTACACCTCACAATTTCGGCAAAGATGTTTCGCAATCTATTATGGGTTCACAGATAGCCTTTGCTTACATCGGTGTAATGCTTGCACCGCCTGCAGTCAGTATGATAAGCGGACTGTTTGGTATAAAAATATATCCCGTTCTGCTTGCGGTGCTCTATGTGATTATGGTTATATCTCTCAGATGCTTTGTGAATCGGCTTAAAAAGCAGAATAAATACAACGCAAGTGTCTGAAATTCAAGGATGGCTTTTAATGAAAAATAAAGATAAATTCGATATAAACAGCTTCATCTCTCCCGATGTTTCCCACGCACCCGTATATGTATGGGTATGGAATGATGTCTGCACTCGTGATGTTATTGATAATCAGCTTGCAGAAATGCAGTTTCTCGGCATAAGAGCATTTTATATTCTTCCCGAACCGAAGAATTTCCGACCCGACAGTATGCCGACCAATCTTACACCTGAATACCTTTCTGATGAGTTCATTGAACTTTGTGCTTATACCGTTCAAAAAGCAAAAGAACTCGGTATGCTATGCTGGATTTATGATGAAGGCGGATGGCCATCGGGCGGTGCATGCGGAAAAGTTCTTAAAGATCATCCCGAATATGCGAGAGAAGTATTGAAAACAATCGAGTATTCATTCTCAGCAGGAGATATATACAATAAATCAACACCCGATGTTCTTGCAGCGTTTCTCAATGACAATGAAATGGTAAAAGAAGGATATGAGTTTGCTTCAGACGTTGTTGTAACCGAGTATACAACCGATAAATCAATCAACGGAAATACAGATTATCCCGATTTGCTAAATATTACCGCAACGGAATACTTTATAGAAATCACTCACGAAAAGTATGCGTCCGCAACGAAGAGTGCATTAGGCAAAAATATTACTGCAATATTCACAGATGAGCCGAAGGCACCGTCATCAGCGTTTAACAGGGAACTTGCGGAGAAATACGAATTAACTTACGGTGAATCAATTTTGCCGTATCTGCCACTGATTGCGGGTAAAACAGCACCGACGAAAGAAAACGTTCATATATTGCACCGTTGGTACGATTTATGCAGCAGAGTGTTTTGTGATAGTTTTCTTTTACCGTGTAAAAAATGGGCAAATGACCATGGCATTGCTTTTACGGGTCATATGGACAAAGACCACGATCCACTTGGTTGTATGCAAGGCGGAGGAAATTTCAATCTAATGCGTGCTCTGCGTTGCTTTGATATTCCCGGAGTAGATGTTATATGGCGTCAGCTTTATCCTGAAAATTTAGCAGAAAAAGCAAACGACATGAACGGCTATAACGGATTTTTTCCGAGATATGCATCTTCCGCCGCAGCACAGAACGGCTCAAAGTTTGCATTGAGCGAAATTTTCGGCGTTGGCGGTTGCGCAATGACTTACGATACAATGCGTTACACTGTAGGATATCAGGCTGTTCGAGGAATCAACATTTTCAATCCGTTCAACTTTCCTCTCGGGCGAAAAGGTCAGCTCCTTGCACAAGAGCTTCCCATTTTCACAGAAAACCAACCGTATTGCCGTTTTCTCGGTCAGTTTAACAAGTATGTTGAGCGCCTTTCATATCTTTTAACAATCGGCAAACGTGTCTGCGAAACTGGACTTTATTATCCTGTTTCTGATTTTCAAGGCGGTATAAATGCTGATTTTATGGCAAATGCTTTTGATAATCTCGGCAGAGCGCTTGAAGATATGATGGTAGATTTTGATATTGTTGACGATGATGTTATTCAAGCCTCAGAGGGTGCTGACGAGGGTTGTATCAGCATAGGCAATGCATATTACAGAAATATTATCATTCCCGAAGGAGCTTTCATTCCGCCTCAGACTCAAACGGTTCTTGACCTATTTATTAAAGGTGGCGGAAGGGTTTCACATACTCTTACTAATTTTAAACCTGTAATTATAGCTGACGGCAAAGGTTTACGGGCAATGCACAAGAAAGCTGAAAATGCAGAGTTGTTCTTTTTGTTCCGTGAATGCAGTGACAACGATAATTACCGTATTCATTTGCCATCATCAAACGGTTATCTGCTTGATTTGGAAACAGGAAAACTGCAATGTTTAAAAGCTGAAAACGGGTTTCTTAACCATTCTCTTGCCATAGGTGAAACGGCGGTCATAATGCTTACAGACGAAACATTTGATGCTGAATACAAGAAAGAATTTAGCTTTAAAATCGATATTTCTGACGGATTTGTTTTCCGTAAAGAAACTGAACTCTCATGCGGTGAGAAAGGATTTGAAAATATCAGACATTTCGAAAAATCTGTTTCAGTTAATCTCGGTGATTGGACAAATATAATCGGCAGTGATTATTCAGGAAGCGGAGTTTACGAAAAGTCCTTTACACTTCCTACCGATAAGATTGGAAAAGAAGGAGAAATCGACCTTGGCGATGTGCATTATGCAGCAGAGGTTTATCTCAACGGATATTCTCTCGGAACTGCTTTGATGCCACCGTACAGATTGAAAATTCCAACGGGTGTACTTGACAAAAACAACAATATAAAAATTGTTGTTACCAATACATCGGCAAACTGGTATGTTCATACAGACTACTTTGACAAATGGAATATCAAAGAACTGTCTCCGTATTTTGAGGCAGAGCTTGAATTTGCCGAAGACCTTATTTCGGGCGGACTGTTCGGACCTGTTGCAATTTATACGGAATAATACCCAATTCTCTATAACACAGAAATACAGGAAGTATTTTGTCACTTACAAGTGAAAATAAGGGTTACATGCACTTTAATTATTTATACCAATCAGAATCCAGGAGGATTTATTTTTATGAAGAAAACTTTGAAATCAAAAATATCCGGAACAATTTGTCTTGTTTTGGGCATAGCTTTTGTGATTGTCGGATTGTATTACTATCACATGCAATATCTCTGTTTTGAGTATACACCGCTTCAGTTTATTCTCGGCTTCGTTGTTTGCCTTGGCGGAGCATTGCTTTCGATACCTCTGAGCAAAAAAACGGTTAAAAAGAAAACAGTATTGAATGCTGTCTTGACGTCTTTGGTCTTTGCACTTGTCCTTATCGGACTAATGTTTTTAATAAATTCCGTAATCGGAAACGGTGAGCTTGAACTGGCGGCAATGGTTATTCCCGTATATCTTACATTCATTATAACATCCGTCGTGGCTTTGATTTGTGTGTTCAGAATATTTGACAACAAGGTTTTGAAAGCGGTTCTCACTGTACTTATTGTTATCGGTTTTCTCTTCGGAAGTCATTCATATATCAAATCGCATATTTATGTTTTGCTTTATGAAGATTACACAGCACCTGCACCTGTTTTAACTGCAGTTTCAAAGGAAAATAATGATGATAAAATGATTATCGGCGATTTTTATGTCAGCACGAACGGCAACGATGAAAACAGCGGAACAAAAGATTCACCGTTTCTGACAATTGAAAAAGCGGCTGAAGCTGTAAGAAATACAGATAAAGCCGGTAAAAACGGAATAACCGTCTGCATCGAAGCGGGTGAATACCGTGTGTCTACTCTTAACTTTACCAAAGAGGATTCAGGCACAGAGGAATGCCCCGTAACTTACTGTTCTTATAACGGTGAGGTTGTTATCAACGGCGGTATAACACTTGATACCGCTGATTTTAAAAATGTAAAAAGTTATCCCGAAATTGCAGAAAGACTTTCTGCCGATGCTCGGGAAAATGTTACGGTTGTTGACCTGACAAAAGAGCCGTATTCTCTCACAAGCGATGATTGGGGTAAGATTTATGCAATCGGCTCTTACCATACGGCAGATAACTATGACGGCGATTATACAGGTCCTCTTTATTGCGAGCTTTTCGTGGATGACATAAGACAAACCGTTGCAAGATATCCCGATAATGAATATCTTTATACCGAAGAGGTTGTAAAAACAGGTTTGGGCAAGGAATCCGACGGAGCACTTACAGAGGTTAAAGATTGGGATAAAATCCGCAACCCCGAATCCGATATTTACAAAGTTAATCCTGAACTTGCAAAGAGAATATCAGGCTGGAAAAATCTTGAGAATGTGTGGATGTTCGGCTATTGGAAATATGACTGGGCGGATGCTTCAACTCCCGTAGGAAGTTTTGATAAAGATACCCGTGAACTTTCTCCAAGGTTCGTCAGTCTTTACGGAACAAAAACCGATGCACCGTACTATTTTTTCAATGTTCTTGAAGAACTTACAACAGAGGGTGAATGGTATCTCGACAGAGAAAACGGATTGCTTTGTATGTGGGAACCTGAAAACAAGGATAATGCAGAAATTATTCTTTCTCTCTCACTCAATCCCGTAATCAATTCTGAGGCTGATTACATCACCTTTGACGGATTAACCGTAAAAGGAACACGAAGTGACGGCGTAGTTATAACAGGCAATAACAATACCGTTCAGAATTGTCTTATCAAAAATGTTGCAGGCAATGCTCTTGTTATGAACGGAAGCAACAATCTTGCATATAACAACGAAATTACCCGTACCGGAAAGGGCGGAATTATTATTACCGGTGGCGATACAGAAACTCTTACTCCCGGCAACAGCAAGGCTGACAACAATTACATCCACGATTGGTCGGAAATTTACCAGACCTATCAGCCTGCCGTTACTCTTGAAGGTGTTGGAAATATCTGTTCTCACAACGAAATGGCAAACTCTCCTCACGAAGCAATTACTTACAAAGGCAACAATCACATTATTGAATATAATCTTATCCACGATGTATGCCTTCTTTCGGATGATGCGGGTGCAATTTATTCGGGAAGAAGCTGGGTGTGGTACGGCAATGTTGTAAGATACAACTGTATTTATAATGTCGGTTCGGAAAATCACAGACCCGACGGTATTTATCTTGATGATGCGGTTTCAGGTCATCAGATTTACGGCAATCTTCTTATCAATATTCCCAGCAATTCAATTCACGTCGGCGGCGGCAGAGACAATGTCATAACCAATAATATCATAGTGAATCCGGGCAACAACGCCCTGAGATTTGATGACAGAGCAAGAGAGGGTGCTCTTGAAAACGGATGGTTTACTCACGCTCATGTCGGCAGCGGCGATATGTGGGAAGCACTGTATAATTCACCCTGGCAGAGTGAAACCTGGCAAAATGCGTTCCCCGAATACAAGAACTGCACAGACGATATTTCAAAATCAGATTCGCCCGATTATATACCAAACCCTGCAAGCACATTCAAAAATAATATTATTATTAACAAAGATATGGACTACGGTGAAGTTTATGATTCCGTCTGGAAGTTCAGCGATATAAGCGAAAATGCAATTTATAATGTAAGCAAATTCGATAAAATCTTTGTCAATCCCGATAACGGAGATTATAATATCAAAGACATTGATGAAATCAGAAAAGCCGCTCCCGATTTTACAGAAATCCCTCTTGATATGATAGGCAGAGTAAACTGACTAATCACACATTGTTGAACTAAATAAATTTTTATGTGCAATGAGATATTAATTCTTATTGCACTTTTTTATTTTAAATGAGGTTACGATGAAACAAAGTGCTGTTAATTTCTTAATTGATGTTCAATATTATATATTGTCCTTTTTAACTTGATTGTTAAGTTTGTTGTATATTGTGCAGACTTCATCAGATATGGTGCGATTTGTAAAAAAATGTAGACTTTTCTTAATTATTATGTTATTATTTAATGACGAAAAATATTAAAACAATGAATATTCGATTTACATTTTTTGTTTTGAATATACAACGATTTATTAGGAGGTCTTTAAAATAAAAGTTTTACTTATTATGCCATATAATTCCGATTTGATTCATGCGGTATCTTTGCCTTTAGGATTAATTTCTATCGCTACAAATCTTAAACACAATGGTTATGATGTAAAAATCTGCGATATGTCTGTTTCGCATGTAAAAATAGAAAAAATTTTTGACGATTATGCTCCGGATGTTGTCGGTATATCGCTTTCATCTGTTAAACATTTAATGGGGGCACTTCACGTTTCTAAAAAACTCAGAAAAAAAGGTGTACCAATAGTGTGGGGAGGAACATTCTGCGACGTTGCTGAATCTGAAATTCTTTTAAGTTGCAAAAATGTCGACTGCCTGAGTTTTTGCGAGGGTGAAGAAACATGGCTTGATATTGTAAAAAGTATTGAAAATGGAACAGGTTTTGAAAATATAAACGGAATTGCATACCGCAATAAAGATGGAAAAATAGTTGTTACCCCAAACAGAGAATATATTGATTTAACATCTCTTCCTGTTCTTGATTATTCACTTGTTGATGTAAAGGCATATGCGCAATATTTATATGGATGTAAAAATCTTATGTACGTTTATCTTTCAAAAGGTTGTCCGTGTCAATGCACGTTTTGTGCAAATCAGATAACACACAGATGTACATACAGACGACGTTTATTAGAACATTTTATGCAAGAAACAAAGATTCTTGTTGAAAATTATGGTGTTGACGGATTATATTTCGGAGATGAAATTTGTTTTCTTACCAAAGATCAAGTTTATGAAGTGTGCGATGCGTTTGAAAGATCAGGATTAAAATTCAATTGGGGATTTCAAACAAGAATCGGTGTTCTTTCCGAGGCTGAGTTTCAGCGTTGCTATGATTGTGGTTGCCGCTGGATAGATTTTGGAATTGAAAGCGGAAACAAAGAGCAGCTGAAAATTATGAAAAAAGCCATTCCTTATGATGAGATTGTTCCGACCTTTGAGATATGTGACAAAATTGGAATTATTTCACTTGCAAATTTTATTGTTGGTTTACCCGGTGAAACCGAGGAACAGCTTATGGATACCGTAAATCTTGCAAAAAAAATCAAGGCAACTCAATGTTCGTTCCTTCAGTACTGCATCTTACCTAAAACGGAAATGGGAAAACTTGCGATAAAATCGGGTCTTGTCAAGCATCCCATACGTAAATTGAATGATTACAAGAAAATCGACTTTTTCCTTTCTAAAACTGATAATCTTTCAAAAATCAAACAGAAGGAATTGGAAGTTGTTCAATCATATTTTTTATGGCAAGCTATCTTTCGCAAAGATTATTCTGAAGAAACGCAAAATTATGATTTATTTATAAAGCATATCAAAACTTTGTTTAGGAGATTGAGATTTTTGTCACTTCCAAATGCGGCTTTATGTTTGTTCGAATTTGTTTTTCTTGCGTTTCGTTTCTTTTTTGATACACATTTTCATCCTGGGATTATTAAGAAATACGGTTTGCATGATTTTAAAAAGCGATAATAATTTTATCATTTTATTGAGGTAATATATTTGAACTTGCCAAATTGTGCGGACATAACATAAAACCTCTATGGCGTAAATATTTAATTAAGCGACATTCTGACTTCGTTTTTGAGCGGAGTCAGTTTTGTTTGAATCTTTTTTAAAAATAGATAGGTCTTTCTATAAAAGATGTTTGAAATATTACAACAACGGTGACAGATTTCGTTTCTGTTGCCGCTTTGTTATTTCTTACTGTCTCAATCGAACGCTTTATAATTCACCCGGTTTCGTCGTTTGACAAGATTCAGTATTATTACTGATTGACTTTTTAAGTTATATATTTTATTATTAAACTAAACAAATTAAGGAGTTTTAAATATGATGTAATTTCTCAAAAGGTTTTCTGCGCTCATCTTTGCTTTTTTCAAACTGTGATATTTAATGTAAGCTACGGTGAGTTTTCACCACTTGATATTGCAGAAACACCCTATACTCAATACAATTTTAAAATTGTACAATAATTATTAAATAAATTTGAAATTAAGAGGTGCAATATGGCAACTGTAAAACTTATCTTAGCTTTCTTCATTTCACTGTTTCAGATTCTTTCTCCCGTAGCAGCGCTTGTTGTAAATTTAGGTGAGAACAACTTTTTTACCGAATGGTCATCAAACGATAAATTCACTGCAGATTATTGTGCAGAAATAAAAAAGAATCCCGATGAAGATTTTATAATTCTCAATCTTGCGGATATTCAGCTAAAAGATGATCTGGTTTATGAAGAACAGGGTGAGAAGACGGCAGAAATGATTGACACCCTCGTTGAAGAAACCAAGCCCGACCTTATCACTCTGACGGGAGATAATGCTTGGGGTACAATAGCATATATAAAACTTATCCATCAGATTGATTCTTACGGTATTCCTTGGGCACCTGTTATGGGAAACCATGATGGTCAGTGTCTGATTAATGAATTCTGGGCAGCTTATCTTCTTTATGAGGCAGAAAATTGCCTTTTTGAATTCGGTCCCGAAAATATGGGGTACGGCAACTATATTATTAACATTACTGAAAACGGAAAAATCATACACACACTTTTTATGGTTGACACTCATAATAATGCTGAATTTACACTTGAAGATGGTTCAACGGTAAGCGGTTATGATCATCTTTGGAATAATCAGATTGAGTGGTATAAATGGGCGCTTAAAGGCATTACCGAAATTGAGGGCAAAACTGTTGAAAGTTCGGTTTTCTTACATATTCCGGTATGCGAATATAAGGATGCGTGGTTAAAAGCCTATGGCAGCGATGAGAACGGAACTCTTGCACCCGAGCTTGCACCCGATGCAATCGGAATTAACGGTGAAGGCGTATGTTGTTCACCCGTAAACAACGGCTTCTTTGATGTCTGCAAAGAATTCGGAAGCACAAAAAATATATTTGCAGGTCATGATCATGCAAATAATTTTCAGATTTATCATGAAGGCATTAGACTCAACTATACTCTTAAAACCGGATACGGTGCATATTATACCGACGGTCTTATGGGAGGAACCGTAATATCAATTAATTCCAACGGTGCAGCTAACGCAGAGCATTATTATGTGTCAGAATGAAGTAATATAATTATTTAGGTTGTGAAAATATGTCAACAAAACTTTGGTATGATGAATTTGTAAATGATTGGATGTGGGCATTGCCATTAGGTAACGGAAGAATCGGTGCTATGCAATACGGCAACCCCGATTGTGAACAAATTGAAATAAATGAAGAATCCCTTTGGTGCGGCAGAAAAATCAAAGAAAAATATCATGCTTCACCTGATGCCCTCAAGGAAATCCGCCATCTTATCAGAGAAGAAAAACTTAAAGAAGCGGCTCAACTTGCACGTCAGACTTTTCTATCCGATCCTCCTGTTGTCCGTTCATATGAAAGCTTCGGAGAAATTTTTATTGATTTCCTTGATAAATCACCGGTTTCCAACTATCGCAAAGAATTAGAATTAAGCGAAGCAGTTGCTCGTATCTTCTGGACAAAAAGCAAAATTAATTATAAGAGTGAATGTTTTATCAGCGAGGATTATGACGGATTGGTCTATAAGGTTGAATCTGACGAAAAACCGTTTTCCTGTAATGTTAGTATAAAAAGAAAGCAGGACACCTACAGCTCCTGTATAAATTCTGATACGATAATTATGAATGGCAGAATTACATACAACACACATCACTATTACGGTGAAGGTGGTGAGGGTATGTCATTCGGCTCAAAACTTTTTATTAAAACAGACGGAGAATTAAATGCTGACCACAGCACAATAACGGTTATTGATGCAACATATGTTATTGTTTATGCCGCCTTTGAAACAAATTACAATGTTAACAAATACGACATTGATGAAACCATTGATTTCAAGAGTAAGTTAAATAAAACAATCGAAAGCCTTAAAAATACTGATTATGAAAAAATTAAGGTAAATCATATTTCAACTCATAAGAAATGGTTCGGTAATGTTCAACTCGAATTAGAATCAACTGAAATCAGTAAATTAACAACAAACCAAAGGCTCAAAGAAATCAAATGGGATGAATACGATCCCGACTTATATGCTCTTTACTATAATTTCGGCAGATATCTTCTAATCGAAAGCTCAGGTAAAAATGCCAGACTTCCCGCTAACCTTCAAGGTATCTGGTGTCATGACTTTAATCCACCCTGGGGTAGTGATTTCCACACCAACATAAATCTTCAGATGAATTATTGGCCAAGTGAATGTGCTAATCTTTCCGAAACATCTGCACCTTTCATTAATTTCATGAAGATGGTAAGCTCCTTCGGTTCTGAAACCGCTAAGGAACTGTTCGATGCAAGAGGTTGGGTGATCAATCATACTACAGATGCATTCGGTAGAACAGGAGTTCACGACAGCGTTGACTGCGGATTTTTCCCCATGGCAGGACCATGGCTTTGCCTCAATCTTTGGGAGCATTATGAATACACAAACAATTTAAATTATCTCGAAGATATTTATCCCATTTTAAAAGGTGCCTGTGAATTTATACAGGACTATTTAATTGAAAATGAGAGGGGACAACTAATTACTTCTCCGTCAAACTCTCCCGAAAACGAATTTTATTATATAGATTCTAATGGAGAAAAGCAGGAAAGTATGTTTACTGAGGGAGCGACAATAGATTTTCAGATTATCTATGCTCTTTTCACACGTACTGCACACGCATGCAGGATTCTGAAGAAAGATGAGGATTTTTCAAAAACTCTTTTTGAAGTTTTAGAAAGGCTTCCTAACATGGAAATCAGTGAGCGTTACGGTACAATTCGCGAATGGATTAAGGATTATGAGGAAACCGATCCGGGACACCGTCATATATCTCATCTTTTCGGATTATTTCCGGGTGATCAGATTAATGAAAACAACCCTGAAATCTATGAGGCAGCCAAAAGAACCATTGCCCGTAGAATTGAAAACGGCGGCGGTTCAACAGGTTGGTCAAGAGCCTGGACAATCTGCTTCTATACCCGTCTTAAAGACGGAGAAAATGCATTTAAGCATCTTAAATTTTTACTTGAAAAATGCACTGCAAACAATCTTTTTGATATTCATCCTCCATTTCAGATTGACGGTAATTTCGGTGGAGTTGCCGCTATTACTGAAATGTTTCTTCAAAGCCATCTCGGCTCTCCTGACAACAGGATATCAGAACTTTTACCCGCATTGCCAAATGACTGGAAAAACGGAAGTGTTAAAGGTATCAAGGCAAGAGGTAATCTGACATTCGATATTTTCTGGGAAAATTCAGTTCTTAAAAACGCTTCTGTAACTGCAGAAGATGACTGTATGTTAAGAATTAAATTAAATGATAAAACAGTAAATCTCAAAGCTAATAAACCTTTTATAATAGAAGAGAACTGTCTTAAGACTGAACTTTCCGCAGGAGAAACAGTTAAACTTACAAATTAACATCCTAATTTTAGGAATTATTTTTCATTTTTAGTATTGTTTTAAATTTTAAATAGTGATAAGATTGAATTAATATATAATAACGGAGGTTATTTGTTATGGATAAGAAACTTAAAATCGGCGTTTTCGGTGCAAGAAGAGGATGCGGTATTTCACAGGGTCTTACTCTCACTGACAAAGCATATATCAGCGCAGTTTGCGATTATGATGAATCAACTTATGAAAACATAAAGAAATTCTGCTGCGACGAAACAAAATTCTATACCGACTTTGATGAATTCATTGACAGCGGTATGGATGCTGTTGTTCTTACCAACTACTTTCATCAGCACGCAAAATATGCGATTATCGCTCTTGAAAAAGGCATTCACGTTTTAAGCGAAACAATGCCCGCAGTTACAATGGCTGAATGCGTTGCAATCTGCCGTGCATCGGAAAAGAGCGGTGCAATCTATATGCTCGCAGAAAACTATGCTTATTTTGCAGTTATCAGCAAGCTTACGGAGATTTATCAGAACGGCTCGCTCGGCGAAGCTCTTTACTGCGAAGGCGAATACGTTCATCCCATGAGCCACGAAGAATATGTTCACTATACGCCCACAACTACTCATTGGCGTGCACAGATGCCTTCGGGCTTCTATCTGAGCCATTCATTTGCACCTCTTATGAGAGTTACAAACGATATACCCGTTTCCGTTAATGCAAGAAGCATTTATACAGACGGAATGCGCCAGGAGCGTGAAGGCG
>CALAQQ010000178.1 GCA_937888485.1 uncultured Clostridia bacterium
CTGAACTACGCCAAGGGCTTTTGCGCCGAGCAGCTCATTCTCTGCGAGGGCTATATGGACGTCATTGCTCTCCATCAGGCGGGCTTCCCCAACGCCGTTGCGACCCTCGGAACGGCAATAACCGAGGAGCACGCGCGGATAATTTCAAGATATACCAAAAAGGTAATCATCTCCTATGACTCCGATGAAGCGGGACAGAAAGCGGCAAACAAAGCAATGCTTCTTCTCGGCAAGGTCGGCGTAGAGGTCAGAGTTCTCAAAATGCAGGGGGCAAAAGACCCCGACGAATTTATAAAAAAGAAAGGCGCCGAAGCATTCAAGGCGTTGCTGACTGAAAGCCGCACGGGCTTTGAATATAAGCTCGAGGCAGTTCTCTCAAAGCACGACATCTCGCAGGTTGAAGAAAAGAGAAGAGCAGCCGAGGAGATCTCCGCCGTGATCTCGGATTATCATTCAACAGTTGAACGCGAGTTATACTCAAAGCGAGCAGGCGAGGCACTTTCACTTTCTGCAGATGCAATAAGAACAGACGCCGAAAGGCTCCGCAAAAAGAAGATACGCGAATTCAATAAGGATCAAACCAAAGAAGCACACGCTACCCTGCGTCAGTATTCAAACAAGATCAACCCCGACGCTGCAAAGAATCTTCGCGCTGCTTATGCGGAGGAAACACTGCTCGGGCTCTTGATGATCTACCCCGAATACCGAGAGGGCATCATTCGCGGTGAATATGAGCTTTTGCCCGATGATTTTGATTATGTTGCCGATATAAACCTGAGGGGAACGTTTTTTGTTACGCAGAAATTTGTTCCGCTTCTCAAAGAAAACGGAAATTCAAGAATTGTCAATGTTTCATCAATGTCAGCATATACAGCATCCGTAAACAGGGGTGAATACTGTGTTTCAAAAGCAGGAATTTCAATGATAACAAAGCTTTTTGCCGCCCGACTTGCGGAATACGGCATAAGCGTTCTTGAAATAAGACCCGGTATTATCGAAACGGAAATGACGTCAAAGGTGAAAGAAAAATATGAAAAACTGATAGACGGAGGCTTGACTCCGATAAAAAGAATGGGTCAGCCCGAGGATGTTGCGAAATGCGTTGTTTCAATAGCAAAGGGTAATTTTGATTTCTGCACAGGAACAGTCATTGACTGCGACGGCGGATTTAATGTGAGATGCTTATGAGAAAGATTTATCAGGCAGTAATAATCGGAAGCGGTGCGGCGGCTTACGGCGTTGCAGACCGACTTCATAACGAGGGAATAACCGATATTGCTGTTATAACCGAAAACAGACTCGGCGGCACATCGAGGAATACGGGAAGCGATAAGCAGACCTATTATAAGCTTTCCATGGACGGCTTTTCGTCGGACAGTCCCTATAAAATGGCATGCGATATTTATGCGGCAGGCTGTTGCGACGGTGAAAAAATGTATCTTCAGGCAGTCAACAGCACAAGGTGTTTTCTCCGCCTTTTCGACTACGGAGTGAATTTTCCGAGAGACGAATTCGGCGGTTTTCCCGGTTATAAAACCGACCATGATAACACCGTCAGAGCAACCTCAATCGGACCTCTGACCTCAAAGGTTATGACCGAAAAGCTTGAAAAAGCCGTGGAAAGAAACGGAACGTCGGTTTTCGATAACCGTCAGGTTGTTGAAATTCTGAAAAACGGCAATAAGGCAGTCGGAGTTGCGGTTCTGAACACAAAAACGAATGATTTCGAATGTTTCTTTGCCCATAATGTTATCTGCGCAACGGGTGCACCTGCATGCATATATGAAAATTCGGTCTATCCCGAATCGCAGCACGGCATGACGGGCGTTCTCATTGAATCGGGTGTGCGTCTTTGCAACTATTCTCAATGGCAATACGGCATGGCATCGGTTGATTTCCGATGGAATGTTTCGGGCAGTTTCATGCAGGTTATACCCCGATTTGTCAGCATCGACGAAAACGGAAACGAATATGATTTCCTGAACGATTATTTTGACTCGCCTTCGGAAATGTGCAACTATATTTTTCTCAAAGGATATCAATGGCCGTTCAGTTTTGAAAGAGTCAAATTATCATCAAGGGTCGATATTGCCGTTCATAACGAAACGAAAAACGGAAGAAAGGTTTATCTTGATTTCACCCGAAACCCCGACGGCTTTTCTTTTGAAAAACTCAATGATGAGGCAAAGTCTTATCTTGAAAAAAGCGGTGCGGTTGAAGAAACTCCGATTGAAAGGCTGAAAACACTCAATCCCAAAGCAATAGATGTTTATTCAAGTCACGGCATTGATATCTGCACGGAAAAATTGAGAATTGCCGTTTGTGCCCAGCATAACAACGGCGGTGTTTATACCGATAATAATTATGAAACCGATATTGAAAATCTTTATGTTATCGGCGAAGCCGCAGGCACTTTCGGGCTTGCACGCCCCGGAGGTACTGCGCTCAACGATACTCAGGTCAGCGGACTTCTTTGTGCAGACTACATTAAAAACAAGGGCTTATCGGAAACGGAGTTTGAAACATCCGGCGATTATTCTGAAAAATATAAAGATTTTGTCGTTGACCCGAATGTTGATTATTCTTATATAAAAACAAAAATGAGCAAGTCCGCCGCATTTCTTCGAAATAATGAGGAATGCGTTGAATTGCTTAATGAAATCAACAGAATTTTATCCGATTATCCAATGAAACATAAATCCTTGAGCGATTATTTCTATGATAAAGATATGCTTCTGAGTGCAAAGGCGCTTATTGAAACAATAACGGGAGAAATGCCCTTGACGGGAAGCCGCGGAGGTGCGGTTTTTATCAGTAAAGGTGAAATCGCAGAGGAAAATCCCGATTACAGAAACTATCTTACAATAACCGAAAACGGGAAAGTTTCTTTCGTCAGAACAAAACCCGTACCCGTTTCGGAAGGGTTGTTTGAAAAATATCTTAACAACGGAAGGAGAAAATAAAATGAACTTTAATCAGGCGATTGAAATTTATAAGAAAAATCCCGTTGCCGAAACTTTGAATGATGTTACGGAAAAGCTCCTTTCCGAAATGACTCTCAAAGAAAAAGTCCGTCTTATGCAGGGCCACGCCATGGGCGTAACAATCAAAAACACCCTCACAAAGGGCAGATATTATAACGGAGAAGCCTATCCCGCAGGAGGCTGCAAAAGGCTCGGCATTCCTCCCGTGCTTTTTACCGACGGCCCGAGGGGAATTGTCATGGGTAAATGCACCTGTTTCCCCGTTTCGATGCTCAGAGGTGCGGCATTTGACGATGAGCTTGAATATGAAATCGGCAAGGTTTTTGCAAAAGAAGCGAGCGCTCTGGGTGCAAATCTCTATGCAGGCGTTTGCATAAATCTTCTCCGCAATCCCATGTGGGGCAGAGCGCAGGAAACCTACGGCGAAGACCCGTTTCTGCTCGGCAAAATGGGTGCAGCTTTGACAAAAGCAATGCAGGAAAACGGCATCATTGCCTGCCCGAAGCATTATGCACTCAACAGCATTGAGGATTTGCGTTTCAAGGTTGATGCAAAAGCGGATGAAAGAACTCTCCATGAAGTTTATCTTCCCCATTTCAAAAAGTGCCTTGATGCAGGCGCAATGTCAATAATGGGTGCATATAACAAGGTTAACGGAACATATTGCTGTGAAAGCAAAGAGCTTCTGACCGATATTTTAAGGGATAAGTGGAATTTTGAAGGCTTCACTCTTTCCGATTTCTTCTACGGAATATATGATGCGGTAAGAAGTGTCAAAGCAGGTATGGACATGGAAATGCCCTATTATTTCCGCTATGCCGTACTTAATCATAAGCTGAAAAAAGGCGAGCTTTCGGAAACTGATATCAATCTCAGCGCAGGAAGAATTCTCAAAGCTCTTATAAAAACTCTCCCTGCATATAAAAAACAGCCGAAGTCCGTTATTATTTGCGATGAACATATAAAGCTTGCAAGAAAAACGGCAGGCAAGGGTACTGTTCTTCTTAAAAATAGCGGTAAGACACTCCCGATTGCTAAAGGAAAGAAAATTGCCGTTGTCGGCAGATATGCAAACAAAGTCAATGTCGGCGACCACGGAAGCAGTAATGTTTACAGTCCCTATACCGTTACGGCATACGAAGGACTCAAAAAACGTTTCGGCGAAAACAATGTTACGGTTTATAACGGCTGTGATACCGAAAAAGCAACCGAGGCTGTCAACAATTCGGATTATATAATTGCCTGTGTCGGAAGCGACTGGCTTCAGGAGGGCGAATTCCTTGTCAATCTCGGCAACGTCAAAAAGAAGCCCAAGGGCTCGGGCGGTGACAGAGCTGACCTCAGAATTCCCTCGGAGGATGTTGAACTTATAAAAGCTCTTTCGAAAACCGGCAAAAAACTAATCGTCAATATCATGGGCGGAAGTGCCTATGTCATAAAGGAATGGACAGACCTTGCAGACGCAATTCTCTTTTCATTCTACAGCGGTCTTGAGGGCGGAAACGCTCTTGCGGATATCATAAGCGGTGATGTAAATCCGGGCGGAAAACTGCCTTTCACAATCGCATATAATGATACGGATTATCCCGATTTTCTTCATATTGCAGATAAAGAACGTGAAATTGACTATGGCTATTATCACGGCTATACTCTATTTGACAAAAAAAACATTGACCCTCAATATCCCTTCGGATTCGGTCTTTCCTATACCGATTTTGAACTTTCGGATTGCAAAGCCGAAAAGGATGATAAAAAAATCACCGTTTCCGCAACCGTTAAAAATATCGGAGATGTCTGCGGCGATGAGGTTGTTCAGGTTTATGTTTCAAGCAAAAACACCGATGAAGACCGCCCCGTAAAGCTTCTCAAAGGATTTAAGAGAGTTACGGTTGATTCGGGTAAATCGGAAAATGTTGAAATTATGATTCCTGTTGATGAAATCAGATTCTATGACCCCGAAAAAGGCGATTGGAAAACCGATGAGGCTTATACCGTAATGGTTGGTACAAGCAGCAGAAATGCAAAATCCGTCGGCGAGATTAGTTTCGGGGTGTGATTATGAAAAAAAGCATTTATTCTCCCGATGCGTTTATGAACGGCATTTATAATGAGATGCTTGCAAAACCCTATGAAAATGTCGGAGATAAAAAAACAGCTCTTGAAACGGGTGAAGAAATAAGAAATAAAACCAAATCAATACTCGGTATTGATAAAATTCCTTGCAAAACTGAGGACTTAAAGCTTGTTCCTGTCGGAAAAGCATTGATTTATCCCGAATATGCTTTGCAGAAATACTCAGCGGAAATCTGCAGAAAACTCAATATGCTTTTCTATGTTCTGACTCCGAAAAAGTTAACCAAGCCTGCACCCGGTGTGGTTGCTCTTTGCGGTCACGGTTACGGTGTAAGACAGATTCTCGGTATATCAAAAAAAGGCAGAAAGAAACATCTGCGCTATTTCGATAATTATCAGAAGAATTTCGGTGCTGAACTTGCAAAAAGGGGCTGTGTAGTTGTTGCGCCCGAGCTTTTCGGTTTCGGAGAAGCAAGACTTAACAAGGACCTTATAAAGCCTTTTTATATCAGCTCATGCGATGAGCTTTCGCATCATCTTTTGCCACACGGTCTTACGGTTGCATCAATGCGTGTTTATCAGGTGGTTGTCTGTGCTGAAATTCTTTCGGATATGGATGATGTCTGCAAAGAGAAAATCTCATGTATGGGTATTTCCGGCGGAGGACTTACCGCTCTTTACGCTTCGGTTATCGAAGAAAAATTCAGAAAAACAGTTATAAGCGGATATATCAATACCTTCCGTGACAGCATTCTTTCGCGCTGGCATTGTCCCGATAACTATATTCCCGGCATCATGGAAATCGGTGAAATTTATGATTTTGCATCGGCGCTTGCACCGAGAGAATTGCTGATAGAATCGGGCACAAAAGACAAGCTTTTTCCTATTGAAGCAAGTGAAACGGCGCACGAAAAAATAAAAAAAGTTTATTCCGTAATCGGTGCGGAAGATAAACTGCATATCGATGTCTTTGACGGAAAACATTCTGTCAGCGGAAGAAAGTCTTTTGAATTTCTAAGCAAATAAAATAACCGTACAGCACCTTTGGGTGTTGTACGGTATTTTTTATGCTATAGGTTCAAAATCAACAACGATTTCAGCATTTTTAACATCTTCAAGATGAACGGTTAATTTTTTAATATCGGAATAATCTTCGTCATATTCGTATTTGCCTTTGACAGACTCTGCTTTCATAACTGAAAAAACGCCGTCACCGGAAAGAGTCGCTTTCATTTGTTTCCCGTTAACGGTAAGAATTGCGGTTTTGCCGTTGTCAGATATTTCAATATCAGCTTTTGTATGCATAAACCAATAAATCTCGCTCGGAACAATGCACTTTATATTATCGGTTATTATAAGACATGAATTATTATAAAGCTCAAATTCCCTCGTGACTTTTGATGCACCGTTCATTCTGTATGCGTCTGTCATATCAAGAACAGCTTTTCCACCGTTTTCGGTTTCTTCATGAGAGATAAAATCGCATTCTGCAAGAACATACTGGTCATCAAGCGTTGCATCGGGATTTATAACGAGTGTGTTCTGACCTTCGGCACGCTTGCAGTAGTTTTTCCATCTTCCGCCGGCAGGAGTGTTCAGAAAATAATTCGGTGCATCATAGCTTCCGGGACCGAGTTCTTCTGCCCATCGTTCACCCATTGAGTCAAATACAAAAGTGCCGATGTCAAGGTCACCGTGATTTATGAAATTATAGCCTCCCTTGATTCCTGCAAAAGTGGCATTTTTATCGAGATATGCGCTTCTCATAAGAACAAGAGATTGTCCGACGTCCGAATCGAGATAACGGAAAAGGGGTTCATTTGAGAAATCATAATCTGTTTCGGAAAATGCTCTGTTATACCAGAGAGATGAAAGTGCGTTTTCTTTGCCTTCGCCGTTTCTTTCGGCATTATCGGATGTGTTAGTGATAAATTCTTCGGGAGCATCATCTGTCTGATAAGCACTCAGAAGGGGAGCGTTATATTCCGATGCATACCAATGGAGAACGGGTGTGAAGCACTTCTCCGCTTTATTATCTCCGAAGTTGAACATTCCCGTCGGAGTTGTTATGTATACGGGGAAATATCCGAGTTCTTTGAATCCCGGAATTTCCGACATTCCGAAGTCCGAACCGAAATAATTTCTTGATGAGGCAATGAAATACGCAATTGAATTCATTCCTGACTGACAGTATCCGGGACCTTCGGCATAAACACCGTCCGGGGTGAAGTTTTCAAAGGCGATAGGCATACTTTCATAGCACATCTCAAGAAATTCAGCCGCTTTTTCGGAATTTGTATCTGCAAATGTCATGCAGGCAATACCGATTCCGCTGTAACAAATGCTGTTCCAGTTGTTCTTTGACCAGGTAAACCAATGATTATCGTTTAGTGCAGATTCAATCGCATATTCCCATGTTTTTTCGGAAAGAAGCTTTTTCTGTCCTTCTTCAAGATAATCAAAAAACCAGTCATAACCGATTGAAACGGCAAGCGCCATTTCCGCAGTTGCAAGGAAATGAGAATTGCACCAGTCTTCATATGAACAAACATTTTCAAGCTCTGCCCATGCTCTTTTGGCATATTTTTCGTCTCCAGAAATCTGCCATGCGTAACCGAGAATAATCATTCGGTTGATAACCTCTCTCGAAATCGGCAGAATGCTGTCTTCTTCATCAAGAATATAATCCAGAACGGGATAAATATCAGTGTCGAGAAGTGCCTCTGCATTTGCGATAACGGAATCATAAAGAGCTTTTGTGTAAGGTGTAAATGAATGGTTTTTAACTTCATTTCTGACTGTGTCAAACTGATTTTTATCTGCTATGATAAACGGGTGTTCAATATCGCCCGGGGCAAGCATATCGCAAAGTTCAGCTTCAGAAACGGAGTTCTTGTTTTTATCAAGAGAAATATAGTCAATTCCGACCTTGACCATATCGGGTATAACGGCAAAGTAAGGAACAGTGTTGGTTATACCTGACAAGATAACGAGGGCAATCGAAATTATTATGCCGATAAAAGCTTTTGTTTTCTTTTTCATAAAAATATCCTTAAATGTTTTTATTGTTATTTTTATTATAATCATCCCCGTAATACTTGTAAAGTTGATTTTGGCTATCTGTGAAATTTTATGTTGTATTTCTCAACCTTTCCATAGTATACTATAACTGTTAAATATTCACGGAAGGGGATAGTTATGAAAGTTTCCGAAATGCCATATAAGAGAATTACGGTTGAAGAATTTAAAGAACAAGCAGAAATGATAATTAAAAAAATCAGAAGTGCAAAAAGTGCAGAAGATTTAAAAAATGCGAGGAATGATTTCAACAAAATAAGCGAGGAAATTGAAACTGCTTGCTCACTTGCAAACTGTCGTTTTACCCTCAACACAAGGGACGAATTCTATAATGCGGAAATGGATTATTATGACAACGCCATGCCGCTTTTCTCCGAGATTGAGAACGATTATAAAAAGGCTATTCTTGACTCACCGTACAGAACCGAAGCTGAAAAACTAATAAACCCCAGGGTTTTCAAAGGCTTTGAAATGTCACTCAAAACATTTTCACCCGAAGTTATCGAGGATTTACAGCAGGAAAATGCTCTCGTTACAAAATACTCAAAGTTTATGGGTGAACTTGCTTTTGAGTTTGAAGGCGAAAAAATGCCTCTCTCCGTACTGAGAGGTAAGCTTGAAGATGACAGCCGTGATGTCCGTAAAAAAGCTGCAGAAGCTATCGGTAAAACGATGGAAGAAAATGCCGACACATTCGATGAAATTTTTGACGGTCTTGTTAAAATCAGAACTCAAATTGCAAGAAAACTTGGCTACAAAAATTTTGTTGAACTCGGTTATTACAGAATGGGTAGGGTAGACTACGATGAAAAAATGGTTGCCGCATTCAGAAAGAGTGTTGAAACTGATATTGTTCCTGCTGTTGCAGAGCTTAAAGAACGCATCAGAAACCGTCTCGGTCTTGATAAGATAATGTACTATGACGATGCCGTCAGCGTTACGGGTGAAATGCCCCGACCTGTTATCGGTACGAAAGAAATATTTGACAATGCACTCAAAATGTATAACGATATGAAACCCGAAATCGGAGATTTTATGCAGAGAATGCTTGATGCGGAAGCCTTTGATGTTGAAGCCCGTGACGGCAAATTCGGCGGCGGATACTGCACAACTTTTGCCAAATACAAACAGCCGTTTATACTTGCAAACTTTAACGGCACAAGCGGTGATATAGACGTTATCACTCATGAATTCGGTCACGCTTTGGCGGCGGATTATATGTTCAAATTCGCAGAGCCCGACTATCCGACGGGTATGGAAACTCACGAGTGCCACAGCATGAGCATGGAGTTTCTCTGTCACAAATATATGGATGGATTTTTTGGCGATAAGTCGGATAAATACCGTTACAAGCACATTGTTGATGCACTTTCTTTCATTCCTTACGGAACGATTGTTGACGAATTCCAGCATATAGTTTACGAGAATCCCGACCTTACACCGGACGAACGCAAATCGGAATATCTGAAGCTTGAAAAGAAATACAGACCCTATCTTTCGTTTGAGGGAATTCCTTATCTTGAACTCGGCACACGCTGGCAATATCAGATGCATATCTATGAAAGTCCGTTCTATTATATTGACTACTGCATTGCGCAGTGTGTAGCGCTTGGATTCCTCGGACTTTCGAGAGATAATTTTGAAGATGCACTCGAAAAATATGTTGATTTCCTTAAGAAAACAGGCGGTATATCACTCGGCGAATTAATCGAAGGCGCAGGACTTAAATCTCCCTTTGTTGAGAATGCACTCAAAGAAACTGCAGAAAACGCTTTGAAAGCAATAACGGAAACCGAAAACAAAATATAACAATAAAAGCACGGAGTAAAACTCCGTGCTTTTTGCGTGATGTGGTATATCTTTGTTAGCTTATATCTTGTAATTATCAAGCGTTGAGGTGATCGAATTAAGAAATGATTTCTCGCCCAAAGTGTTAATCTTTAAAAACATCGCCTGACTGCCGCCCGATGTAATAACCGAGGCGAAAATCTGTCCGTTACTTTCAAGCAAAGTGAAGTTAAGACTCACTCTGTTGCTGCCCGTGTAACTGTAACGTTCATAAACTCGCACGGCGCATCGTGTATCGTCGGCATGAAAATCGCTGCTGTCCTCAAGTGATGCGGAAGAACTGTTGTTCATAATTGCGCTGTTAACCGCGTCAAGTATTTCGGTAAAACTGCCGCGAAGCCTTGCTTCATATTTAGCCATAAAATCACTTCCTTTTCTTATTAACTCAATTATACCATACGAGCGCTGTTTAATGCAACAAAAAAAGCGCAGGGCGGTATGCTCTGCGCTTTTGGAAAATTAACCGAAATATCTCTCAAGAAGACCCTGGAATGCCTTGCCGTGTCTTGCTTCGTCACGAGCCATTTCGTGAACTGTGTCGTGGATAGCGTCAAGATTTTGTTCTTTTGCCATTTTAGCAAGTTCGAATTTACCTAAAGTTGCACCGTTTTCAGCTTCAACTCTCATTTCGAGGTTTTTCTTTGTTGAATCTGTAACGAGTTCGCCTAAGAGTTCAGCGAATTTTGCAGCGTGTTCTGCTTCTTCGTAAGCAGCTTTTTCCCAGTAAAGACCAATTTCTGGGTAGCCTTCTCTGTGAGCAACTCTTGCCATTGCAAGATACATACCAACCTCTGAGCATTCACCGTTGAAGTTGTCACGAAGACCCATAATGATTTCTTCGGGTACATTTGCTTCCTTGCCAACACCGAGAATGTGTTCAGCTGCCCAAGTCATACCTGCGCCTTCTTCTCTTTCCTTCATCTTAGCCTTGCAGATGGGGCAAGTGTCAATCTTTTCATCGCTTTCATAACCGCATACGGGACAATAGTACTTTTTCATAATTTTTTTCCTCCAAAATTTAATTTATTTTATTACAAGAATTGCAAAGACCGTGGAACAGCAGTGAGTAGCCATCAACACAACCGTTAAAATTTGTATTCGCATCATCAAGAAAAGATGAATTGATACAGATATTAACATCAAATATTCTTCCGCAGGTGCGACAAAGCAGGTGATTATGCTCGTGAAGATGAGCATCATAATGAACTGCGTCTCTTCCGTTTATGGAGAATATTTTACCCTCGTCGTTCAGAAAACAAAGATTTCTGTAAACTGTTGCCAGGCTTATATTCGGAAAGGATTTCTTAACCGAGAAATAAACCTCTTCAGCAGTAGGGTGGTCATATCGTGACTGTAAGTCGCTGAGGACCGCATCTCTTTGCTTACTGTTGCGTGTGGTGGACATCATTGAGCTCCTTTCTTTTGCTTTTTCTTAGTGATAATGATTATCACTATCGATATAATACACTATGATTATTTGAATGTCAATAGTTTTTTGAAAAAAATCCGAATTTTTTTTAAACAGATAATCCTCAGCATACAGATAAGTTATGCTGAGGATTTTTTTAATTAATTGTTTTATAAATCAGAGGCGATTTTCGGGGTGGTGTGTTGCTGAATTCAAGAGCAGACAATAGCATAGTCTCGGCAGGGGAAAGCCTTGCTTTATCGTTTGTAAAGAGTGTTGCGATAATTTCACCCTCAGACACGTAATCACCGGTCTTTT
>CALAQQ010000179.1 GCA_937888485.1 uncultured Clostridia bacterium
CCGAGGAACATCTCGTACATGCGCAGTGTGTCGGCACCGTACTTCTCTACAATCACATCGGGGTTCACAACGTTGAACATTGACTTGCTCATCTTCTCTACTGCCCAGCCGCAGATGTACTTGCCGTCCTCAAGGATGAACTCTGCATCGGCATACTCGGGACGCCAAGCGCGGAACGCGTCAATGTCAAGGATGTCGTTCGATACAATGTTCACATCCACGTGCAGTGGTGTTACATCATATTCCTTCGATAGGTTGAGCGACACAAATTTATTTGTGCCCACAACGCGATATACAAAGTTGGAACGACCTTGTATCATACCTTGGTTAACCAATTTCTTGAAAGGCTCATCTTCACAAATAATACCTATTGGGAAAAATGGTTCACCGCAAATTGAATATACTATTTCGTTGTAATCTGTTGTTTTGTTCATAAATGATTGCATAGTGTATAATCTTCTTTTAAACTCTCTGTTTTCTATTTCTATGTCATTTATCCCTTGAGAATACGCATCACTATGACAGATTGTTCCAACTTTTATTGGATTTAATGGTCCGTATGCAAACTTTAGAGTTTTTTTGTCATGAACATTATTCTCATTATAATAAGTATTGTGATTTTGATCTTGAACACTTAATGATAAACAATATTTATGTCCTCTTTTAATTCTATCAATAGTTTCAGTTATTTTTTTGAGATTATCCAAAGGAATAGACGTATTGTGAACAATGATTGGTTCTTCAATATCTGTAATATATCTCAGGTTACGATAGTACTCCTTGTCTTTATAGAAAATCTTATCTGCTCCGATGTATGAAGAAGGTGTCGGTAATGTATAAATGAAATGTTCTGGGAACAAATCTGCATTTTTCATACTGTCCACAGAGTCTGGATCTATAAAGACGTTTGCGAATGGAGTTGCAGTAAAACCAATATAGTTTGCAGTCTGGAAAAGATTGCAAATCTTACGAATAATTTCATTATCATCCAAAAAACAGAAACGGTAACAATCAAAGAAAAACTGTGGTCGGGACACAACAAAGGCTACATAAATCACGCTCTGCATCTGTCTGAAAAGAAAATCAAAAAGGGACAAGTATGGCGTCTGATTTCGTCGTCACTTCTCCACGTTGGAACGTGGCACATCATTTCAAATATAACCGCAACACTCATTGTTGGCTATGCCGTTGAATCCCAGCTCGGTGCAGCAAAAACCGCACTCTGCTTTATCGGCTCTGCGTTCATTTCGGGTTTATATATGGCATTTGTGTATAAGCTCCACGAGGGCGAAGGTGCATCAACAGGAATCTACGGTCTGATTGCAGTATTTGTTATGCTTGCCGTCAAAAACGGAACGGTTTTCTTTTCTCCCGTACCAACAATTGCATTGATAGTTCTGGCAATTTACACAGTCGGCGGAATGTTTATGGGCAAAGCAACCGCTTGGGAGCATATCTCAGGATTTGCAGGCGGTCTGCTGATGGGATTTATTTTGATATAAAAGGATATTTTCTATGAATACAGATTTAATCAAATCGGTTGTTGAAAAGCAAATGAACACGAAGGTCAGGCAAATCCGTGCTGTCGGCAAGGGTGCAAGCGGAAGCGTTTATCTTGTAAAAATCACAACCGAACCTTTTGAAATTGCAGTTAAAACGAGCAAATTCTATGACGCAATTTGCAAGGAGAAGGATATGCTTGATTTTCTCTCTCCCAAGGTTTCATATAAGGTTCCGAAAACCTATTTCATCTACCGTGAAAATGACACCGTTTATCTCGGTATGGATTACATAAAGGGTATGAGTGGTAAGAGCAAATATCTTGCATTTATTCCGTCAAGAAAGCGACTCAGAAACAGCATTATTGATGCTCTTATGAACGCACAAAGCGTGCATAATGACAAGTTCGGCAAGTACGATAATCCCGTTTATGAATCTTGGACGGAGTATTACAAAGATTATTTTGTCGATATTTACGCCTTTACGAAAGCGAAATTTGAGAAAAACGAAATTGAACCCGAGATTATGGAAGCGGTTGAGCTTATCAGCAAGAATTTCGATGAAATATTCAGCGTTACAAACAACACCGCCTGCCTTTGTCACGGCGATTTCTGGATGCCGAATCTGATAATTGATTTTTGGAAATCCGAGTTTGCAGGTGCAGTTGACCCGTTTGATATGCTGTGGGCTGAACCCGAATATGAGATATTCTGTCTGACACTCGGTTTCGGTGAAAAGCTGAAGCTCTATGATGAATACAAAAAAAGAAATCCGACCTCAAAATATTGCGATTTGAAGGTCGAACTTTATGCTCTTTGCAACGAGCTGAATTGGTATATTCTCTTGGGCGAAATGGGACACGATTACCTGATGTTCCGAGCAAAAAGATTGATAAAGAAAATGAAAGAAATGGGATTGAGCCAATGATTGAATTCATATCAAAAGAACCCATAAACAAAGGTTGGTCGTGCGACAAGAAATACTGTGTCTCAACTGCTGACGGAACTAAATATCTTTTGCGTGTCACTCCGTTTGATAAAAGTGCGAACCGTGAGAATATGTTCCGTATGCAGCAAGAAGTTGCAAAACTCGGTATTCCTATGTGCAAGTCACTTGAAATCGGCGAATGTGATGAGGGTATTTACATTCTGCAGACTTGGATTGACGGCAAAGATGCAAATGAGGTTATATCGTATCTTGCAGACTCTGAACAGTATGCTCTTGGTCTTGAAGCAGGCAGAATTCTGAAGAAAATTCATTCAATCCTTGCGCCCTCAGACCAGCCTGATTGGGAAACCCGTATAAATGATAAGGCGGATTTGAGAATCAGAAAATATAACGAGTGTCTTCTGAAATATGATAACGGTCAGGCTTTTATTGACTTCATCAACGCAAACCGTTATCTGCTCAAAGGCAGACCGCAGGTGTTTCAGCACGGTGACTATCACATCGGCAATATGATGATAGAAAACGGCAAGGTTGTTATTATCGACTTTGACCGTTACGATTTCGGCGACCCGTGGGAAGAATTCAAGAGCATTACCTGGTGTGCACAAGCGTCTCCGCTTTTCGCTTCGGGTATGGTCAACGGATATTTTGATAATGACATACCAATGGAGTTTTGGAAGCTTCTTGCTTTGTATATCAGCCTTGGTACAATTACTTCTCTGCCGTGGGCGATTCCGTATGGTGAAGGCGAAGTTAAGACTATGCGAAACCTTGCGAACGAAGTGCTTGAATGGTATGACAATATGCAGAATCCCGTACCGAGTTGGTATTTCAAGGGTTACTATTTGCAGTACATAGACGGTCTGCCCTATAAAATGAAAGCACCTTTCGGTTTCAGCTTTATCAGTCAATACGGAAAGGTGTTTAAAGTGTTTGACGATCAAGATTCTGGTAATATCTGTTTCGGCACAGAAAAAGACGGTGAAAAGTATTTTGTGAAGTTCGCAGGTGCACCGACTGAGGCGTATGACGGTACACCCGAAGAGGCGATTGAACGTTTGAAATCAACATTACCCGTGTATGAGAATTTGAAACATAAAAATCTCATCGAGTTTGTCGAAGCCAAAGAAATCAATGGCGGATTTGCAATGGTGTTCAAGTGGGTTGACGGTGACTGTATGGGCAGAATGTATCCTGCAGAGCATCGAAGATTTATGAGTTTACCCGTTGCGGACAGGCTTAATGTTTTTCACGATATACTCGATTTCTTGGACTACACCAATTCAAACGGATATGTTGCAGTTGATTTTTATGACGGAAGTATAATGTACGATGCCGAGAATAACAAAACAACAATCTGTGATATTGACTTTTTCAGAAAACAGCCGTGTATCAACGATATGGGCAGAATGTGGGGAAGCTCAAAGTTCCAATCGCCCGAAGAATATCAACTCGGTGCAGATATTGACAAGATAACGAATGTTTACTGTGCCGGAGCTTTTGCGTTTGCTCTGTTTTGTAATTACAACCGCACCCGTGATGCGTGTCAACTTTCGAATGAAGCATTTGCTGTTGCGACAAAAGCGGTTAGTAATGACAG
Source organism: uncultured Clostridia bacterium (assembly GCA_937888485.1). Lineage (GTDB taxonomy): Bacteria > Bacillota > Clostridia > Oscillospirales > Acutalibacteraceae > CAG-177. The sequence goes on from CALAQQ010000179.1 coordinate 4,049, forward strand.
AAATGAGCGTTACCAGAGTATTAAAGAACTTAGAGATGCGTGGGAGAAAAGTTTATGATTAAAATAGCAACCCAAAACGACACAAGAGTATTAGCAGAATTAGCAATACAAATGTGGAGTAATCACACGGTATCGGAACTTGAAGCAGATTTTGCTGAGATTGTTAGCAACAATGATGTGGTATGCTTTATTAAATATGTTGATGACGTTCCCGTAGGTTTTGCACAGTGTCAGCTTCGTCACGATTATGTTGAGGGTACACACTCTTCTCCCGTCGGTTATCTCGAAGGGATATTTGTTGTTCCTGAATGTCAGCATAAAGGCTATGCCAAAGAACTGTTGCACGAATGTGAGTTATGGGCGAAAGAAAAAGGCTGTACGGAATTCGCAAGCGACTGCGAACTTGAGAACACCAACAGCTTTAATTTCCATATGGCAATGGGCTTTGAAGAAGCAAACCGTGTTATATGTTTCAGTAAAGGGTTATAAACAGAGGTAAATAGAAATGCTTGAAAAAATGAATGAATTTTTTGATAAACGGTTAGATGGTTACGATGAACATATGATGACCAACATTGAATCGTCTGATGTGTTTTATCCATTTACCGCCGACTGTTTACCCAAAACCAACGGCGCAAAAATCCTTGATTTGGGTTGCGGTACGGGTTTGGAATTGGAACATTATTTCAGGCTCGACCCTTCGGCAAAAATAACAGGTATCGACTTAACCGAATCAATGCTGAACGTATTGAGAAATAAATTTCCCGAAAAAGATTTGACTTTGATTTGCGGCTCATATTTTGGTGTTCCGTTTGACGAAAATGCTTTTGATGCCGCAGTATCCGTTGAATCTCTGCACCATTTCACAAAAGAAGAAAAAATCCCGCTTTACACCAAACTCTGTAAAGCATTAAAAGACGGCGGATATTTTATTCTTACCGATTATTTCGCCTTGTCTGATGAAGATGAGAGAACATTCCGAAACGAGTTGCTCCTTCTTAAAAAGGAACAAGGCATTGATGACAATGAGTTTTATCACTATGACACCCCATTGACAGTTGAACACGAAACTGAAGCGCTGCTCGAAGCAGGCTTTTCTTGCGTTGAGGTTCTTAATAACTGGGGCGCAACATTCACATTAAAAGCAAATAAATAGGTGTAAATATGACAAATCAAGAAATATTACAAATTGCATTACAGCAATCCGCGTATGACTGCAACTGCAACGCAGAGGATTTTCTTTCGTCTGAAAACAAGGTTGTTTTATCACAGAAGAATGAAAAAGCAAGGGTGTATGTGCCCTTGCCGCTTGAGTGTGATTTAGTATCATACGGAAACAATATTGTCGCTCAGGTCAGTCCGAGAATGAAAGAAACCGTTGAGTGGTACATAGGTAAATATGCTATTGAGCATTGCTTCGAATCGCCCAATGTCATTGCACTCAACGAAAAGCTTGCAGAATTCGGATATAAAGTATGCTTTATGGCAGAATATTTTCTGCCCGATGTCAACGAACTCAAAGAACTGCCCTGCGATTATGAAATAAGAGTTTTAAAGCCCGAAAAATTTGAGCAGTATTACACCGCCGAGTGGGGCAATGCTTTATGCGAAAGCAGAAAACATCTTGATAAACTCGCTGTCGGTGCGTTTGATAACGGCAAACTCATAGGTCTTGCAGGCTGTTCAGCCGATTGTGAAACAATGTATCAGATTGGCGTTGATGTTCTGCCCGAATACAGAAGAAAAGGTGTTGCATCCGCAATCACAAGCAAACTTGCCATTGAAACATTGAAGCTCGGCAAAGTACCGTTTTACTGTGCCGCATGGTCTAATATAAAATCTGTTCGTAACGCTATCCGAAGCGATTTCAGACCTGCGTGGGTTGAACTGACGGCAAGAAACAGCGAATTTGTTGATGAAATGAACAAGTAAGAAGGTGTTGCTTATGGCAAAAGTCTTTTTAATCTGCGGCAAAATCTGCTGCGGTAAAACTACATACGCACAAAAGCTTTGTAAAGAAAAGAATGCTGTACTGCTTTCGGTTGATGAAATAACGCTTGCTCTTTTCGGACAGCATTGCGGTGATAAACACGATGAATATGTGGAAAGAACTGAGAAATATCTGTTAAATAAATCTTTGGAGCTAATCGAGAACAATATCAATGTTGTTCTCGACTGGGGCTTCTGGACAAAAGCAGAACGGAAAGCGGTAAAAGAATTTTACAAATCCCGTAATATCGAATGCGAACTTCATTACATTGATATCAGCGATAAAACATGGAAATCTCGCTTGAATAAACGAAATAGCTCTGTGCTTGCAAATGAAACAAGTGCCTACTATGTTGACGATAATCTCGCCGCAAAATTCGTTTCAATATTTGAAATGCCGAGTGAAGATGAGATTAATGTTATTTGTCAGGGAGATTAAAGATGGATATTAAAATACGAAAAGCCAGAAATGGTGACGAAAAAATACTTGCATATATTCAGACAGAATCTTGGAAGTCAGCTTTTGCCGGCATCATTTCTGCTGATGATATGGAAAAATGCACAGATATATCAAAAACAGAAACAATGTATGAGAATGTTCTAAAATCAGGCTATGCAGAAATATCAGTTCTTGAAATTGACGAAAACCCTCATTGTATTGCCGCTTGGAGCAAAGCAAGAAATCCCGAATTTTCAGATAGTGCAGAATTAATTTGCATTCATAGTTTGTGTGATAACTGGGGTAAAGGTTACGGCACAATGATGATGAATCATATCCTCGATGAAATTAAAAATTCGGAATACAACAGCGTAGTGCTTTGGGTGTTTGAAAAGAATATTCGTGCCCGTAGTTTTTACGAAAAGTACGGATTTGTATTAACCAATAGCACACAAACTTCATACGGTGCAGTTGAAGTTATGTATCAAAAGAATCTATAAAAGGTAATAACAATATGAACATCGTCAGAAAATTAAAAACAACAGAACTCCCAATGCTTACACAGCTTTTCAACTACAAAAATATTAATGATATGATTACAGAAAACACTCACAACATCGAAAATGGTATCGTTGATATTTTTGCTTTGTTTGATAATGACAAGCTGATTGGTGAGCTGCATGTAAAATATGATAATGAAGATAAAGACTTCGCCGAAAAAGGAAAACGATCATATCTGTTTGCCTTCCGAGTTCATAAAGATTATCAAGGTAAAGGCTTTGGTTCTTATTTTCTCGAAACTGTAATTGACGAACTCAACGCCAACGGTTATCACGAACTTACAGTCGGCGTGGAAGATGATAATTCCCGTGCGAGATATATGTACGAAAAGCATGGCTTCATTCAACCTATCGCTCAAATAAAAGAAACCTACCAAGGCGACAGTTATGAATATGATTTATTGTTGAGAAAAGATAATTGAATAATTTGAGGAGCCCGTATAATATCGCGGTGGATATTATACGGGTTTTGTGCTGTGTCAAGAGTCCGGAAACAAGCATTTTTGTCGAAAAAAGACACATTTTTGTATTTGTAGTTGATAGAAAGGCTACTTTTTCATATATTGAGTATGTGAAAATGTTTTTGAGTCTAATAAGTGGAGGTGATGAAATGGCACAAGAAACCATTTCTAAAATCAATAATGGAGACAAATTAGGTTATTTGCAATTGATTCAAGAACCTATTTGTAGAATGTCAACAATTTCTGCAATATTTAAAGGTTTTGCTGCAACAATAGTCGCAGGAATTGCTATGATTTCTTATGAAGAAGTTAATGTACTTGTTCTTGGCTTATCTTTTTTACCATTGTTAGCTTTTTTTGCACTAGACATATATTATCTTAAACTTGAAAGAAAGTTTAGGTTATTATACAACCAAGTTGTTGATAACATACATCCTATAGATTATTCCTTAAAGTTGAAATTTACAAAACAAGAGTTGAATGATGCAAAAGCAACCACCTGGGAATGCGTGAAATCGCCGTCAATATATTTGTTTTATCCACTTATGGTTGCTATTTTAATTCTTGTGTTTGTACTCAAATGTATTTGTAAAATATGAACTAGGAGATATAGAATTATGGGCAGAAAAATTTTTGTGTCGTATAAATATAAAGACAATGATGTTGAAGAATTAAAAGAAGCAACTAGTCCAACTTGGGCATGTGATTATGTTACATATATTCAAAATCATATTATCAATGACGTAAGTGATAATATCTATAAAGGTGAAAATAGCGATGAAGATCTTTCTGATAAGGATGATGATTATATTTGGGATCACCTAAAAAACAAAATATATGATAGCACAGTTACGATAGTTCTTGCTTCTCCAAATATGAAAGAACCTTTTAAGTGGGAACGAAATCAGTGGATTCCTTGGGAAATATCATATTCTGTAAAGAAAACAACAAGAGGCGGAAGGACAAGCCAAAGAAACGCTTTGCTTGTAGTTGTGTTACCCGACAAAAAAGGCACCTATGACTATTTTCCCAATTTAACATTGTTTAGGATACTTCAAAAGAATATAGATAACGGCCTTGCTTATGTTGCAAAGTGGAATTATTTTAAAAATTATCCTAATATATGCATTAACAGGGCTGTTGAAAATTTAAAAAATATTGATGAAGAAGATATCGTAAAATCAATTTAAATAAGCATTCAAATCAAAACGACAATGGCACATAATTTCGTAATTGCTGTTGTCGTTTTATGTTGTGATTCTGCACAATTATACAAGTAGACATTTGTCGAAAACAGAGAAAGTCTGAAAAAGCAAAAATTTTTCCGTAACATTTTTCAATTTTCGTCATTTATATATAGAAGTTCATTTCTGTATTATGAATGATGAAGGTATTTTTATGGATTTGTTAGTATGCAATGCGCCAGAAAAGGAAGCAACCAAAGCTAAGCTGATTGAATTTATGGAGCAAAATGATATTGCATATAATCTGCTCGAGTGTTGCGGCTGCGACAGATTTTGCATTGGTTTAAGTGGTGAAGAAAACACTTGTAAAAGGTATTGTTGCAACTCTGGGATTATTGTGCAAACAAGCAATAAAGATGTTTGCAGGATTTATCCGCATGAGATTCTTTACATAGCAATTGAAGACAGAAAATCTGTACTGTATCTGACTGACAGAAAAATTGAAACCAACTACCGACTTGATCAGTGGAAAGGTATTCTCGACTTTAAAATATTTGCTCAACCGCATCACAGCTTTATTGTTAATCTCAATTATGTTGATGAGGTTACAAAAGAGTGGGTAAAGGTAAAATACAGAGATGTAGAATATCCGGTTTACACATCTTCACGTAAAATCGGTGCATTTAAAAAAGCTTTTTTAAATTTGCAAACTAGTGTTTTAGGGTAATTAACAATGTTTATAACTTTTCTATAAATCTTGTTTTATATGTTTTAATTGTTTTTGTCAATTTATGTCTGATTTCTATTTTTATATTGAAAACATAAAATTTCACAAAAATTGCTTTTTATTTTTTATGATTAAAACGGAGAGTGAATATTATGCAAAAAACAAAGAGTGCATTTATTAGTTATAGTAGTGTTGATGGTTTTGATCCGCCATTTGATTTAAAAAATTATCTGCAAGCTAAAAACATTGATGTGTTTTGTGATATTGATTGTAAAAAAAACAATAGCAGTTCTATAATTGATGTTATAAAACAGCAAGTTGTTTACAAAGAAAATCTGATTCTATTGTTTACGATAGCTTCTGCTAAACGTCTAATTAAATACGGAAAAAGCTCGCCAGACAGTCATAATATAGAGAATTTAAATTACACATATGAAGAATTGAAAACTGCTTTAGAGCACAACAAAAATATTATTCCGGTATGTGTAGAACCAACAGAAAACGATTTTGAAATCAAAAAACTTATGCGAATATTGTTCCGAGAATGTTTTTCTTGCAATGATAGCTATAGTTACATCTATATTGAGCCTAATCAAAATAAAGATAGCTTTTTTCATAATATTTATAACAGAATTACTTTTGCAAACAACATTCAACATCCGGATTTATCCAATGTTTATTGGGTAGGAACACGTGAATCTGATATGCCTCTTGTTAAGAGCGGTAAAGGTTTTAAAGGGTGTATATCTCTTTTTGGAGAAAAAAACGATAAGAAAAACATTGTTATGTGCGAAAGTGGTAGCGGTATAAGAGTAGACCATAACGATTCAACAGATACACAACAAGATGAGTTCATTATTCAGAGCATAACTCAAGTTTTGAAAAATGATCCTAATGCAAAATTTATGTTTTATAACCCATCAGCGATTTATAGACTAAATTTAACAAAAATATTTGGTTATGAACATTTTTTATGTTTAAACAATGAAAATATTCTTGCAAAAGTAAATAACAAACGAAACTTTAGAGAATTGGTTAAAGATGTTGTTCCTTTGATTCCTATTCTTGAAAGAAGTCGTAGTGATTGTGATTATTATGATTTGTTAGAAGCAAAAAATCGAGGAGAATTTAATGATAATAACAATTATTCATGCAAAGTAAAACCAATAGAATATGATGAGGATTTAAAATTTATAATTCAAGCTCCCGTTGCTTCTGGTGGAGACGGAACATTTATACTTACTCAAGAAAATGCTCAGTCTATTTTTTCTGCATTAGATAAAAAGGCGGGATATCTTGTGTCAGTTTATCACACAAGAAGCATACCCGTAAACATACACGCAATAATTTACAATGATAATATTTTATTCAGCCCTGGTTCTGTTCAACTTATGAGAGAAGTGGCAACAGAAAACAAACTTCTTTATAAGGGTGCAGATTTTATTGCCTATCATCAAATAAGTGTTGACTTGCGAAATCAGTTTGAAAATCAAGCACGATCGGTTGCTCAAAGGTTAAAAGAAATTGGATATCGTGGAGTATGTGGTATAGATGCAATCATACACGATGGAAGAGTCAATATTATGGAAGTTAATGGTCGTTTTCAGGCTTCAACAGAATTGATTAACCGTGCTTTACTTCAAAACGGTGCAAAATCTATTCAAGAAATGAACTTAGAAGCATTTGATAACACCTATCATTCTGATTTTGAAGAAATAACTCCCAACCATAATATAGCTTTTAGTAATTATACATATAGTTACGAAGGTAAATCTATGCATGATTCGCATATTTATACGACAGCTTCTAAAAGCAACCAAGTTGTTAAAATACAATCTGATGGTTTTGTGCCAGATCATAGCACAAGGTACATCGCCCAAGCATATTTATATAGATTAGTGTTTCGAAGTAATATTGCCAGTATCAATGAAGATGGTGCAGTTCTAATAAATGAAAATATTTGCACACCTAGTAAATGGTTAATTAGACAAATAAAGTCTAAAGATAAGTTAACGATAAAATTAGCTCTTATGATGCTAGGCATAAGAATAGAAAATGATATTTGTAAGGAATTAAGAGAAGCAACAAACAATGCAGTAGATTTGCAATTCGGTGATGGTGAAGATATTATGGTCATCAATTCTCCTACAAATATTAAGTATGTTGAATTTTCCCCATTTAGTCTGCACTCGTCTTATTACTATAATGGTAAATTTTGTGTTTATTATTATGGACAACCATTACTTGATAATATTGGAGTCTTTCCAATCGATAATAATCAGAATCTTAAATTAAAAGATGGCAAACATACTTTTTCTGAAATTGCATATCTATCGACAGATAGACTTAGAGTCCATCTTACCAATGCGTGTTGTTATAAGTTGGAAAACTCTTTAGACAAAGTTTGGGGAAATGGTTGCAAATTTTGTAATATTGATGTTAACAACAACCCTAACCTCATTACACCTCAAGATATAAAAGAGGTAGTCGATAAATATATAAAAGATCGTTCGTCGCTGATACAATCTGGTAATATATATAACAGACCTATTCTTAGACATTTTTTGTTAGGAGGACAGTCTCGTATAGATAGTAATGAGGTTCTGATTGAAACTGCTAAAATTCTACAGCGTTATAGAATGCCTATATATGCAATGACCTTACCGTTAGATGAAGAGACAATAAAAAAACTTATTGAACATGAAGTTTTAGAATTTGCATTTAATATCGAAATTTTTAATCCAGGTTGTCGCATTAAGTACATGCCAGGGAAAGGTCGTATACCTATTGAAAAGTATTTTAAGGCATTAATAACAGCTCGAAAAATACTTAATGGTATAAATAGGCCTACAAATCGAAAAGTTGTTAGAAGTATGATAGTTGTTGGACTTGAGCCATATAAAGATTTGCTTGATGGAATCAAGGTGTTGATAGATAATCAGATTGAACCTATGCTTTCAATTTTTCGACCATTACCGAATACACCATTAGAAGATTTAAATGCTCCTACCATACGCAGTATGTACGAATTGTTCTTTACGGTAAGTCGTATGTTGTTTAATGCAAATGATTCTAAAGGCAGAAATTTCAGAAAGTTAGGGCCAGAATGTTCTTGTTGTCAAAACAACACTGTTAGTCTTCCTTGGCATTTTCAAACGGAAATTGAAACATGCAGATTGTGGTCGATTGATAATAACAAAGAAAAATTTAAGGAGTAGTAGATATGATTGATATTATTGATAAATCTGAAAAATCAAAAGAAAGCTCTATTTTGGAAAAACTTGAAACAATATCTGAAAGTATATTGCGAGTAGACATGCGAATACATAACCAATATACAAATAAAGATTTAAGTGATGTGCAAAAGGATATAAAAGCATATGAAACACAAGCATTATTAGCTTATAATAAATATGTTGATTCAAGACATTCAGAACAAAATACGAATGAATATGAAAAAATAAGCATACAATGTGAAAAAATTAGAAAAGAGTTGGAAGAGAGAGATAACAAGAACAAAAACAAAATAAATTCTTGTTTTGATGAACTTTTAAAGCTATATAACAAATTAAATTATAGCTTTCAAACAGCAAATCTTGAATTGAAAGATATAAGATTCCCATCTTCTAACATGAATATGATACTGCTATGTAAAAATGTTCGCACAATGGAAGATTTGATAAATAAAATATGTAGTAACAATATTGATAAATCAATTATTGGTGGAGAGAAGCATTTTGACAGTATGCGGCATGGATTTGCTTGGCTTTTCTGTCATAATGATGTTAACAGAAGTTCATCTTATCAGCGCATCGATATCCGAGACCGTAATAGATATTTAGACTACATAAAATATCAAATTATGGTAGCTAGTAAATATGTTGAGTTTTCTCCTAAAACGAGTGACGAAATAGATTATTTTTATGAAAAAATTCAGCAAGCATTTGATAATAAACCTTTCAGTATAAAAGTTAAAAGCATTACGAGATTTAAAGAAGAAGTAATACAATTAATTGATATATTTTTTCACGTATATGAAACTCTCACAAAATATCGCGATGCCCTATTTCAAGAAGAAGAGATAAGAAAAAATGTCAATATTGATGCTGAGGCTCCTGTGATTCCATCTGATGTTGTTAGGCTTTCAGCTGTAGCTGTGCGTGTGCTTCTAGACAGATTTGTATCTTTTGTAAAAATAAATGATTTGAATTTTGGAAATAGTACATTTAATCGCTCTTGGTTTAATTACTCAGAGCTATCAAATAGTAATTATGCAGGTTCAAATTTTAAAAATGCTAGAATAGAAAACGCAAAAGTAAAAAACTGTGACATTTCAACTTCAAATCTCTCTTTAGCTGATGGTAGTGGTACAGATTTTAGCAATTCAAATTTTGATTATTCTAATTTGACTGGAATAAATTTAGATAATGCTACTATTAATAATTGTCAATTTAATCGGGCTCTCTTTAGAGACACTAATTTAGATACATATAAAAACGCAATTAAAGAACACTATTTGTCAGAACTAAGAGAGATTGTTGAAAACGATGATAGCACAAAAGAGGAAAAAACATATGCTATAAGAATTTTAACGTTGTTTGATTGTTGGGGTGCTTCAAGTTTTAATAGCGATAGCATAAAAAAAATAAAAAACATTTATCAATCAATTAAATTACCCGAAATTAATGTAAGTGACGATATGCCTTCTGTAAGCATTCTTAGTTGTCAAATAAACGAAAATGATATAATACAGAACACGAAAGACTTTATAAAGCGTCGACTTGGAAGTCATATCTCTTCTGAATTGTTATCTTATGTAAGAGAGTGCTTAACTAACGAAAGTCGCGAAGAACAATTAGACAGAGAAGAAAGATACGGAAAAATACTTTTAGATATTGCCAACCTCACTAGTGTCTCTGCTAAGGGAAGTCAAATGAAAGAAACGGACTTTTGTCATATTGATATGCAGAAAGCTTCTTTTGAAAACTCAGATTTAAGTGCTTCTACATTATATTATACCTGTGCAGAGTTTGTTTCTTTTATATACAGCAATTTAAATGATATTCGTTGCTTTGAATCTGATTTTTTTGCTTCAAATTTTTCTAACTCTGTTATGAATAATTCGCAATTTGCTAATTGTAACCTAAATGGGACTAATTGGAACAAATCAATCTTGATAGGTTCTACTTTTATAGATGTATCGGATTGTATGGATGCGATAATTAACAATAATTCAAATTTATCTATGTCCCTTCAACTTAAATCTTGTTTTGATTCGTCTCCAGATGAAACATTAATCAAAGATACCGTAAAAACTATAGAGCAAACATCTTATGAAACAAATAAATTCTGGCAGAAAAATTGTGCTATAAATGATTCAACTTTTAAGAATGTATTGGCTGATAATACCGATTTTATAAACATTATAGCATCTAGAAGTTCATTCAATGATGCTTCGCTTAAAAATTCTTTTATCGCAAACTGCAGAATGCACTTAACTGATTTTATACATTCCGATCTTAGATATGCATATTTAGTGTGTAGTAGTATGAGTCAATCTAACTTTAGCTATGCAAATATGACTATGTCAAAAATTCATTATGTTGATTTCTGTAATGCGAATTTATCGAACGCTTTACTAAATATAAGTGAATTAAACCATGTTCTTTTTGTTTCTTCAAATTTAGAGGGAATTAATTTATCCGGGTCAACAATTAAAAATTGTGCTTTTAAGGATTGTAGATTTGAAAATGTAATACTTGCGGGTGCGGTTTTTGAAAATTGCTTGTTTGAAAATGTAAAGTTTGTGAACAACATTGGAAGATCTTCCTGTAAGTTTATAAACTGCTATCCATATCTCTGCAAGGATAAAGACGGTAAAGAGTTAACTTCCTTGGATAATTTGAAAACAAATTGATCTATGATTTGTTTTGTTTCAAAATCCTACAGAAAAGATATTTAGTTTCAATTTTTAAAGTAAAGAACAAAACATCAGTGCTGTTTTGTTCTTGCGTTTTTGAAAAAAATTATTTTTGTAATTCAGTGTTTATTTACATTTATATTTTAATTTTTAAAATCCATAATGAAATTTGCTCTCCCTTTTTTAGGGAGAGCTTTTTAAATTGTTTGTGCCAATTCAAAATAAGAGGTTGCAAAATGTGATTCTAATTCCAAACAAGTTAATTGTATTTTGATTATAAAATTAATTCTGTCATTAGAATATATGAGAATAAAAATCTTGATTACACTTTTGATATCATTTAAACTTCAAAAAATTTTCCAGAGCCCTTGACAAACAAATGTTCCATGTGGTATAGTTGGTTAAATTATTTTTGACAATTGAATAACGATGTGATTGATTGCGGATATGAATCCGCCTAAAGCCTGCGATATGCTAAGAGAAAATTATCGCACTCCTCACCTTTGTTGATACTGTACGTGGCTAATGCTTCCGGTGATGCGGGATTAGAAAACAGTATGCCTTTGAGATTTTTAAATTTCAAAGCCGTTACATAAGACATCATTTGTAAAAGCGAGAGCAACGCTCCCGCCGATTGATGCTGTCTGTGTGACGGCTTTTTTGTTTTGCTCAAATTTATCTCAGAACTGTAAAAAATGCGGAAATCAAATTGGAGAGTGTTTGGTTTAACATTGCATCGTTTCAAAAATTTCTGTCGGATGAAACGTTCTTTTTACAGTTGTTCACCTATGAATAATCACTCAAAAAAGCCGCCTTTTGAAAAAATAATTTTTGGAAAGGAGGTTTATGTTTTGAAAACAGGTTTGAAGAAATCTCAGAAGACAACCGAGATATTTTTTGATGAAGCAAGTCCGATTATCACGGTGTCAACCTACAACACTGATTTGAAAAACCGTCTGTCGGTATATTCGAAAAAACATCCGGACTTGTGTAAGTTGGTTGACGATTCCGAAGACGGAAGACTGATGTTTGAGATTGAGAAAGGAAGATTTTGTTTCAGGCTCACAGAACCGTACAGCAACGAGCGACGCTCTGCTGCAAGTGAGTTTGCGAAGAAACAAAAACATAAGTTGCGAAATCGCAACAGTAAAAATTAAATGGCATCAGTCTTAACGAGCAATGGATTTGTATATTCAAATCCGCTTGTTTCGACTTTTTGCTTCGGCACAAGTCTTAACAAGCACTGAATTTGTAGCCACAGATGCTCGTTTCGACTTTTCAAATCTCAACAAGCACTGAATCTGTACGGACAAATTCACTTGTCAGGGAAAGTTCCCTGAAACCCTTACAGAAAAATCAAAACATAAAAATAAATTTAAGAAAGGAGACAGCGAATGAATTATGAAATTACAAACCTGACAGACAATGAATATAATCTCATAACCGAAATGCTGAATAGCATTGAGCAAATCGAAAACATACTATCATCAATGACAAAGTCAGAACGGATTGCTTGGTTTCGTAGCAAACAAATTCCACGCAAGATTGATTTTGAAAAAGAAATCTGCGGAACAGTTTACACCGTGTGTTCGCATTTCAATGCCGATGCAACTGAAACCATGCGAGAAAAAACAGAACGAATACTAAAACAAAAATAGTTCAATTTCACACTTTAAAGTGTTGAACTTTGCAAAGAGATGTGATATGATAAATGTGTCCTACAATTCATATCATGTTGACTGTAGAAAGGAGTTATATGAGTAAAAAACAGTCAAGTCAAAAAATAACTGCCCTGTATGCAAGGCTTTCTCGTGACGATGAAAACGAAGATGTGTCGGGCAGCATCAAAAATCAAAGAGCCATCCTTGAAAAGTATGCTAAAGATAATCGCCTGCCGAATCCACGATTCTTTTTCGATGACGGATACTCAGGTGTCACCTTTGCAAGACCTGCATTCACGGAAATACTTGAACTTGCTGAACAAGGGTTGATTGAAAATCTTGTTGTCAAAGACCATTCAAGATTAGGTCGTAACCGATTGGTTGTCGGTCAGTTGCTTGAAGAAGAATTTGAAAGATTGGGCATCAGGTACATTGCGATAATGGATAACATTGATACGGCAAAAGGTTTGAGTGACCTTGTACCGATGCAAGACTTGTTCAACGAATGGCACGCAAAGAATACAAGTGAAAAGGTACGCCGTGTGATGCAGAGCAAGGGTATGGCGGGAATACCTCTGACAACAAATCCACCTTTCGGATATATGAAGAATCCCGATAACAAGAAAGAGTGGATTGTCGATGATCCTGCTGCCGAAGTAGTCCGCAGAATTTTTGATATGTGCGTATCGGGACTTGGTCCTGCGCAGATTGCTAAGAGATTAAAAGCAGACGGAGTGATGACACCGACTGAGTATTGGAGCAGTATAAAAAGAAAATGCGGATACAAACCTGCGATACTTCACAACTGGTGTTCAGATACTGTTGCTTCAATTTTATCTAAACAAGAATACTGTGGTGACACAGTAAACTTCAGAACAGAAAGAAAATCTTTCAAGATTAAAAAGATGATTGAACGACCCGAAGAAGAGTGGAAGATATTTCCCGATACTCATCCATCAATTATCAGCAGAGAAAAGTTTGAGCTGGTACAAAGTCTCAGAAAACACAAACGCAGAAATCCAAAAACCGGATTTACAAGTATGTTTTCAGGATTGCTGTACTGTGAAGATTGCGGAAACAAATTATATTACGGTGCAACCAATAATTACAAAAGAGAGCAAGCGTTTTTCTTTTGTTCATCGTTCCGCAGAGATACAAGTTCCTGCACAGCTCACTATATCCGTGAGAAAGTAATCTACAATCTTGTACTTGAAAATATGCAGAGGGTGTTGTGGTATGTGCAATGCTTTGAAGAAGATTTTGCAACCAAGCAGATTGAGGAATTGGATTTGAATCATCAAAAAGATTTGAAACTGAAACGCAAGGAACTTGAAAAAGCAAAGAAACGAATTGCTGAAATTGACCGTATCATTCAGACTCTGTATGAAGATAACACAAGGGGTAAAATATCTGATGAGCGATTTGCAACACTCTCTGAATCTTTGGAAGATGAACAACAGGAATTAAAAGACAGAGTTCCTGAAATTGAAACCTTCTTGGAAGAAACGGAAATAAAATGTGAAGGCTTACAGCATTTCATTGAACGGGCAAAAAGAATAACCCGCCTGACAGAACTTACACCGGAGATAGTTCACGAGTTCATTGAAAAGATAGTTGTTTCTGCTCCTGAGAAGATTGATGGCAAACGGCATCAGACAATAGACATCTACTATCACGGTGCAGGAATAATCAAGATGCTCTCTGTCGAAGAAATGGAAGAAGCGTACCAACAGCATATTTCAAAACAACATAAAGCAAAAACGGCATAGCCGAAACTATACCGTTCAAATCATAATTATTAAATTTTACTGCAAGAGCCGCCTTGGGGTAACTTCCTTATGGAGGGTACCCCAACCGACTCTTTTTTATTCATATTCATTTTGCTGCGTAATATTCAACAACCTGTTCACTTGCATATTTAACAAGTTCAATTACATCATTTATAAAATCAGGCGTTGCTTTTAAGCATGAAATTATATTTTGCCAGCCAGATGATCCCGGCAAAGGGCTATAATAATCAACATAAAGCGCGAACAGCTCATTTACCAAATACTCCACTGCATATTCAATGGTAAAATCGGGTATATACTCAACTATTTCTGCGCGTGTATGCCAAATTATATACTCCTCGCCATTTTCATCAATGATTGATACTATATAAGAAAGACTTGAACCTTCAATACCCGCATAAATCTCGTATTCTTTTCCGTCAGGAAACTCAACCTTGATCTCATCGGCATAAACAAAAGACTTTTCTGTTCCGTCGGTAAAAATAAGTGTTACGGTTTCACCTTCGGTTGAAGGTGCTATTAAGTCACCGTCTTCGGATTCAATTATTGTTGCACATTTTTCATGATTCGTGATTGTAACCTTCTCAACATAATCAGACGGATAAACGACATTTTCAACGGCAAATGCGGAAACAAAGCCCGACACCATAATGAATGCCATGACGACTGCAAGAATTGATTTAAATGTTTTTTTCATAATAACCCTCCTATGGTTTCATACCACAATGATACTATATTTCAAAAATTTTTCAAGTATAATTTTATAATTTCTTGACTATTCTCTTAACAAAGTAGTATTATATACACAAATAAATATGTAAAGGCATAAGAACATGAATTGTTATTCACAAACCGCAAAAACCGTTCCCGAATTTATGTCGCTTGCCAATGCAATAAGAAAAACCCGTCTCCCCTGCGGAGTTACGGGGCTTTCGCACATACACAAGGCTCATGTTATCGCTTCGATGTGTATGTGTCTTATGCAGAAAGCAATCGTTATCGTTCCCGACGAAGCAACGGCAACCCGTATGCGTCGGGATCTGGAAGGTTTCGGAGTTAACGCCCTGCATTATCCTGCAAGGGATTTTTCCTTCCGCACCCTCGAAACCGTTTCAAGAGAATATGAACACGCCCGCCTGAAAGTGCTTGACAAGATGCTTTCGGGCAATTACGACGTTGTTGTCCTGTCGGCGGAAGCTTCAATGCAGCTTACCGTTCCGCCTGCCATGCTCATGAACGGCAGCTTTTCAATTGAATCGGGTGAGGATTACGACTCGGAGGAACTCATTTTAAGCCTTATGAGAAGCGGATATACCCGAAGCGAACAGGTTGACGGTGCAGGTCAGTTTGCACTCAGAGGCGGTATTCTCGACTTCTTTCCTCCCGATTCGAAACAGCCTTGCCGAATCGAATTCTGGGGCGATACCGTTGACAGCATTTCTTTCTTCGACCCCGAAACCCAGAGAAGAACAGATTCTGCCGAAGAAATCCGCATAACCCCTGCCAGAGAAATTCTCTGTACCCCCGAAACGCTGACAGCCCTCATCGAAAAACATATTGCAGAAAACAGAATAAAGGGCGAAGCTCTCAAAAATCTCAATGATGATATAGAAAAAATGAACGACGGCATCCGTCTTTCATCTCTCGATAAATATCTTCCTCTTATCTATCCCGACTGCTGCAGCATCTTTGACTATGCCGAAAATTCAATGCTTTTCGTTTGCGAAAGCTTTGCCGTCAAGGATAAATTCGGCAGTGCATCACAGCTTCTTCTCGAAACCGTCAAAGGTCTTTTCCAAGACGGAATTCTCTGCAAGGGTCTTGACTGCTACGGCATAAGACTTCCCGATTTGTTCACATATTATGAAGATATGGGTGCGGTTTATCTTGACAATCTTCCGAGGGGAAGCTTTGATACTCCTGTCAAAGAACTCATAACCTTCACCGCAAAGCAGATAAGTCCTTGGAACGGTACTCTTTCGGCGGTTGTTGACGACCTCAACGCAGTAAGACAAAGACTCGGTCATTCATGCGTTGTTCTTGCAGGAACGGATAAAGCGGCAAAAACTCTTGCCGATGACCTTGAAAACGAAGGGATACCCGCACTTTTCTGTCCCGTACCCCCTGCTGAATTCCCCGAAAAAACCGTATGTGTTCTGCCCGGCGGATTTTCCGCAGGCTTTGAATATCCCAACGCAAAATTCACCCTCATAACTTACAGAGCACGAACAGTCACCAAAAACCGTGTTGCATCAACCAAAAGAGGCAAAAATGCCTTCAATAATCTTGATGAGCTTCACAGAGGCGAATATGTTGTTCACTCGGCTCACGGCATCGGTATCTTTGAGGGCATACAGACCCTTGAAGCATCGGGCACAACAAAAGACTATATCAAAATCCGATATGACAAGGGCGACAATCTTTATGTCCCCGTAACACAGCTCGACCAGGTTTCGAAATATATCGGACCGAAAAGCGACGATAAGCCCCTTAAGCTCAACAAACTCGGCGGAAAAGACTGGCAGAAAACCCGTTCAAGGGTCAAGAGCGCAGTCAAGGATATGGCAAAGGAGCTCATCGAACTGTATTCGAAACGCCTCAAAATGAAGGGACATTCATTTTCGCAGGATATCGATATGCAGAGCGACTTTGAACGCCGTTTTGAGTTTGTCGAAACGGATGACCAGCTCCGTTGCATTCATGAAATCAAGAAGGATATGGAAAAACCCTATCCCATGGACAGACTCCTCTGCGGTGATGTCGGCTTCGGTAAAACCGAGGTTGCGCTCCGAGCTGTTTTCAAGTGCATCGCAGACGGAAAACAATGCGCAATCCTTGTTCCCACAACCATTCTTGCACTCCAGCACTATCAGACAATCCTGCGCCGTTTTGAGGGATTTCCGATTGAAGCGGGAATGCTTTCACGCTTCTGCACAAAAAAAGAAACAGAAAAAACCCTTAACGGACTTCGCAGAGGGTCGGTTGACGTTGTTGTGGGTACACACAGAATTATTTCAAAAGACGTCGAATTCCGCGACCTCGGACTGATTATTGTTGACGAGGAACAGCGTTTCGGCGTTGCACAGAAAGAAAAACTCAAACAGAATTTCCCCACTGTTGACGTTCTCACCCTTACGGCAACTCCCATTCCGAGAACCCTCAACATGGCGATGACGGGAATCCGTGATATGTCCGTTCTTGAAGAAGCGCCTCAGGACAGACTCCCCGTTCAGACCTACGTTATTGAACACAACATGCCCGTTCTCGTTCAGGCGATGGAACAGGAACTCCGCAGAGGCGGTCAGGTTTATTATCTCTATAACAGAGTTGAGGACATCGAGAAAAAAGCGGCGGAAATCAAAGCGATGATTCCCGATGCGAATGTCGGAATAGGTCACGGAAAAATGACCGAGGATGAACTCAGCGAAGTCTGGCGCAGACTTCTTGAGGGCGAGATTGATATTCTTGTCTGCACAACGATTATCGAAACAGGCGTTGATGTTCCGAATGCGAACACTCTCATCATCGAAAATGCCGACAGAATGGGTCTTGCCCAACTTCACCAGATAAGGGGCAGAGTCGGCAGGTCGTCACGCCGTGCAAGCGCATATTTCACCTTCACAAGAGGAAAACAGCTCAGCGAAATCGCAACACGCCGTTTGGATTCAATCAGAGAATTCACCGAATTCGGTTCGGGATTCCATATTGCGATGCGTGACCTCGAACTCAGAGGCGCTGGCAACGTTCTCGGCGCAAATCAGCACGGTCATATGGAAACGGTCGGATATGAGATGTATGTGAAGCTCCTTGAACAGGCAATCAGCGAGGAAAAAGGCGAAAAGTCAGATGCACCCGAAAAAGACTGCGTTATCGACCTTCCGATTGACGCTCATATTCCCGATGACTATATCGCAAGCGTTCCTCAAAGACTCCAGATTTACCGCAGAATTGCCGATATCAGAAACGACGACGATGCTTCGGATGTTATCGATGAGCTCGTTGACCGCTTCGGAGACCCGCCCCCCTGTGTTGAAGGTCTTATCAGGATTGCACTGCTGAGAGGCAAAGCCGTTTCGCACGATATCTATGAAATCACCATGCAGGGCGACAAGATTATTTTCAAAATCAATTTGCTCGATATGGAAACAATCGCACGCACATCTGCACATTTCAAAGGACGGTTCGTTGTAAGTGCAGGCGGCGGGAAACCCCATATTTCGGTTCGTCTGCTCAAAGGCGAAAACCGTCTCGGACTTATTCAGCGTGTGCTGGAGTATATGGATAAAGAATAAAAACTCCGTTTTTAAATTCGCAATTCGTAATGCGCAATGCGTAATTACCGTTTATATAAATCGGAGCGAAGCGACCCTTCATTGCGAATTGTGAATTGAGAATTGCGCATTAAACAATGAATATCCCGTATGTATACCGCAAACAAATTAAATTTGCAAAGATTAAAAATATGTGTTAAAATTCTCTTGTAAAACCGAGGAAAGGTCGGATATAAATGAAAAAATTTTTAAGCATCATTCTTTCACTTGCTATGATAATCTCATCGTGTGCGATAATCGCATCGGCATCGGATGAGGTGAAAGGCGATATTTCGGATTATCCCGTTATCATCGTTCCCGGCTACAGCTCAACAAACCTCTATTACGGCGAAAGCCTTGAAACAGGCGAACCCGTCTGGGGTCTTAACTGGGACCATGTTCTGGAGCGTGTTTTCGCAAGAATCGCAGATCTCGGAATGGGTCTGGGCGCTCTTACAGTCGGTAACGCTGAATATATAGCCAATGTTCTTGCAGAGGAAATGATTCCTCTTTTTGAAAAACTCCGCTGCAATCCCGACGGCACAAGCGCTTATGAAATCCATCAAGATTATACCGAAGCAGCCGATAAAAACAATGTTCATCTCATCGAGAATTTCCCCGACGGAAAATACAGACAGGAAATCGAGATTTCCGATGAAATTGCCGAATATATCGGTCATGAAAACATCTATAATTTCAGCACAGATTTCAGAATGGGTGCTGAATACTGCGCAGGACTGCTTGACGATTTCATTCAGTCCGTAAAAAAACACAGCGGCAAGGATAAAGTCAATCTTTTCGCAGTCAGCCACGGCGGTATGGTTACCGCAACATATCTCAATCTATACGGTTATAAAAACGATGTCGATAACGCTGTTATGACCGTACCTGCAATCGGCGGTGCGGGAATTGCGTATGATGCACTGACCGCAAACGTTGAATTCGACGAGGAATGTCTTGTACGTTTCGTTGAAAACGGAACAATGTCCGAAGAAGACTATAACTGGATTGCAAAGGCAAATCAGTTCGGATTTATTGATAATCTTCTCAACACCCTCTTCCCGAAACTTGTTCCCACTCTCGGTTACTGGGGCAGTCTGTGGGATTTCATGCCCGTTGATAAGTATGAATCCGCAAAGAAACAGCTTCTTGACCCCGAAGAAAGCGCAAGACTTATTGCGATAAGCGACCGTTATCACTATGAAATTCTCCCCTCCATGGACGAAAAATTTGCCGAATGTATTGAAAACGGCATGAATATTTCGATTGTTGCAGGCTGCGGTGAAAGAATAGTTACAGGCATGAACGAAAATTCCGACGGTATTATCACCACAAACGCTTCAACAGGTGCAACTTGCGCACCTTACGGAACAAGATTTTCCGACGGCTACGTTCAGAAAAATCCCTGCGGCGGCAATAACAAAATTTCTCCCAACATGGAAATTGATGCTTCGACAGCATATCTTCCCGATAACACATGGTTTGTTGACGGTCTTTTCCACGGAATGACAT
>CALAQQ010000180.1 GCA_937888485.1 uncultured Clostridia bacterium
AAGTCATAGATAAACTGCTCAGAAATGCCGGTTGGCAGGTACTGGACCGTGACCATTATGCACCTAATATATCAGCGGTGGCTCTGGAAGAAGGACTCCTTAATGGAAACCTTGAAGCAGACTATCTGCTTTTCCTTAATGGCAAGGCTGTAGGTGTACTTGAGGCAAAAAAAGAGTCTGTAGACGTGTCTGCTGATTGGGTGAAAGCACAGGCGGAGAATTATGTAAGGAAAGTTCCTCCTACATACCAAACCATAGCTAAACCGCTTCCATTGATTTACCTTTCAAATGGGAAAACTGTTCTTTTCAAAAATGGTAATATTCCGGAATCGGAGTATGAAGAGATTAATCGCATCCATACTCCTAAAGAAATTACCAGGATGTTAGGACTTACAGAAGAATATTCTGCATTGCCGACTCTTAAGAAGCAGGGACTACGTGATTGTCAGTTTGAGGCAATAACAGAGTTGGAGAAGAGTTTTAGAAGCGGCCAGAATAGAGCGTTGATGGTTCTGGCTACTGGTGCAGGAAAGACATATACAGCATGCCTTGCAGCATACCGATTCCTGTCATATACTCCTATGAGGAGAGTACTTTTCTTAGTGGATAGAAACAACCTAGGAAAGCAGGCAGAAGGTGAATTCGGGATGTTTAGACTTACAGAAACCGGTGATCCGTTCAATACGATTTTCTCGGTCAATCGTTTGAGTTCAGGAAAGATACCGTCGGATTCCAATGTGGTTATTTCGACAATACAAAGACTTTTCTCATTGTTAAAGGGAGAAGATGTAACTGATTCGGATGATGATGAAAATTACAATGATGACGAAAGCAATATCATTACTCTTCCGGAGAATCCTAATTTGCCGCCAGACTTCTTTGATTTGATAATCATAGATGAATGCCATAGGTCGATTTACGGCTCTTGGCGACAGGTACTCAACTATTTCAGTTCTGCCAAGATGATTGGATTGACAGCTACTCCGGCACCTGAGACACTCGCGTTTTTCAATCATAACAGGATAGTAAACTATACTCTTGAAAAATCCATAGCAGATGGCGTCAATGTCGATTACCGAGTATTCCGTATCAAGACGCAGGCGACAGAAGATGGAGGTGCCATCCTTGAGGGTGAAAGAATCAAGAGGGTTACAAGATATAATGGGGAAGTCAAGAATGTAAAGACAGACGAGGCAAAGACATATACCAGTACAGAACTGAATCGAAGCATAGTCAATCCGGCTCAGATAAAGCTGATTCTTGAGACATATAGGGATGCGGTTTATACTCAGATGTTCAACGATCCTCCGCGAGAACCGAATATGGATTATCTGCCGAAGACACTCATCTTTG
The DNA here is from genome assembly GCA_937888485.1 of uncultured Clostridia bacterium. GTDB lineage: Bacteria > Bacillota > Clostridia > Oscillospirales > Acutalibacteraceae > CAG-177. Next base: position 1,354 of record CALAQQ010000180.1, read on the forward strand.
CTTTGAATGATAACCATGCATCTAATATTGTTAAAATAGCAAAGGAAGTATTCGGTAAAGAAAATGATGAACAGTTCGTGCAGAAGATCACTTACTCTGCAGGTGATAGTAACGAACTCATCCGTCGTTTCAGAAATGATAAAGAGTTCAGGATTGCAGTCACAGTAACACTGGTTGCCACAGGAACAGATGTTAAGCCTCTTGAGGTTGTGATGTTTATGCGTGATGTGGAGTCCGAGTCTCTTTATGTCCAGATGAAGGGTCGTGGTGTACGAACTATTGGAGATGAACAGTTAAGGAATGTGACTCCAAATGCATATAGCAAAGATATGTTCTATCTCGTGGATGCGGTAGGTGTTACAGAGAGCATAAAGACAGTTTCTCGTCCAGGAACGGAGCCACAGCCTCACATGGTTTCTTTAAAGGAACTCATTTTGTTTTCCGCCTTTCTAAATTAATTTTTATTTATAATCTGCTTTTCCACCGTAGGCTTGGGAGCCTTGCTGTGCTTAAGCAGTTTTATAACAACTTTGAATAAAAGCTCAAACGCAAGAATAATAACTGCATTTATAAGAGCTATTGGTCTCACGGAAATTTTTGTGTGCAGGTTTGCAACATTTTTTCCGTAAAGAAAATCGGGATTAATCTGAATACTGTATTTTCTGACTCTCATCGTGCTTACGATAAGACCCATTGCAGGAAATGCCGCAGAACATACCTTTCCGTATTTTATCGCGGTTTCAGCAGAATCCGAGGCACCAACATCAAGAGAAACATAAAGTTCTTCAAAAAGAAACGCTCTGCCGATTCTTTTAAACATTCCGCCAAGTGCTTTTGCTGCATCCTTTAGAAGCTGAACAACACCGGAAACACCACGATTTTTATAGAACCTGACAAACATATTGTCTTTTTTTGCTTTCGGTTCTTTAACAACCTCATTAGTTTCTTTTGGTTTTTCTGTTGTTTTTTTATTATTTTCTTTTTTCTTTTTTTCAGGTTTATCTTCTTTTGCGGGAAGAATATTAAACTTCAAGAATAGCCAGCCGACAGAAACCGCTATATCATCTTCATAATGGACTGTAACAACGAATTTTATCGAAAGTAAAACAATAAAAAACGCTATAATTCCGATTATTACATAAAGCGCCGTCAAGCTATCGCCTCCTTATTCTTCAGGTTGAAAAAAAAGTTCTTATCTGTTCACCTTGTTCATTATCTATTTCATCATCCTGTTCAACATCGATTTCAGGCTTTTCCGGAAGTTCAGGCAAATCTGCAAGTGATGTCAAACAGAAACAACGAAGAAAATCAGGTGTTGTTCCGTAAAGAAGAGGTCTGCCGGGTAAATCGAGTCTGCCTTTTTCTTCAAGCAATCCCCTCTGACAAAGAGTTGAAACAACGCCTGAACAGTCAACTCCTCTGATTTGTTCGATATACGCTTTTGTTACCGGCTGATTGTATGCTACAACAGCAAGAACTTCAAATGCCGCCGGTGAAAGCGGTGTATTCTTTTTAATATCAAGAACACTTCTGACCTGCTGAGCATATTCAACTCTTGAGCAAAGCTGATATTTGTTGCCGAGTTTCAAAAGACAGATTCCGCTTTCTCTTTCGTCAAGAGAACGTGAAAGTTCCCATAAAGCGCCGGCAACAACCTCTGTATCAAGTTCAAGAGCCTCTGCGATTCTTACCGCTTCAACAGGTTCACCCGAAGCAAACAATATTGCTTCGCAGGCGGCTCTTATCTGTTCATTCGTCAATTTCTAAACTCTCCCCTCTGCCTTGCAACAATGTAACGCTTAATTCCTCACCCTGACCGTCAATCTGAATTCTCTTTGCTTTTGCCATAGCAAGAAGTGCGAGAAAAGTTGCAACCATTTCGGAGCGTGATTCAGCTTCAGTAAAAAATGCTGAAAACTTTCTGCTCTTTTTTGATTTGAATTTATCTATGATAAAACTGATTCTTGAAGAAACCGAAACAATTTTATGAGCAACAATTCCTCTGAAAGCTTCAATCGGAGGAGGAAGCTTTCTTTTACCCTTACCGACTGCTGACATATATGCCTTAAAAATTTCAACAGGCTCATGAATTCTTGTATATGTCATATCAACTTCGATTTCTTCCGGTTCTCTTGAATAAAACTCAAAGCCTTTCGCCTGAGTCTGAAGTTTACCTGCAACAAGCTTGCAATCCTGATATTCGGTAAGTTCTCCGCGAAGTTCTTCAACAAGCTTTTCAGCTTCTTCATGAACAGGAAGCAGTGAAACAGTTTTGATATAAAGAAGCCTTGCTGCCATTTCAAGAAATTCACTTGAAACATCAAGATTATCTTCCTGCATCATTCTGACATATTCAAGATACTGCTCAATGATTTCCATAATGGGAACATCATTTATGCTGACTTTCTTTTTTGAGATAAGCTGAAGTAACAAGTCCATGGGACCTTCAAAAACTTCAAGCTTATATTGAAATTTTTCCAAAGGACTAACCCCTTTCAATAATCAAAGAAACAGTCTGAACGGAAGACCTGCAACAAAGCTTACCAATTTCATAATAAGATTTGTAAAAAAAGAAAGAGGTATGTCAAGTATTCCGAAAACTAAGAGAGCAAACACAGCAAGAACAATATAGCGTTCATACTGCATAATTTTAAAATAATACTTTGAAGGTAAAACAAGATTTAAAATTCTTGAACCGTCAAGAGGCGGAATCGGAAGAAAATTAAAGACCGCAAGTCCGATATTGATTCTTGCTGCAAAAAGGAAAAATGAATATGCAACTCCTAAAAACATAATATCTGTTTTACCGTGAACAAGCAAAGCTGCATTACTTAACAGCATAAATACAAATGCCATTATAATATTTGAGAGAGGACCGGCAAGAGCCGTGAGAGCCATGCCGACCTTAGGATTATTAAATTTACGAGGATTTACGGGAACGGGCTTTGCGTAGCCGAATCCGACAAGAAAAATCATAAGCGCGCCCATAATATCAATATGAGCAAGGGGCGCAAGAGTAAGTCTGCCCTTGAGTCTTGGAGTATCGTCACCGAGTTTAGTTGCAATCAAAGCATGTGCATATTCATGAACAGGCAATGTACAAAATACAACAAACACTCTTGCAAGAAGACTAAGAACGGTATCAAACGAGAAACCGTTACGTACTAAATCAAAAATCATTGTTTATCCTTTCTTCCGATAACTGCTCTTTCGATTCCGTTAAAATCATTTACAGAAGATATATCGGAACAGTATAGTGAGAACATCTTTTTAATTTCATCTGCCTGATCTTCACCGCATTCAACCGCAATTGCTCCTTCGCATTCTTTTAACCATTTATCTGCTATCGTTTTATAAAAATCAAATCCGTCAACACCGCCATCAAGAGCCATAACAGGTTCTTTGAGAACTTCCGATTGAAGAGAAGAAACTTCAGACGAAATGATATAAGGCGGATTGGAAAGAATCAGATCAGGTTTCGGAATATCAAATGAATCAAACCCGTCAAAAATATCTCCGGGGATAATTTCTGCATTTGAAACCGATAATTTTTCTTTGTTTTTCAGTAAATATTTTAATGCTTCATCGGATTTTTCAAGAAGGAATATCTTTGCATCAGGAAAATGCTTTGCAACAGTAAGACCGATGCATCCGCTTCCTGAACACAAGTCAAAAACAACGGGTTTATTTTTATTTTTTAGATATTCAAGCGAAAAATCAACAAGAAGCTCTGTTTCAGGTCTCGGAATAAGAACTCCTTCACCAACCAAAAATGTTTCACCGTAAAAATCCCATTCACCGATTACATACTGAACAGGAATACCCGATGCACGCTTGTTGATTTTATCAATGAATTCCGAGCACTTTTCCGAATCAGCTTTGTCATCTGCGTGGAAAACAAGATAATCACCAGAACATTCAAAAACCGATTCAAAAATCCATCTTGATTCATTGTAATAATTATCTATATTATTATTTTGAAGAATATTTTTGCCTTGAGTAAAAATTTCTTTAATGGTCATTCTGCATTCTCCGAACCGTCTTCTGCAGATTCATTTTCAAATGATTCAACCTTACCGGTGAGTGCCGCTTTCATAGCTTCAATTGCAACTTCAATTATCGCATCATCAGGTTCTGCTGTTGTAATTCTCTGCATAAGAAGACCGGGCGCTGAAAGAAGATTGGTAAATTTATTGGGATATTTGCCGGCAAGCTGTATGAACTCAAAACCGATACCCATAATAAGCGGAGTAATCATCACTTTAACTGCAATCCAAAGAGCTCTTATTTCAGTAAGTTCGGGAAAAACAACCGAAACAATTGATGAAACAAGAATACTGAGAAGAATTGTTACGAAGATAAAACTTGTTCCGCAACGGGGATGAAAACGTTTTTCTTTTCTTATATTTTCAACAGTAAGTTCTTTACCGTGTTCAAAACAAAAAATTGTTTTATGCTCAGCACCGTGATACATATAAACACGGTGAATTTCTTTCATTCTTGCAACAAGAGCCATGTAAACAACAAAAATAACAACTCTGATAACACCTTCAAAAACAGCCCTTAATGCAGAAATTGAACCGTCTGCAATATTATCATTTACAAGGTCAAACAAAAAGCTCGGAAGCCACATAAAAAGAAGAAACGCAAGACCGATTCCGAGAACAGCGGATATGCCGCCGATAACAGCCATCATTTTCGGTCCGAAGTGTTCTGTAATCCATTTGTCAAGTTTTGATTCGTTATCTTCTTCCATATCAAGTGAGGTTTTTTCTGCCGACTCCATGAGAAGCTTATATCCGAAAACCATTGATTCAACAAACGAAACAATACCGCGAAGAACAGGTATATTAAAAAGTTTGAACTTTTTTCTGACAGAAACAAAATCCTTCATTGTTGTTTCAATAGTCCCGTCAGGAAGTCTTAACGACATTGCAGTACCTTTTGGGCCCTTCATCATTATACCTTCCATAAGAGCCTGACCGCCAACGGCGATATATTTATTCTTAGTTTTACTCATTATAGCTTAAATCCCCTTCCGTATCATAAGATTCTCTTTCAGGCGGCGCAATAGGAAGAGTAATTCTGACAGTTGTTCCTTCGCCGAGAACGCTGTCAACTTCTATCTCACCGTTATGAAGCCTGATTATTTCATCGGAAACCGCAAGTCCGATCCCCGAACCGCGTACCGTAGTATTCGCTTTATAGAATTTTTCTTTAACATGAGGTAAATCCTCAGGAGGAATACCTGCACCTGTATCGCTTATCGAAACAATGAGTGTTGCAGGATTCGGCATTTCTGCAAACGCAACAATTTTTCCTCCGTGGTCTGTATATTTCATGGCGTTATCAAGAATATTTATAAAAACCTGTTTAATTCTTGAAGCATCGCCGATTGACGGAGCAGGAACATGAGGAACATTATATACAAGGTCAATACCCTCTTTAATTGCCCGTTCTTTGAACGCAAATATAACTTCATCAAGTTCAGCAAGAATATCGATTCTTTCATTGTTCATCTTCATTCTGCCACTGCTCATTCTTGAGAAGTCAAGCAGTTCTTCAACCATATCATTCAGACGTGATGCTTCATTGATAATAACGCCCATTCCTCTTTCTGTCATCTGAGAATCAGTATCACCAATCTGGAGAAGGGTTTCACCCCAACCTTTAATTGCTGTAAGAGGAGTTCTGAGTTCATGAGAAATTGTGGAGATAAAATCGTTTTTCATTTTATCCGATGTGGCAAGTTTGGTTGCCATATCATTGATTGTTGTACACAGTTCACCGATTTCATCGTTGTAGGGATAACGGTCTATCCTTGCCTCAAGGTCACCGCCCGCAATTCTTTTCGCGGTCTCACCAATATCTTTAACAGGCTTGACGATAGATCTGATAAAAATACTTCCGGAAAGAACAAGAAGCGAAAACATAAACAAACAAGAAATTGCAACTAATATACTTATTCTCACAAGCTGTTCATCAATTGCTTCAAGAGATATCATGAATCTTATTGCACCGCCATGAACACCGCTTGAATAATTATATATACAAGTTGAAGCCATTATTTTTTCACCGGAAGGAAGTTTTCCGGTCCATTTGGAAACTCCGTGTTCACTGTTCAATGCATTTATATAATCGGGCATGACTACATTTTCTTTAATCTGAAACCCGCTTGAAGATAAAATGACATTTCCGTTACGGTCTATTACCCACACAGCCATTTTTTCTTTATCGGGAAAGTTTTCAACAAAATCTCTTCCTGCCGTTTCAAATCCGGCGTAAGTGGAATCATAAAGACTGAATGTTGAAGAAAGCTTATCGGATGAATAAGAATCAAGCGTCATGGAAGCAATATCATAATAATAATTTTTCATTGAAAGGATAAGTACAACCGAAACCGTTAGCAATATGACAATAACAACAGATGCAACATTTACAAACCATCGCTTTGTTATGCTCAGATAATTCACGGTTTACGCCTCCTTCCGATTTAATAATTTCAACTCAGACTATCCACTTATATCCAATACCCCAGATTGTTGTAAGATGTCTGGGAACCGAGGGTTCTTCTTCTATTTTCATTCGGAGACGACGGATATTAACGTCGACAATCTTTTCTTCACCGAAATATTCGTTACCCCAAACCTTGTTGAGAATATCTGTTCTGCTTAATGCGGCACCGGGATTTGTGAAGAAGTAAACCATCATCTGGAATTCAACCTGAGTCAGTTCAATAAACTTTCCGTTTTTTGTTAAGGTTCTGCTTCTGAGATCAAGCTTGAACTCACCGAGCTCAATAACATCAACAGACGTTGACTTGTGTGCCGTATTCATTGCAACTCTTCTGTAAATGGCATCAACTCTTGCAACAAGCTCCGTAGGCGAAAACGGTTTGGTAACATAATCGTCTGCACCGTTCATAAGACCTGTAATCTTGTCCATTTCCTGGGTTTTCGCTGTAAGCATGATAATTCCGATATTACTGTTCATTGTTCTGAGCCTTTTACAAACTTCAAAGCCATCAACGTTAGGCATCATTACATCGAGCAAGGCAACATCTATTTCACCGTTATAAGCATCATAAAGCTCAAGTGCCATAGCACCGTCTTCTGCTTCAACAACATCATAGCCGCCGCGTTTTAAATTAATAACGATAAATTCTCTTATCGCTGCCTCATCTTCAGCTATAAGTATCCTCTTCATTGAGCACACCCCTTTAAGGTATTTTAATTATTTTTGATTTAAGAAAATCTTCAGTGATACCGAGACTTTTTCCGTCGGAGGTAATAAACACGCAAACAACATTTTCCTCATTTTCAATAATAGGAATATAATTATCGTAATTTTCAGTATTCCATTTTAATGTCGGAATTTTAAAAACTGAATAAAGTTCATTGACCGGTTTCCCTGCAATATCCGCAGAATAAACAATCCAACTGTTTTGCGAACGGTAATTTCTTATGCCTAATGAATTGATTTCGGATTTATCCAGATTAATCAAATAACCGTCATGATAATTAACGAGAGAATATGCTACTGTTTCGAGCCCCGAGGAAGATAAACTTTTCCATTCTGTAAGATAGATGTTTTCCGCATCAAGAGCTGTGACATTATCTGATTTTCCAAAAAATGTATTCTGAACAGGAATATCAATTATCCCGTCATTGTTTATGTCCGAACAGCCTATCGGATCGAATCTCAGACTAATTGAATTGGTCATTGTTTCAGAATCAAGTAACGGCGCACACAATTCAGAGTTTTTACCGTCCCAATAAACAACCTCCGTAATCATTTGCTGCTCACCTTTATAAGCATCAATATAGATTCTCATCGGTGCTTCTCTTGAGGTTTTTTCAGTTTTGACAGAACTGTAACTGCTTATATTGGGGTCAAGTTTTGTTTCTCCGAAAATAATGACCGAATCACCGGATAATCTCATAGCCTTGGCAACTTTCTGACTTCCGCTCGGAACATTGTTCTGAGCAATCAGAAATATATCTTTTTTTCCGTTACCGTCAATATCAACAATTTCCGAAATAAAACAAGATTCATTTGATATTTCCTTAAATTTATTTGTTACGGCATCAAGACGGTAAACACTCAGAATATTACCGGAAGCAGAACCGGAAGTATTCCATAAAACAAGAAGTTCTTTTTTTCCGTCGAAATCCATATCGGTAATTACAATGTTTTCTATTCCTGCACCGTAACCGTTAAAATCCCCGAACGAAATCCAACGATTTCCGACAAGGTCAAAATAATGCATTCTTGCAACAGAAATATCCGAATTGGTTTTATAAAATATAACAGCTTCCTGCAGTCCGTCAGAATCTATATCTTCAACAACAATTGCAGAACGGTAATCACCTTTTTTGGGACTGCAAAGAGTCATTTCTCCATTAATGCTCTTATTAAATGACTCAACAAGATCTTCGTATTCTTCATAATAAAGCGGAGGAGAAAGCAGTGAATCAGCAGGTAAAATGAATGAATTGGAACTGCATGACGAAAGAACAAAAAGCATAGCAATAATCATTATAAAAGAAAAAATACTTCTTTTCATTATCCCACTCCTCCACGATATTTTTTCATCTTATTATATCACAGTCTTTTTCCATAAATCAACTATTATTTATATAATTAATATAATATTAATATTAAATAATTAAAAACCGCCCATAAAGAGCGGTTTTTTATCTTTACAGAATATTAAATGTTGCATAATACTCGCCAACTGACCAACAATAACCATCATATAACCTCAGTGGAACAACAACCGAATCCAAATCAAAATTATCATATTCACCGAAATCAGCTATAAGCACAATGTTATCTTTATTAAGCTGTGATAGTTTATCACTTGGACCTATAACTGTAAGTTCAGCAAATTGGAAACCGGAAAATTCAATATTGACATCGTTGGGAAGATTATCGTATTTAAAGTTTTCGGGCACTTCTTCAAATGTCATGCTTGAAACATCGGGTACGTTTACCGTTACAACAAATTCAGTTATTGTTTCATCAAGAAGAATTGCACCTGGGAATTCATTAGCATTGACAGGTACCGTGAAAATGTTTTCACCCGGATGAAGCATTGTAAAATCAATTTTTGTGGCAAGCTCAATGCTTTCTTTTTCTTCATTTTCATCAAAAATACCGAATGTTGCCGATGAAGGTTCAACTGAATATTCAAAGGGAATATTGTCTATATATTCGGAAGGAATATTTGAAAAAGAACAAGTAACCGTAGGATTCTGAACTGAATAAACAGGGATTGTTACGCTGACCTTGTCTGATGTTCTTTTTACTTCCACACCTGGAACGAAAACATTATCCTTATCAACCGGAAGTAACGTTGCAACAACAGAAGTGCTCTGATGCAAATCACCGTCAAGCTCAGCTCTTGCAACAACTCTGACAACTTTATTGATTTTCGTTTCCGGTCCGCTTACTTTTACGGTAGAAAGATCGGAAACAAGAAGTTCACCCATTTGATATCCGTCACGAACAGCTTTCTCTTTGAAAATAAGATCAGGTTCAATTTTACGCTCTAATTCTCTTGAATAATCAAAAGTTATCTTCTCGGTAACCTGGGGATAAATGCTCACAAATTCATATTCCGGTCTGACACTCTTGGATGTTACAGTCAGTGTAAGAGCATAACTGCCCGGATAATTAACAGCACTTGTGTCAGCCACAACAAGAATATCATCCTTGATATTATCGGATTCAACTATATATCTTTTACCGCTTATCGTAACATCAACAGTAGGTTTTTCATCAATGAACGGTTCAAGTCCGGGAAAACTACTGTTAATGTTGGAACAATCAATCTCAACTTCAACATCAGAAATAGTGGTTTGCGTTTCGGCAAATTCCGTTGCAACAATCAACCATGCAATCAATGCAAAAAGAACGGAAAATACCATAAGAAAGCGGTTATCATAAAATAAATCACTTATTCTTTGTTTTTTTCTTTCCATCATATTTACCCTTAAATATTTTTTTGAATATGCTGTTATCAATTATGTTATCTGTTGGACTGTCAACCAAGAGATTAATAAGCTTTTCACGAAGCTCTGAATCGGTAAGATTTCTTTCAAGAGCTCCCTTATACGCAAGAGAAATTATGCCGGTTTCTTCCGATACTACAACAACAGCGGCATCGCTTTGTTCACTCAGTCCGAGAGCAGCTCTGTGTCTTGTGCCAAGGTCACTTGAAACATCTGTATTCTTTGTAAGAGGAAGGACACAGCCGGCCGCAACAAGCCTTCCGTTTCTCACAATAGCAGCTCCGTCATGAAGCGGTGATTTCGGGAAGAAAATATTACCCATAAGCTCATGGGTTATATAAGCATCAACAGGTTTACCCGAATTGATTACATCACCGAGAAGTGTCTGTCTTTCCATAACAATAAGCGAGCCGGTCTTACTGTCGCTCATTCTCTGAACCGCTTTTGAAATCTCGTTTATGGCTTCATTCACTGTTTTTTCTTTATCAGCACTGTTTCCCTTAAGAATAAGACTCAGACTTGTGAACTTGCTGGTACCGACCTTTTCAATAACCTGTCTGATTTCCTGTTGAAACAAAATAACAAGAATAATAAAAATATTCTGAAATAGAAATCTGAATATGTAAGAGCTTGTTTGCATATCAAGCTGAGTCACAACAAGATATGCCACAGCAAGAAGCAACAAACCTTTTATTAACTGAAAAGCTCTGGTTTCTCTGACAAGTTTAATAGCGCTGTAAACAACAAAACTTATGAGAGCAATATCAAGCAAGTCTGTTATACCAAAACTCAACGAACCGATTTTCCCGAAAAAATCGGATATATTCTCAAAAAAACTCATAATCAGACCACTCCTTTCCGACCTGACTCTAATTCACTGATATCATAACACATTCGGAACGAATATGTAAATAAAATCAGAATATATTTACAAAAAATTTATTTTTCAATAAGACAAACCGCATGAGCAGAAATTCCTTCTTCTCTTCCGGTAAAACCGAGTTTCTCCTCGGTAGTGGCTTTAACACTCACAAAATCAACCGATATATTGCAGGCAGATGCGATATTCATTCGCATTTCATCAATATAAGGTCGCATTTTGGGACGCTGTGCAAGAAGAGTAGCATCGATATTATTAATAGAATATCCGTCAACTTCAAGAACTTTTACAACTTCTTTGAGAAGCAAAAGACTGTCGGCTCCCTTATATTTTTCATCATTATCCGGAAAAAGACAACCTATGTCGCCTTTAGCTGCGGCACCGAGAAGAGCATCGCTTATTGCATGAAGAAGCACATCTGCATCAGAATGACCGAGAAGACCTTTTTCATGTTCGATTTCAACGCCGCCTATAATAAGTTTTCTGCCTTCAATGAGCTTATGAACATCGTATCCGTGACCGATTCTTATCATGCTTTTAACTCCTTTTGTATTTCCTTGACATCCTCAATAAATCTGTCATATGTTGTGACACAATTAAGAACTTTAACAAGAGAATTTGCAGATAATCTTGAGGGAAATGAATAGTATTTCAACAATTCGGCTCTCTTGAGCGAGCTGTCTTCTCCACCTGTAAATCCGAGCTCATATAAATCAAGTTTGGTTATCGGTCTTTCAGGTTCGGGAGTTGATTCACATAATACTCCGGCATTTTTAAGAGCCTTTATAATAATTTCCTCCGAAACACCTTCAACACCGATTTTTCCTTCTTTTGAGGGCTCTGTTTTGCGGCTTTCTTTGCCGAAAATATCAGGAATATATGCATGCTTTATATGTTTCTGATCGACCGTAGAACCTATAAAAGAACGGATTTTGAACCCTGCCGAATCGCTGTCAGTAAGAACAAGTATCCCTCTTTTTTCAGCGAGTTTTCTTATCATCAACTGAAGTTCCTTATCCTTAAAAATACCGAATCCGTCCGTCTGAATTATAGGTGCATCAATAATTCCCGACAGCTTGATTTTATCATATTTTCCTTCAACAATTACAGCTTGTCTGATTTTTATCATCATTAACTCCTGCCTGCTCTTGCAAGTTTAACAACAGTCTGCTCAAGAACGAGTCTTTTATCAAGTGCAGAGCTCTTAAGCGTTGTGTCTGCCCAGGAAAGAATTTCAATGCACTCCCCTATCGCTTCGAATGAAAGAGAAGAACCGTTTCTTGCAGCATTTGTAAGACGGAATTCCTTTCCTGCATAATCATAATATTTTGCTATCATTTCAGCTCTGTTGCCGGATTTGACCGCAGCCTTTGCTCTGTAAATATCCGAATACTGTACAATCAGTGCGCCGAGAATCTGAAATTCATCCTCACGCTGTTCAAACAAAAGCGAAAGTTTCCTGAACGCACTGTCAAATCTTCCTGCAATAAGGTCTTTAATCATATCAAAAACCTTCGCATCAAGACTCATTATACAAACTGCATCAACATCGCTCTTTTTTATTTCTCTTTCGCCTGCAAAAGCACATACCTTATCTGTTTCATTAAGCAACGTATTAAGGTCATTGCCGACACATGTAATCAGATATGATGCAACGCCTTTTTCAAAAGAAGTCCCTCTTTTTTTCGCTCCGCTTTCAAGCATTTTAACAAGTTCAGGTGTTGTTTTTTTGTCGAGTTTAACATTATAGCCGTATTTTTCAAAAAGTTTTACAGCCTTATTCCATTTCGCGCCCTTCGGATTATAGCCTGCAAACGAAAAAATCAATGCACAATCCTCAGGATTATCAGAAAGAACTGTTTCAAGCTGTTCAAAACCGTTGTCGTCAAGTATATCAAGCGGAAAATCCTTGACCAAAACGCATTTTGATTCAGCCATCATCGGAACAGCTCCTGCGCTTTCATAAATATCCGAAAGTGTGGATTCTTTTCCGTCAAAGGTATGAAAATTGAAATCCGCAAAGGCTGAATCAACTGTTCTGGAAACAATCTTTTCAACATATGCCTTTTTAAGATAACTCTCTTCACCGTGAACAAGAAAAATACCAATGGGATTATTTTTTATAATTTCTTTCAGTCCGCTCTCATTAACTGCAGGCATAGTACCTCCCTTCCGGAACTAATCCTCTCTGTAAGCACTGACACACCCGTCATCAGCCTTAATTATTATATCACCGCAACCCGCAGTGACAACGCAATTTATATTTCTATCTGCAAATTCATTTTGTAAAAGCATACCCCTTGCGTTATCGGAATTGATAACAGCAATATCGGAACAGGTCATTTCTATACCAACGGGATAATCGTTTCTTGAAATAACAACATCTGCTTTTCTATATTCTTCGGGAATCTGATTTATATCTTCAATAGGGTCAAACAGAATAAGTATCACCGCATCTTCATTTCTGACGGATGCAAATGATTTGTTATCAACAGTCTTACATTCGATATTGAAATTTTTTGTTTCGATTTTATCGCCGAATGAACAAACATTTCTTTTCTTCATAAGCGGTGCAAGATATTCAGGATAACCATTGCAATATATCTTTTCGGGATTAAATTCATTAATAACATCAAGCAAATACATTGATGAATTATCGTCTGAATCCGGAAAAATAACGGTATCAAGCTTATTCCCCGAATCTTCGACAGCATAACATATATTAAAGGATCCCATGAATTCACTGCCTCCGCAACCGACAAGAACTGTTTCATCGTTCCTGGTCATGACCACCGATGTACCGTTTCCGCAATCCACAATATTTATTTTCGTGATCGCTCTTTCCGATAAAGAAAATGAAATTATCGAAAAAACAAAAACAGCTGAACAAAGTAAAAAAGTAAGAACAGGATACGGTTTTCCGAAATATGCAAGGAGAAGTGAAAAAACACAGATAAGAAAAATTGCAATCAGAATAACATATGTTTCATCAGGTTCAATTCTGAAAGACATAAATCTGAAATCAGAAAGAATATCAGAAATCCACAGAATAAAACGAGATAAAAGACCTCCGAAATAAGCAGGAATATTAATTAAAGATGTTGTAAAACAACCGATTAAAGCACCGATTGCACAAAGAATCATACAAATTCCCGAAACTGTTACAACAATAATATTTGCAAGAAAAACAATAAAATTGAAGGTGTTTGAAAGTGATAACGCCACAGGTAAAGTAAATGTATTTGCCGCAAGCGTAATCATAGATGCAGAAACAATAAATCGAATAAATTTATGTAAAAATGTGTTTGAAATTTTATTGTAAAGGCATTCAATCTTAATGCCGATGTTTTCAGAATAAATAATAATACCTACTGTTGCAAGTGCTGATAATTGAAGACTTGCAGAGCCCATTGCAAACGGATTGAAAACAGCAATAAGCATCAATGAAAATCCAAGAGAATTCAACGAATCACGTTTTCTCAAAACAACGTTTGATAAAAGATAGATAATCATCATTATGCCGGAACGGATAACAGAATATGTCATACCCGAAATAAGCATAAAAAGAACAACAGGGAAAATACAAAGAAAACTTGAAATTCTTAAACCGAGTTTTGTTTTTCTCAAAAGTTCAAAAACAAGCATTGACCACAGAGAAATGTGATAACCCGAAACACATATTATATGAGATATACCGATAAACCTGAAATTATCGAGAGTTTCAGGCAAAAGACCGCTTTTATCACCGATAATCAAGGCAACCGCTAATGCACCCGTTTCATTGGGTAAAATACGGTAAACAGCATTTTTTATTGCAGTACGAATATCAATTATCCGCTTCATAAACGGCTTATCTGACTCAGATATTTTTATTATCTCAAACTCTCCGTCACTCGGATAAGCTGCAATAAACACACCGTTTGCAATATTAGTTGAAAGGGATATGTCATTTGATTGTCCTGGAATATAGAATTTAAATTTACCTGCGACTTTATCATAAGGTTCAACATCGGCTGAAGGCGAAAAAGTTAATCTTATTTTAAGATCTACAGGTTCGGAATCAACGGTATCAAGTCTTCCGGTATAGTAACAATTGCCGTATTCGTACTCAGGTTCACTAATCAATGTCGCTGAAATTTCACAGATTTTACCGTCATATGAAACTGCGGGGAGATAAGAATATTCAATCGAAGTAAGAAGAAGTACGCAGGCAATGACAGCAGATGCCAGCGAACAAGGAATAACACGCTCACTTCTGACTGTTTTGATTAAAAGACTGATAACCAGAGCAACGGTAAAAACAGCCAATGCTGCAACCGTCACTCCGGTATCGTGTTTAAAAAGTAATGCAATGGTAAAAAACACCGTAAAGCCAATAACAGCAAACGGGCGAGACATATTACATCACCAAATAATTTATTTTTCTATAAGAGGAATTACTCCGAGGAAGACGATATCATCTCTTTCAGAGGCATCGCCTTCTGCAAGCACAGCAGCTTTTGCAACAACATTTGCATCGAATTTTTCACAAAGAGCTTCAACTGCTTTAAGAGATTCTCCTGTACTAATGACATCGTCAAGGATAACAACTCGCTTACCTCTGATCTGTTCACCTTCAACACCGTCAAGAATGAGAGTCTGAACAGAATCTGTGGTTATTGAACGAACTTCAACAGAAACAGCATCCTTCATGTAAAGCTTAGCTTTTTTTCTGGCAACAAAATATTTCTTGCCGCTCTGTCTTGACATTTCATATGCAAGCGGAATACTTTTTGCTTCAGGTGTGACGATAAAATCAAACTCAGGAAGTTTTTTCAGAAGTTCAGTTGCCGAATGAACTGTAACTTCAACATCACCGAAAAGAATAAACGCTGCAATATCAAGCTTATCGCTTATGGGACATCTGAGCAGGTCTCTTTCAAGACCTGCAATATTCACTCTGTAATACTCAGACATATTCACTCCTCCATTAACCTGCGGGCCAGGCAAAATCTCTGCCGCCCATCATGTGAAAATGAATGTGTTTAACAGTCTGACCCGCACAGTCACCGCAATTATTTACAATACGAAAACCGTCAAGATTTTTTTCTTTTGCAATCTTTGCGGCAACCTCAAAAACATGTGCAATAAGAGCACTGTTGCTTTCATCAATTTCAGCAGCAGACTTGATATGCTCTTTCGGAACTATAAGGATATGAACAGGAGCCTGAGGTTCAATATCATTAAATGCAAGAACAAGGTCATCTTCATAAACCTTTGACGAAGGAATTTCGCCTTTAACTATTTTACAAAAAATGCAATCCATAATCACACTTCCTTATTATTTAATCATTTCACCGAGAATTCCTGCAACAGCATCCATAGCGGCTTTGATGTTGGAAACATCTTTTGTACCCGCCATAGCACTGTCAGGTCTTCCTCCGCCTGAACCGCCTGCAATCTTCGAAACCGCTTTTACAATGTTACCTGCATGAGCGCCTTTTGCAACAGCATTTGAACCGCAAGCACAAGCAAAGTTTGCATTTGAGCCGTTAACACCGCAAATTACTGCAACAGCATCGGCATTTTCTTTTATTTTATCACACATTCCGCGAAGATCACCGGGATTGACACCGTCAACTGTTGTTGAAATAAGAGTTACACCCTTGACATCAACTGAATTGCTCATAAGATCGCCTGTCTTAAGCTGAGAGAGTTCAGCGCGAAGCTGTTCGATTTCTTTATCCTTTGCTTTAAGGTCTGTCATAACAGAATTTGCTTTTTTATCAAGTTCAGAAACGTTGGCAAGCTTCATTGCAGCAGCCGTATTATTGATAAGAGCGTTGTTTTTTGCGATATAATCAAGTACACCGAAACCTGTCACGCCTTCAATTCTGCGAACACCTGCGGCAACGGAAGATTCTGAAACAATCTTGAAAAGACCGAGTTCACCTGTGTTGTTCACGTGTGTACCGCCGCAAAGCTCAGTTGAGAAATCACCAACTTTTACAACACGAACAATATCACCGTATTTTTCACCGAAGAGAGCCATTGCACCAAGCTTCTTTGCTTCATCAATGGGCATTTCAGCTTTCATTACGGAAATAGCAGAAAGAATGATCTCATTGACTTTATTTTCAACTGCAGCAAGTTCTTCGGGTGTCAATGCCGAAAAATGAGTGAAGTCGAATCTCATGGCATTGCTGTTAACAAGCTGACCCGCCTGCTCAACATGAGAGCCGAGAGTTTCACGAAGAGCTGCCTGAAGAAGATGTGCAGCAGTGTGATTTCTTGCAGTTGATTCTCTTTCTTTTACACATATTTTAGCTGTTACAGCATCACCTACAGAAACACTGTCGCCGTCAACTATTTTACCAATATGAAGAATAATACCGTCAGCAGACTTGTTTGTTGCAGTAACTTCAAAAACGGCGTTTGCGGTTTTAAGAATACCTGTATCGCCTACCTGACCGCCGCTTTCACCGTAGAAAACAGTCTTGTCAAGAATGATTACAGCGTTCGAATCTGCGGTTGCAACATCAACTCTTTCGCCGTCAACAATAAGTGCCTTGACAGTTGCTTCACATGAATAATCAGTATATCCAAGGAATTCGGTTGATTCAATATCTTTAAGAGATGCCTGTCCACCCTTCCATGCTTCTGCGCCTGCATCCTTTCGTGCAGATCTTGCAGCAGCTCTGCTTTCGGCATAAAGACGCTTATATTCGTCAATATCAACGCTCATTCCTCTTTCTTCAAGAAGCTCTTTTGTGAGATCGATAGGGAATCCAAAAGTATCCTGAAGCTTGAATGCATCTGCACCGCTTAATACTTTCGAATCCATATTTTCAATTATATTTTCAAGAAGACTGAGTCCTGTATCGATCGTCTTATTAAAGCTTTCTTCTTCAGCCTTGATAACCTTAACAATAAGATCACGCTTTTCTACAAGATTGGGATATGCGTTTGCATTTTCTTTGATTACTGTTTCACATACATCAGAAAGGAATGTTCCCTGAATTCCAAGAAGTCTGCCATGGCGTGCAGCTCTTCTGAGGAGTCTGCGAAGAACATAACCTCTGCCCTCGTTTGAAGGCA
Source organism: uncultured Clostridia bacterium (assembly GCA_937888485.1). Classification (GTDB taxonomy): domain Bacteria; phylum Bacillota; class Clostridia; order Oscillospirales; family Acutalibacteraceae; genus CAG-177. The sequence continues at coordinate 19,327 of CALAQQ010000180.1, forward strand.
TGACTCCGTCACCAATCATAAAAGTTGTACTTCTGATATGATCAGTAATAACACGAAGAGAAATATCGTTCTTTTCGTTTTTATGATATTTGATACCAGAAATATCCATAACATGTTTCATAATATTCTGAACGGTATCTACCTCAAAAATATTATCAACATCCTGCATAATGCAAGCAAGCCTTTCAAGACCCATACCTGTATCGATATTACAGCTCTTGAGTCTTGTATAATTACCGTTACCGTCATTTTCGAACTGAGTGAAAACAAGGTTCCAGAATTCAATATATCTGTCGCATTCACAACCTACCTTACAATCGGGTGAACCGCAACCGTATTTTTCGCCTCTGTCAAAATAAAGCTCTGAACAGGGGCCGCAGGGACCTGCGCCGTGTTCCCAGAAGTTATCATCTTTACCAAATCTAACCATATGGTCTTCAGGAATACCGATTTCTTTTGTCCAGATGTCAAACGCTTCATCATCTTCAAGATAAACACTGATATAAATTCTGTCAGCAGGCATACCCATAACCTCTGTGCAGAATTCCCATGCCCAACGTGTTGCATCATGTTTGAAATAATCACCAAACGAGAAGTTTCCGAGCATTTCAAAATAAGTTCCGTGACGTGCGGTAATACCGACACTTTCAATATCGGGAGTACGGATACACTTCTGGCATGTTGTAACTCTGTTACGGGGAGGAGTAAGTTCACCCGTAAAATATTTCTTGAGAGGAGCCATACCCGCATTGATAAGCAAAAGGCTCTTGTCTCCCTGAGGTACAAGCGAAAAACTCGGCATTCTCAAATGTTCTTTTGACTCAAAGAAAGAAAGATATTTCTCTCTGATTTCGTTAAGTCCCATCCACTGCATAATAAATTTCCTCCTAAGGGACATATAATCCCATATTTTACATTGTATAAAATTAAAAAAAGGTGCAATTTACCAATCCGGTTATGGGACGGCTTTCGCCGCGGTACCACCCAAATTGTGCAAACTGCACCACTCAATTCCTTTAACGCAGGAAACGCCGTAACTCATCGTAACGGAGCTCAAAGGCGGCCTTTTATTGTTTTAAAACTCATCGGTCATTCCAGCCAAGTAACCGACTCTCTGGGAGTCAACAATAAATTCTTCCTTTTCGACGCTTAATTATTAAGTTATACGCCTTCTTCTTCAAGATTGCTCATTGCAACCCATCCGTATTTGCCTTCATATCTGATCTTAATCCACTTATTTCCGTTATCAGCTCTCTTTGTGTCATAAGCTCTGACAGTGTCACCGTACTCAAGTTCACCAATCTTTTCATAATCAGCACCGGCACCGTCTCTGACATTCGCTCCGCTTTCAGAAACAACTGTATAGGTGTCGTAATTATTTGAAGAACTTGTGGTATCTTCAACGTTATTATCAGGTACAACAGGATCAACAGAAATGTTAACACCTGTAAATGTTGAAATTGCATCACCAATGAGGATAACGCCCCATGTTCCGCCCTTGCAAGCGATAAACACACCGTTCTTACCGGGCATAATATTTGAATATTCAAACGGAACCACGATATCATTTTCAAGATTGATAATACCCATCATACCGTTCTTCTTGACTGCAATATGACCGTCTGTAACAGGTCTGCAGTAATCACTGCCTGCATAGTCAAGAACAGAAGCATATTCATTTACTGCTTCATATTCATAAGGAATAACTTTCTTATCCTTATCCTGACTGACATATCCCCACTTACCGTCTTTTCTTGCAGCTGCATAGCCTTCAAAATAACGGTCACGCTCATCATAAGCTTTATCACCTACCGAATCACTGTTGAGAACATGATCAAGATGAGGAGTTTCAGAAATAACAACATTACCGTTTGAAACGGAGAATTCATATTCTTCATTACCGATAATTACAAGGCTGTGGTAAATACCGCTTTCAGAATAATCTCTGCCGGTACGGCAATGTCTGAATCCGTCATAATTAGGTTGAAGTATTACATTACCCTGATAATCAAGCAATCCGTACTTACCGGTTAAAACAGACTTGAAAGAAAGACAATTTTCATCGAGATAATTTATTTCGTTGCATTCAGCAAAACCTTCACCGCGCCAGTCATATCCGGCCGCAAGAGTTTCAACTGCATCGGTAGTGTCATTAACAGGAGGTGTATCCGGTTTATCACCGCCAAGCTTTGAAACAGCAATACAGATAACAACTATAACAGCAAGTGAAGCGCAAATTATTCCGATTAATTTCGGATTAAGTTTAACACCCTGTTTTTTCTTTGCAGGGGTTTCACTAACAGTATTATTTGACGGTTCACGGTAATCAGAAAAATGTTCGATTGCTTCCTGTGTTTTATCTTCGGAAATTAAAACAGGAACATCAATTTCATCATTTGTTTCAGTATCATTTTCCTTAACGGTTTCTTCCGAAGGAATATTTTCTCTGTCAAGAATTTCATTGATTTTCTGTTTAAATGAGACAACATTGTCTTCCTGAGGATTCTCAGGAACAGGAACAGCAACAGCAGGCTGTTCATTAACAACGGGAACTTCTTCCTGTATCGGTTCGTCCTGCTTAACGGTTTCTTCGATTTTTATAACAGGTTCATCAGGTTTTGATGCTTCATATGCATCGATAGCATAAATAAATATGTCTCGGACATATGAATTTTCAATAGTGCAAGCAGTTGCCGCACGCTGGAATATTTTGGTAAGAACAGGAAGTGAACCGTTATCCGAAACAACAGATTCAAGTTCAACTTTCGAAAGAATCTCACTTCTTGCTTTTCCGAGCAATGCATTTGCAGTGCTTTCAGATACACCTAAAAACTTTGCAAGAACATTAACAGGCATACCGTTATTATAATGAAGAATTATTGCTGCACGGAGTTCGGGACTGAGACCGGAAACAGCGTCAAGAATCTTCGCACAGGATTCTTCATTTTCATAAATGTTTTCAGAAAGAAATTCGGATGAGTTTTCAACCGCACCCGCATCTGCATCAGCAAAAACAAACTTAACGCCTTCTTTATAAATAAGAGCAACATTCTGTTTCATCCAGATTTCAAAAGCTTCGGGCTTTTTAAGTTTATCGATAGTACAGAATGCTTTTGCATAAGCCTTCTTTGTAATTTCAAAAGCAGCTTCCTTATCGTTGCTCAAGGTTGAAGCGAGGAAATAAGATGCTTTTAACGTTCTCGAATAGAGCTTCGCCATTGCATCGGTATCACCGGATGATGCTGCGGCAACATATTGAATTATGCTTTCACTCACTTGTATTCCACTCCAATCATAATAATATATATTGTCTGAAAAAATAAGCCTTTTTACCCATTAAACATAATTATTATTGATTTTATACTATATTTGGTGATTTGTCAAGTGAATTATACAATATTAAATCAATATATTGTAAATTTTTATCACAAAACAAAAAGGTGGCTTGCAAAGGAAAATCCCCTGCAAGCCATAATTATTATTTAAAAATTTTAAGCCTCAGAAAAAGGAGTGCTCAGATGTGTCAGTCTGAAATTTACAGGCTCACGGTTACAGTTATAACGGTACACACTCATTACTATTCCAATTGCAAAGTAAATACATAAATTCGAAGAACCGCCTGCACTTAAGAATGGCAGAGTAATTCCGATACAAGGGAAAAGCTTGAGACACATTCCTATATTAATAATTGTCTGTGAACCGATCATAAAAGCTGTTCCGAAACAGAGAAGACTACCGGAAAGATTTACCGATCTTTTACCGACAGATACAATTTTGACAATTATGAATACCATAACAGCCAGAAAACCTGCCGCGCCGATAAAACCGAGTTCCTCACCTACAACGGTAAACACCATATCACTTTCATTAACAGGAACTCCCGTTGCAGACTGAGTATAAGTACCTTTAAAAAGACCGTCGCCCCAGAACTGACCCGAACCGATTGCATTAAGTCCTCTTTGTTGCTGATAAATAAACTTCTCATACACATCTTCGCTGAGAGAAGACGGATAATATATTGCAAGAATTCTGTACTTATGGAAACTCGCAAGAAATTTTGTCCAAATTAAAGGAACAAACGCAATAACACCGCCGATTGCAACTGCAAAATAGCGAAGCTGAACACCCGAAACAAACATCATTCCGACAAAAATGAATGCAAATACCATTGCCGAACCAAGGTCGCCGGTAAGAATAACAACACCGATAGGTACAATGGCATGAATAAGCAAAAGCAAAACATTTTTAATTGAATTGATGTTATCTTTTATGGCTTCGATATGCGCCGTAAATGTTACCAGAAAACCAACCTTCGCCAATTCAGAAGGCTGAAATCTGATTGCAACACCGCCGATATCAATAACTCTGAGCCAACATCTCGAATCTTCTCTGCCCGGTGCACCCTCTCCGAAAGGAAAAAGAAGAAACAGCAAAAGAAGACATACTCCTCCGGCAACAGGCCAGAGCCTTACAACAGCATCGTAATCAAGAAACGAAATAACAGCGCAAGCGATAATACCGACAGATGCCGCCGCTATCATAACCAAACAGTCTCTGCTGAAAAGCAAGCCGTCAGATATTGCATCATTTCTTGTTGCACTGTGAACCATAAGAACACCAAACGCAGTTGTAAAAACGCATAGAAGAAAAAGGATAAAATCGGTCTCTTTAAGCGCATATTTAATTGTACTTCTGTTGCTCAAAGTATCACCGCCGGATTAAAACTTAAGTTAATTATTTGATTTCATTGAAAAGGTCAAGGTAACCGGCAGCAATAATTGCGCCTGCCTTAGGACCTGTCGAAACGATTTCTTCATTTTCTGTAAGATATGAACGCCAGTCATTATCAGTAAGAAGATAGCCGATCTGGTCATTTGTAATACCGAAAACAATAAGCTTTCTGTCTGTTGCATCAGCAAAAGCAGTATAATTCCATTCTGTGCCATCCCATGAATCTTCCGCAGCAATTGCGCCGCCGAATGCGATTTCGGGTGCAAGTTCACCGGGAACAATTGCAATTGCAAGTTCTCTGCCAAATTCAAGATAGCCTACTTCAGTGGGAGTTTCATAATCAAAACCGTTTTTAACAACAGTATTGGTAAGAAGTCCGCCTCTTGCTGCAAGTTTGAAGATTGAGTTTGCGACGGGAACAAATACTTCTGTAAATCTGATGTTAAGTATGGGTTCGATTTCAACATCATTTGTTATTGAAGCAGCAAGTTCGCCAAGAAGATAACCGTAAGCAGCCATTCTGCCGTAACCTTCATCGTTATATTTTTCCATATAATAAGGATCTGCAACAAGATCTTCGGGATATTCGGATG
>CALAQQ010000181.1 GCA_937888485.1 uncultured Clostridia bacterium
TCTATATGCTCCAGACAAGAAACGGTAAGAGAACAGCTAAGGCTGCTCTTAAGATCGCTTGTGACCTCGTTGACGAAGGCATGATCGATAAGAAGCAGGCTGTTGCTATGATCGACCCCAGAAACCTCGACACACTTCTCCATCCTCAGTTCGACGCAAAGGCTCTCAAGGCTGCTACTCCCGCTGGTAAGGGTCTCGGCGCATCACCCGGTGCTGCTTGCGGTAAGGTTGTATTCACAGCTGAAGACGCTGTTGCATGGAACGAAAAGGGCGAAAAGGTTGTTCTTGTTCGTCTTGAAACTTCACCCGAAGATATCACAGGCATGAAGGCTGCTCAGGGTATCCTCACAGTTCGTGGCGGTATGACTTCACACGCAGCTGTTGTTGCTCGCGGTATGGGTACTTGCTGCGTATCAGGCTGCGGCGATATCAACATGGACGAAGAAAACAAGAAGTTCACTCTTGCAGGCAAGACCTACAATGAAGGTGACTATATTTCAATCGACGGCTCAACAGGTAACATCTACGACGGCATTATCCCCACAGTTGACGCTGAAATCGCAGGTGAATTCGGCAGAATCATGGCTTGGGCTGACGAATTCAGAACCCTTAAGGTTCGTACAAACGCTGATACACCCGCAGACGCTAAGAAGGCTCGCGAACTCGGCGCAGAAGGCATCGGCCTTTGCCGTACAGAGCATATGTTCTTTGAAGCTGACAGAATCGCTGCATTCCGTGAAATGATCTGCGCTGACACAGTTGAAGAAAGAGAAGCTGCTCTTGATAAGATTCTTCCCTATCAGCAGGGCGACTTCGAAGCTCTTTACGAAGCACTTGAAGGTAACCCCGTTACCATCAGATTCCTTGATCCTCCTCTCCATGAGTTCGTTCCCACAGAAGAAGCTGACATCGCTGCTCTTGCAGAAGCACAGGGCAAGTCAGTTGAAGACATCAAGGCTATCATCAGCTCTCTTCACGAATTCAACCCCATGATGGGTCACAGAGGCTGCCGTCTCACAGTTACCTATCCCGAAATCGCTGCAATGCAGACAAAGGCTGTTATCCGTGCAGCTATCAACGTTAAGAAGGCTCATGCAGACTGGAACCTCGTTCCCGAAATCATGATTCCCCTTGTTGGCGAAGTTAAGGAACTTAAGTACGTTAAGGACATCGTTGTTAAGACTGCTGACGCTGAAATCGCAGCTGCTGGCGTTGATCTTAAGTACGAAGTTGGTACAATGATCGAAATTCCCAGAGCTTGCATCACAGCAGACGAAATCGCTAAGGAAGCTGAATTCTTCTGCTTCGGCACAAACGATCTTACTCAGATGACATTCGGCTTCAGCCGTGATGACGCAGGTAAGTTCCTCAATGCTTACTATGATACAAAGATCTATGAATTCGATCCGTTTGCAAAGCTTGACCAGAACGGCGTTGGCGCTCTTATGGAAATGGCAGTTGCAAAGGGTAAGGCAAGCGGCAAGAACCTCCACTACGGTATCTGCGGCGAACACGGCGGCGACCCCTCATCAGTTGAATTCTGCCACAAGATCGGCCTCAACTATGTATCATGCTCACCCTTCCGTGTGCCCATCGCTCGCCTCGCAGCAGCTCAGGCAGCTATAAAGGACTAATGGAGAACTTCTTCAAGTTCGCCCAGTTTACTCTGACGCTCGAGGATGCACAGGAATATGCCTATTCCATATCCCCGACAAAGCGTGTAAGAAACTGGCGAGATATTGAAGTTAACCTCTATATTTAAAAATGAACTCCGTTTACCGAGCAATCGGTAAGCGGAGTTTTTGCGTGTAGGGGTATTGTGATAATGAATAATTATGTGATATAATTAAATGCAATAATAAGGAGGTCTGAATTGGATATGTCAGAATGGTTAGAAACAAAAAAATGTGTAGTTGCTTTTATTGACCTTCTTGGAACTAGTGAAGCCATAAAAAATGACGAAAATAACGTTAATTTAAATTCTATGAATCAAATTCTTCAAGCTGCATTTGATATGTGTTTAGATAAACATATTTGCAAGGAAGATGTACAAGTAAAGGCTTTTTCAGATAACATTGTGTTTGCCATGGAATTACCAAACAAAACTGATTCTACTGAGCCTTGTGCACAAGTTCAGAATGTTTTGGAGCTTTGTGCTTGCTTTCAATTGGCTGCATTTAGATTGGCTTTTTCAACTAGAGGTGGAATCACGATAGGCGATTTCTTTTGTAACGATATATTTGTGTGGGGAAAAGGATTAGTTCGTGCGTATATGCTTGAGAGCAAAGAGGCGGTTTACCCAAGGATATTAATCGACACAAATGTACTGCCTTTGTTGCCTAAATGTGATAACGAAGAAAAGTGGTGTCATGTAAAGAAAGATAGCGATGATGCTAATTTTCTTGATTATCTATCTTTTATACCAGAAAAAAACAGAAAAGAATACGTAAAACGAACTTTAGCCGAAGCTAGAGATATGATAAAGTCGCTTGATGATGAAAGAGCAATTCAAAAAGTTAACTGGACCATCAGTTATCTTGAAAATGAACTAGATATCTAGCATCGCGAAATGTAATATCCGTACATTCGACAAAAAACAGACCTCCTTGTAAAATGGTGTTACCAAATACAAGGAGGTCATTTTTATGTTCAATAGGAAAACAAAACTGAAGCTTACAGATTTTGAATGTAACCTTTTAATCAACGGAATGAACGAGTTTCGCAATATGCTTCTCGCAGAGGGTATAACCACAGAGGATGTTGACGAACTGCTCATTAAAATCATCAGCAAATCGGAGCGATAAGGGGTGATACCGTGTCAGACTTTATTGAGGATTTTTACTATGGAAATATCGAGCCGCAGGAGATTAGCACAGAACTCCGCACCGAACTTAAAAAGAAACTTGACTCGCTTTCACGAGCCGAAGAACAGCTTGCATCCAAGCTGACCGATGAAGAAAAAGAACTGTTTATAAAGTATGCCAGCCAGTCAAGCGAGTTCCTTTGTGTAAGCAATGCCGACAGCTTTATAGCAGGCTTCAGGCTCGGAGCAAGATTTACATACGATACGTTTGTTGAAAAGAAGAAAGGATGAACGAAATGAATATAACTTACCGCACAGTAGGTGATTACAAAATCCCGAACATCACACTCTCACCTGAAGACAGCAAGCCCATCGGCAGATGGGGCATTGTCCGCCGTGATTATCTCCTGCATAACAAAAGCGTGCAGTTCAACATAATGCTGATGACCGGCACACTGACTTCTCACCTTGCCGAAATCGACAGTCAGGCAGAGGATTTGTTCTCCCGGCTGGTAGAACAAATGGCAACCGCCGAAGGTGTAACCGAACAACTCAAAGAGCAAAACCAACTCGAATGGGTACAGCGAATGAATAACATCTGCCACCGTGCCACCGAAATCGTAAACGCAGAACTTATATATGTATAAACACTAAAGCCGCCCGATTATCTCGGACGGCTATTGCTTTACTCTGCAACCTTGTATTTAGTTCTTGTTCCGTATTTGACCGATGTAAGAAGTCCGAGCTTTTCAAGTTTGAGAACAAAGCTGCGGATTGTTGCATAAGCGGCATTACCAAAGTCTTTTTCAAGCTGTTTAGTTGAGAATTCTTCTGTTCCGTAGCACGAAATAACAAACTGCCACAATGCAACTTCCTTTGCGGTGAGTTCGCCCGACTTTACCGCTTCATCATAAGCTGAAAGGGTATCCGTTGAGTTGTTCATCTTGTTGTAAACGTTTTCAATAAAATAAAGCACAAACGGTGTTACATCGATTACACCGCTGAATATCTGGTTATCTTCAACCGCCGAAAACGCATCATAATATGCCTTGCGGCTTTTTTCAATCAAACCCGAAAACGGAATGAAGAGAGCTGACTGATAACCCTTTTGAATGAGAAACCAAAGATGCATTAACCTTGCCGTTCTGCCGTTGCCGTCAAAATACGGATGAACATAGGCAAAATAAAAATGAACTATAGCTGCTTTAACAAGGTCATTAATGCCGTCATCAGTATTTATAAACTCAATCAGAACCTTCATAAGCCCCGGTATCTTTTTGTAGTTAACACCCATATGCTCAATTTGATTTCCTACAATAGAAACGGTATCGTGACGGTAGAATTCACCGTCATTCAGCCTGTCATCGCCTTCAAGGAAATCGCCGACTGTCATCATATAGAGCTTGTGCAAATTCTCTTCCGTAATTTTATTGGAAGTATCGGCAATGAATTCCAATCCCTTTTTGATACCGAGAATTCTGCTTTCCTGATCGTTTTTCGGTGCATAGCCTTTAAGAATATTACGCACGCTGTCACGGCTGAAATCAATGTTTTCAATAGCAGAAGTAGCCACAATTTCATCTTCGGCTGTTTTGACACCGTAATAATTGTTCCGATTTTTTAAAAGCAATTTTACCGCATTCTGACTGACCGCCGCATGGTTTTCGATGAAAACAAGGTTGTTTCCGTTGAAATCCAAAATGGGCAAATCTTTGTAATAAAGCTCAGATAGAGTCTGCAGAAACTCTGCAAAATCCCCACTGTATTTGTATTTCATTTTCTCAAGATTACAAAAATGCTTGTCTTTGAGCATTTTTGAAAAAAGCTTTATATCCATAACAAACTCCAAATTGATAGTAATTAGTATCAGTTTGTATCAATATATCATAAATTATACATTAAGTCAACCGATTTTTAAACATCAAGCCGCCCGATTGCTCGGACGGCTCTTTTTGTTCGGTCAGATTAAA
>CALAQQ010000182.1 GCA_937888485.1 uncultured Clostridia bacterium
TGCGGCGTTGACCATATCGTAAGACCCGGCGAAACCGTATCCGCATCAAGCGTTGAGCATTTTGTCGGCGGAAAAGGTCTTAATCAATCCGTTGCGCTTGCAAATGCAGGCGCAGAGGTTTACCATGCGGGATGCATCGGCGCAGACGGTGAAATTCTCCGCTCTTTCATGGAAAATGCAGGTGTTAACCTTGAATATCTTCGGGTTACCGATGGAAAATCGGGTCAGGCGACCATTCAGGTTGATAAAAACGGAGAGAATGCAATATTTCTTTTTAAGGGTGCGAATCACGAAATAACAAAAGATTACGTTGATTTTGTTTTGTCAGAGTTTTCAGAAGGTGATTTCCTTGTTGTTCAGAATGAAACCAACAACGTCGGATATATTGTCGATAAAGCTCATGAGAGGGGAATGAAGATTTTTTTCAATCCCGCTCCCTTCAATGAGGTTGCCGCAAAAATCAACCTTTCAAAGCTTTACTGCATCATCCCCAATGAAACGGAATGCTCGGGTTACGTCGGCTCTGATGATTACAAAGCGTTTGCGGATTATATCCGTAAAAATTATCCCGATTTAAAAGCGGTTGTAACTCTCGGAAAAAAAGGCTGTGTTTATATTGACAGTGATAATGAAATAATTCAGCCTGCGTATTCTGTCAAAGCGGTTGACACAACTGCGGCAGGTGATACTTTTGTCGGATATTTCGTCGCAGAGATAAGCAGAGGCAAAGAGCCTTGCGATACAATTAAAACCGCTTGCGCCGCATCGGCAATAACTGTTTCAAGAAAAGGCGCAGCTCCGTCAATACCGCGATATGACGAGGTAACCGCATTTTTAAGTGAATAAGCAAATGACCGTACAAGCATTGCCTGTACGGTCATTTCTGTCAGTTATAGTGTTTTTCTATTTTATCGTATTCTTCATCGGTGATTTCAATTATACCGCCATGCTTGAAACCGTAGGGGAAAGAGAAACTTTCATCGAAGCGTTTGAAATTTGCATTGCCCGGTTTGTCCGAAACAAAGGGTACATAACCCATCTTTTCTTTTTCGCAACCGAAGAAATCGAGCATCAGACACCATCTGCCGTCAGGAAGAACAAGAGTTGTTGCTCCTTCGTATGAACCGGGTTTTTCAAGTGTTGACATATAATCCTCAAATGCCTTGTCATGCTCATAAGGACCGTTGAGATTTTTCGAGGTTGCGTGCATATTCATCGGCGGATGCTCAGCGTTTTTATAGAAAAGATGATATGTTCCGTCGAATTTAACGAGATGAGTGTCAAGAATTTCGTTGTCTTTCGTGAAGAAAAGTTTTGGCTCTGAAAAGGTTTCAAAATCCTTGGTGGTACAGCAGAAAATCGACATATGAGTGAAATTGTCCTCGGCAAGAGTTGAACCCCAATGAATGAGATATTCATCATTTATTTCATCGTAGAATATTTCCGGTGCCCATAAACATCCGAAATCATCTCTGCCGAAATAAATTCTTTTCTGTTCGGAAAAGGTTATGAAATCATCGGTTTTCCACATACAGAGGCATTTGCTCCCCGTAGAATTTACCTCTTTCCAGTTGACCTGATAATTTTCATCCATGCGGTATGCGATTGACAAATCAGTTGTCAGAATAACAAAACCGCCGGTTTTAAGTCTTATGACTTCAATGTCACGGCAGCCTTTTTCTCCCATTGTGCTTGTCAGAATCGGCTCACCGTTGTTGAGCTGAGTCCAGTTAAAGCCGTCTTTACTGAGCGCAAAATATACCTGTTCTCCGTCGGGAGTAATTTTTTCTCTGAAATGTGAAAACAAATATGCCATATAATATCAACCTCTTTTCATTGCAATAATATCACATAAAATTATAAATGTCTATTTAATTTTGTTTTAAATATTGCAAAAAAAGCATTGATATGCTATTTTATTAATATAGATGAAGGCAGGTGAGGTTATGTCAGCATTGAGAGAAAATGTTGAAACAGCAACCGATAATTCCGTTCTTCTTAAAAACAGACGTTTTGTCGGTTCAAAAGAAACCGTTGCCTATGTTCTTGAAGATACAGCCGCAAGTCTGAACATCAACGATTTTAAAGACAGATACATATACGATGTCGTTAAAATTGATTTCAGCTATCTTGCTATCCAGAACATTGTTGCAACCGTGTGGGATACCTTCAATGATACATTTATCGGTGTTATCGTTGAAAAAACCAGAACACGCTGGGGTAAGTTCAGACCTTATCTTCTTCTCGGTCAGCTTCCGCTCACGATTCTCGGTTTGTGGTATTGGCTCATTCCGTTTATGTTCCCCGATACTCCGGGTGACTATCTTCCTAAATGGATTTTTTATTTTGCAATGTCAATTATCACCGAAACCGCAAACACCTTTACTGCAATTGCCCGTTCAGGTTTTGGGTCTACCATAACTCCGGAACCGCTTGACCGTTCAAGGCTTATTGCAACGGCGAACCTTATGTCGCATTTTGTTGAAGACGTACCGAAACAGATTTTCGGTATTATCTATGACCTTGTAATCAATGACAAGATTAAGGTTAAGCTTCCCAAACTTTTTGCGGGCTTCGGTGTATCTTTTGCGGTTCTCGGTGCAGGATTCTGTCTTTTCTTCTTCCTCACCACAAGAGAAAGAGTTGCTCAGACAATCAAAAAACCGAGCGTAATACAGGGCTTGAAGGCTATTGTAACGAACAAACCGATGTTTATACAGGTTCTGTCATCGTTCCTCTCAGGATTCAGCATCGGCTCGAGCAGAACCAATTTCTATATCGATGTTATCGGTTCGATTACCTGGAAAACCATCGTCGGTATTCCTGCATTCCCGATTAAGTTTATCAGCTACGGTTTTGTTGAGCCTCTCAGAAAGCGCTTTTCAACCAAAGCGCTCTGGATTCTTGAAGATGCATGGACGGACGCTTTGTGGATGATTGTTTTCGGCATAGGTTCGATAAACAAAAACTTTATGCGGAAAGCGGTTATTCTGCCTCTCATGGGTATCGAAGAAATCTTTGAAATGTGTGTTTACGGCCTGAGACGTGTTATTCCTGCAGAAATCAGCAATGAATCCATGGACTATTGCGAATGGAAAAACGGTTACCGTGCAGAGGCTATGATAGGTGTTGCGCAGTCAACTATTTCAAAACTTCAGCAGGCTGTTATGGGAAGTCTGAACAGTATTGTTATGAAGAAGGTCGGCTATATTCAGGGACTTAAGGTCGGAACACAGTCAGATAAAACAAAGTGGTGGATTTTCGCTCTCGGAACGGGTATCCCCATCATAACAAGCAGTCTTGGTATTATTCCCAAATTCTTCTATCCTCTTTCGGCAGAAAAGCGTGATCTTATGTACAGTGAACTTCGTGAAAGAAGAAGCAAGGTTGCCGATAAGATGAACAAGGCAACAACAGCCGAAGAAATCGCAGAAATCGCAGATTCACAGTTTATTGTTAAATAAAAATCAGGAGAAATAAAAATGAAAAACTCAAGAAGATTTATTGCAATTCTTGTTGCAGTCATTACCGTTTTTACCTGCATGGTTAATGCATATGCATTGCCTCTTGACGGAGGAATTGAGGAACTGAAAAAACAGTTTGTTTTCGGTGAAGGACCGAAGGTAGGAGATTATTCGGTTGACTACCGTTATTATTCACCCGTCAAGGAAAACGATACCAAGAAATATCCTCTTGTTGTCTGGCTTCACGGCATGGGTGACGGCAAATCAGAAGGCGCTCAGGTTGCAAAAAGCAATATCGCATTCTGGGCAAGCGATGAATTTCAGTCCCGATTTGCTCCTGCGGAAGGTGCATTCATTTTCTGCGCACGCTCAAGAGAAGAAGACAATATCTACTGGGATAACAGTATGATAGAGCCTCTCAGAGCCGCAATCGAAGAGTTCATCGCAAATAACAAGTACAACATTGATTTATCAAGAATCTATGTCGGCGGTTATTCCATGGGTGGAAAAATGACTCTCAAAATGGCAGTTGCTTATCCTGAAATGTTTGCCGCAGCTTTCCCGATTTGTCCCGCATGGTCACCTTCGGACGAGCTTATTTCAAAAATCTCGGATATGCCCATATGGATAACATCAAGCACAAGAGACCCTCTTGTTAACTATTATTTTGCTGTTTCGCCCACTTTTGAGGCAATTGCACAGGCTTCAAACGTTGCAGAGGATTGCAGATTTTCAACCCTCACCAAGGTTTGTTATCATGACGGCAAAAAGACTTCAAGCAGCCATCATGCATGGTTTGCTGTGAATTATGATATGTTTTCTCTTGAAAACGGTGATTATCCTTATATGACTACCGTAAACGGTCTCGGAGAAGAAGTGAAGCTTGCTTATCCCAACGGAATGATTTCCTGGCTCACAAGCCACACATCGGAATATGACGGCACTCCGATTGAAGGTATGGGCAACATAACCCCCGATTCTCGTACGGATAACATTATCAATATTAATAGTATCAGCGAATTTTTTGAACTTCTTTTCAAAGCAATAGCAAGCATATTCAACTTTTAACAAATAACCCCCGACACATGTCGGGGGTTTTGCCATATTATTTATCTTTTTTCTTTTTGAGTATTATTGTTGCAACTGCTGAAATTGCAAGAGCTGCAAAAGCGGCAATTCCTTCGTTCGTTGAACCTGTTGAAGGAATTTCTATATTCGGTTTATTTGAATTATCATTGATTTTTGACCATTTTGCTTCAAATGTGAGATTGCTTTTCGGCATCTTATCGGGAATATCGGGTGTCCAGCCTTCAAACTTGTATCCGCTTTTGGTGGGGTTTGCAGGGACACTTATTTTTTCGCCTGCATGATGTTTATAGGTTTTGTAAACAGCACCGTCAACCTTGTAGGTTACCGTGTAGGATTTCTTGATGTTTGAAACAACGCCGATAACGGCAATGATACCGCCGATAACGGAAATTCCCGTTATAGCCGCGCCTGCAATAGCCGCCATAATTCCGCCTGCAACAACCGTTCCGCCGATTACGAGCGTAACAAAATCCTTGTCAATTTTCCATTGAGCCTTGAATTCAAGGTCTTCGGAAGGCATCTTTTCGGGGATTTCGGGTGACCAGCCGTTAAATTTGTGTGCAAACTTTTTGGGGTTTTCAGGAACGGGAATCTTTTCGCCTTCTTTTACTTCATATGCCTCGTAAGTTTTGCCGTCTACAAGGTAAACAACATTGCCGTTTCTGAGCCACTTTGCAGTAAATTCAACATCATTTGAGGGTACGGTTGAGTAATCGAAAATATTCTTACCGTTTTTATCAAACCAACCTGCAAAAACATAACCGTCTTTCTTGGGGTCGGCAGGTACTGTTTGTGCGATGTTTGAACCGTAAAGTGCTGTTTTAACAGTCGTTTTGCCGTCAACCGTGTAGCTTATATTGTAGCTCATGATTTCCCATGAAGCATATGCTTTCAAGTCGTTTGAAGGCATTTTTTCGGGAACGGGAATCGCTTTTCCGTTTTCTTCTCCGAGAATCCAGCCGGCAAATTTAAAGCCTTCTTTTTTTGGTTCTTCGGGATGTACTATTGTGTCACCGACAGCATATTTTTTTTCACTTCCGTACTGTTCTTTTTCGTTGAGGTAATATGTGATACCGTATTGTTTCACTTCGGTTTCACCATTGTTTTCATCGCCAGCCTCAGGCGATGTGGTTTCGGGAACAGTGGTTTCAGTGTTCTCGGGTGTTGTTGTCTCGGGAACAGTCGTTTCAACTTCCTCCGGTGATGTTGTTCCGGGTACGGTGCTTTCCTCGGGTACAGTCGTTTCCGGTGTAACCGTTGTTTCAACTGCAGTGACCGTTAGGGTTGTTGTTTCGCCTGTCGCAAAACCTGTTAACGGCATTACCGACAGTATGCATGCCGCCGATAAAACAACGGCAAGCAGTCCTTTCAATTTGTTTTTCATTTGTTTTCCTCCGTTATACGAAAATTTTTAAAGATGACCCTTTAGGATTTCATCTCTAAATCCGCTACATTATACTTTGTGCCATGTGTTCAAGTCAATGCAAAACGGAGAATTACAAATATTTACTAATTCTAAAATAGAATTATTCGGAATTCTTTCTGAATGAAATTTTGTTTTCATTTCCGTCAATCAGACGGACAAAATTTTCAGAATGTTTTATTAATATAAGGGCCGAACAGCAAGCAGCAAAAATGAAATGAAGAGTTTTTTCTTCTTCTGACAAGAAGTATGCAAATAAGGGATAAACAGAAGCACATACTCCCGAAGAAAGAGAAACGATTTTTGTCAGAATAAGAATAATCACAAAAAATACTGTAAGCAGAAAAGCGGTTAAAGGCATAATTGCCACGGCACTGCCCAGTGCAGTAGCAACCCCTTTTC
This sequence comes from uncultured Clostridia bacterium, assembly GCA_937888485.1. GTDB lineage: Bacteria > Bacillota > Clostridia > Oscillospirales > Acutalibacteraceae > CAG-177. The sequence goes on from CALAQQ010000182.1 coordinate 6,379, forward strand.
CTCCTTTGAAACCGAAAAAAACAGGAAATATATGACCAAGCTGAACAAAAAAGCCTGCAATGGGAACGCAGATGCAGCTTGCATTGAAAAAATAAATAATAATTCTTGCGATTATAATTGCTGTAATTCCTTTGACAAAATCAAATAGGAAAACCGTCAGACCCGCTTTTTTTCCGAAAACACGCAGAGTGTTTGTTGCACCAGCATTACCGCTGCCTGAATTGCGTATATCTTTTCCGTAAAAAAATTTTGAAACAATAATTGCGGAGCTGATACTGCCAATAAAATACGAAACAGCTGCACTTAATAAAATCAATAACATTCACATCACCTGTGGATATTATTTCACTTTTATCAATTATTTATAATCAAAAAATATATGACTAAAACATGAATATTTTGTTGACAAAGAAACATATTTATGATAATGTATACAAAAAGGAGGCTGAAAAATATGAAAAAAATTATCAGCATTTTGTTAACAGTTTTAATGCTTTGCTCCGTGTTTAGCTTCGGTGCTTTTGCGGCAGAAAGCAAAACAGAGACTCTCCTCTCGGATATTTCTGAGAAGAAAGCTCTTTCCATTGAAGCAGGAGACATCACTCTTGTTGAAGGTCTCACAATCTCAGGCATAAAGGCAAGCGCAAAATTAACTGAGAATTCCGACGGTACATATGACATTCAGGCATACCTCACCGGAAGACTCTTCATCTTCAGAGTTAAGCTCTTTATCGAAGATGGCGAACTCCACGCTTACATTCCTTTGCTCTTTATTCACGTTAATGTAACTGAATTGCTCGGCGAAGAAGTAGATTTTGTTGGTGAACTTGCAACAGAAGTAGGCGCAGCACTTGAAATGTTTAATGAAGAGTTTTCAGGTTACTTCAAGCTTCTTTCAACAGGAAACAAGACCGTTGAAGGTTTCGGTGATGTTTATGTTGAAGAGTTCGGAACAGATTTAAAGGCTGCTGTAAAGGCTTCAGTTGAAAAGGGTGAACTTACTCTTCCCGAAGGTACAGATATCAATAGCATGACAGATGAAGAAATCTATGCTATGCTTGGTGCATACGGCGAAGTAGGTGAGTCACTTAAGAACTTGAGCACATCAAAAGCTGCTTTCTATTATGACGGAGATACTCTTGTTGGTTTCGAAGTTTCTTCAGTTGATGCAGAAGGAAATGTTCAGTCTACTTCTTCAAAAGAGATGCTTCCTTTTGATATTGAATCCATTTCAACAGAAGTTAATGACAGCGATTTCAGACAGCCCTTTATGTGCTTTGACTATACCAGCACAATTGTTAGAATTATTTCAGCAATTGAAATGATGTAATTAAAAAACAAAAATTTCATAAAACACCAAGGCTTGTATGGGTGATGAACCCATACAAGCCTTGGTGTTTTATTTTTTTATTTTATTTTTAATTTCATTTATGTTCATTTCGGTGAGAACGCCTTTTTTTGCATGGAAGCATTTTTCTCCGAGTTCAAAAATATGAACATCGTTTTTCAAGGAATCTGAATAAACATTGATGAATTTTGCGTCGGGAAGTTTTTCTGCAAGTCTTAACGGTTTTTGTTTATCCTTGCAGTTATAACCGATGATTTCTCCTGTTTTAGGATTCATCCTTGTTGCAATCATAACATCAACCTTGTATTCATCGCAGATTGGTTTAAGAAAGAATTCGGGTGATGCCGAGCAGACAACAATCGGTCTTTCTCTGTTATCGGGATTAAAAATCGGATAAATTCTTTTCTTCTGATTGTTCCAGAATTTAACTGCCATCTTTTCACCGTCGATAAAACGAAGGAAAGAGAAGCATTTCCCTTTGTATTTATCACCGAAACGGAGAAAGAAAAGTATGAGGTTAAACAGAAGATACGGTGCAAGGATTAAAAGATACGGTCTGTGAAGTATGCAGTAAAAGAGAAAAACCGTTTCGGAATCCTGCGGATACACCGTTTTATCAAAATCGTAAAGATCAGCAATCATTAAAACTCAACATCCTTTTTGCCGTCAAGCGTAACTTTTTTAACCGGATACTGTTGGGTGACTTTTCCCGTGTTATCAAAGACAAGCTGTTTTCCCAGCATACGGAAGAAAGCACCATAGAGATAAAAGTAACGTTTTTTACTCTGTGTATTGCCGGTTTTTTGTTTATATCTGCGGAGGCAAAAATGTTGAAAAATATGGTCAATGTTAAAGATTTCGGAGCAATTGGAGACGGTTTGTATATGGATACACTCTATATTCAGGCGGCACTCGACAGCGGTAAAACAGTCTATTTCCCGGCAGGAGTCTATCGTACCGGGACACTCTATCTGCGCAGCGGCGGCGGTATTCATCTTGCTGCCAACGCCGTTATTCTCGGCAGCCGCTATCCGGAAGATTACAATGCCAATGACTTCGACAAGCGCAACACCTTTTCGGTAAAAGAACGTTCCTCCGGAGCCCATTTGATCATCGCCAGAGATTGTGAAAACATCTCCATTTCCGGCAGCGGAACCATCAATGGAAACCGCAACGGCATCTTCAATACCGATATCATCCACACTCCCAACAGCAAACATCCGCGTTATGTGCTTCCCCGCTGGCGCCCCGGAGCCATGCTCTACTTTGTCGGATGCCGCAATGTAAAATTGAATGGTATCAGACTCAACGACCCGACCTACTGGACACCGTAAATGATGAACCTCTATACGGACGAGGCCATATGGGTCCTGAAGCGTGACGGACAGGCGTGGTACGCAGAGGAACACCGTCACAGGATGGGCAGGCCTCTGATGGAGCCGTTCATCTATAACCCGACAAGCACGAAGCCGTTCGGACAGTCGCGCATCAAGGAACCTATCCGCAGACTGATACAAGGCTATGTCAGAACGATAGCAAATGCGACCATCGGTCTTGAGTTCAGTACGGCACCGCAGAAGTATCTGCTGGGTGTCACGGATGATCAGTACGATGCAGTGGTGAATCAGAAGTTCAAGCAGTATGTCGGCAACATCCTCGCATCTACGGTAAATCCGGAGACAGGCGAAAAGCCGACATTCGGTCAGCTTCAGCAGGGCAACATCTCGCCACACGTTGAGATGCTCCGCTTACTTGCGACACAGTTCAGTGCGGCATCGGGGCTGACTGTAACGGACACGGGTGTGGTCAACGATGCGAACCCGACAAGCTCTGATGCGATACTTGCACAGTCGCAGACACTCGTCTCGATGGCTGAACAGCTCAACGAGCGCAACGGCGATTCACTGAGAGTCATCGGTATGATGGCGCTGGCCATCGCAAACAATACTACGCTTGACGGACTTACCGACACACAGAAGAATATCGTGGCACACTTCAAGAACCCTGCGATGCCTTCCGTAGCGGTAACGGCAGACGCAGCCATCAAGATCGCGTCAGCTCGTCCTGAGTTTGCGGGCACAGATACATTCCTTGAGATGATAGGCTTCGACCAGGCTGACATCAGACGCATCAAGTCGCAGGAGCAGAGAGAACGAGGGCTTGCGGTCCTCGGCGAGATAGGTGAGTAATGGCACGGATCACAACGAAGGCGTGGAACAATTACATCAGCATACTCCGCAGACTCAGCGAGAGAGCGTCCAAAGAGATGCGGGCGATGTTAACCAAGCTGAGTGCTCAGTATGAAGAGGGCATTATCACGCTTGAGGAATATGAGGACGCGGCCATCGATTATGCATATGCACTTGCCACAAAGTATGGCGAGGGAGCAGGTGCGATGGCTTGCGAGATGTATGATGCCATTGCAGAGCTTCAGGGGGCTAACGTTCCTGCTGCGGTCCCGGCGGCAACAGCCACAATGGACGAGACCGCAAGAGCCGTAGTCGGTACGATGAAAACGGGCAACCCTGACATCGTAGCGAGTGCGACCGGAAGACTCGTCAAGCTGGTCGGAGTGGATACCATGCAGCAGAACGCACTCAGGGACGGTGCAGAGTGGGCATGGATACCGAGAGGCGATACTTGTGCCTTTTGTCTGACACTTGCATCGAGAGGCTGGCAGAGAGCATCGAGGAACGCACTCCGCAACGGACACGCAGAGCACGTTCACGCTAATTGCGACTGTACTTATGCAGTGCGATTCAGCGACAGCCTCGATGTCGAAGGGTATCACCCGGATGACTATCTCGATATGTATCGGGACGCTGATGGCAATAGCCCTGAGGAACGTATAAACGCCATGCGGCGTGACTTTTACGCTAAGAACAAGGAAACTATCAATGCTCAAAAGCGGGACGCATACGCCAAAAGAATGGAGCGAAACAGTTCCGCAGCTGAAGAGATAAACGTTGATTAGAGGAGTCGAAAGGCTCCTTTTTTCATACACAAATTAGTCCGGCAGGACGTAAAGCAATGCGACCGAACGAGATGCGACCTCGTATAAAAGCGTATCGGAGAAAGGACCAATATGAAACGCACAGACATTACCAGCCTCTTCCCGGAGGCGACCGATGACCAGATCAATGCGCTGATGAGCATCAATGGAAATGACATCAACAACGCAAAAAAGGGAGTCGAAGAACTTCAGACATCACTCAAAGATGCACAGGACAAGCTGAAAAGCATGGAGAGCAGCAACACGGCACTTCAGGAGGCAATCGACAGAGCGAACGGCCTCCAGTCAGAACTTGACTCGATGAAGGCGGCCGAAACGCTCCGCACTACGAGAGAAGAGGTGGCAAGGTCGGTAGGCGTACCGGCTCATCTGCTAACAGCTGAGACAAAGGAAGATTGCGAGGCACAGGCAAAGCAGATTCTTGAATTTGCGAAGCCGAGCAAATACCCAAGTGTCCCGGATGGCGGTGAGCCTATTGGCACACCGAAGAAAACTACTCGCGACCAGTTTGCAGACTGGTTCAATGAACAGAAT
>CALAQQ010000183.1 GCA_937888485.1 uncultured Clostridia bacterium
CTCCCTTTGCGGGGATAACTCTGTAATGAATATCGTAATCGCCGTATTCAAAATACTGACTGTCTTCATAGGGCTTGTAATTTGTATCAACCGCAAATCCGAAAACGGAAAGCGATGTTAAAAAAACTGCAAAAATGCAGAGAATGCTTATAATTCTTTTCATTTGTAAATCCTTCCTATAGTAAAAAACATATGGACAACCAGTGCAACCTCTCTGATGTATATCCATGGAATATCGCAGAGCTTTGTTTTCGCACCGATGTGATTAACATCAATTCCGAATGCCCTTGCATATCTCACCGAGCGGTAAACATGGAACACATTTGTTATCAAGGCAACAGAACTGATTTCACCAAGCATATCGGCTGAAAACATGAAGTTTTCAACGGTTGTGCGTGATTTATCCTCTTTGATTATCATATTATCGGGAATACCGTTTTTAATAAGATATTCCTTCATGATTTTCGCTTCGGACGGCTTCGTTTCGTTACCTCTTCCGCCCGAAACAATAATAATTGCATCCGGATTACGGTGGTGATACTCAACCGTTTTATCGAGTCGGAGTTTCAGCATTGGGGGGATTATTCCGCCTTTGACTCCGTAACCGAGAACGATAACGGCATCCTCGTCATATGATGAATTATCCCTGCTTCCGTAAATCGCAAGAAAAAAAGAAACAGCAAGGATAAAAATGAGTAAAGCATAAAGAAATACCATGGTTTATGCTTTGCCTGTTGAACCGAAACCGCCTGCGCCTCTCTCGGTGTCGTCAAGTTCTTCTGCTTCAACGGGAGCAATGAGCGAAACAGGCATGATAACAAGCTGTGCAATTCTTTCGTCGGGATTTATTGTGTAAGCTTCTTTGAGCTGATTTATAACTCCGACGCAGATTTCGCCTCGGTAGTCGCTGTCAATAACGCCGACGGAATTTAGCAGACCGATGCCGTGTTTGATTGCAAGACCGCTTCTTGCAAAAACGAATGCACCGAGTTCGGCGCTCGGAAGTTCAATTGCAATTCCCGTGGGAATAACAGCTTTTTCGCCGCCTTCGAGAGTGATGGGTTCATCTATGCAGGCGTATAAATCCATGCCTGCGCTTCCCGGAGTTGCTCTGAACGGTATTTTGGCGTTTTCACGCAGCTTTTTTATCTTGAAAGTATCCATTACAGTCCCTTTCTCTCCTTGTATCTTTCTTCGGGAGAAATCTTCTTTTCGGGGCAGGGAAGAGGTTCCCTGACGGAATATATGGGAGCTGCCCAACGAACAGCGTTGATGATGATTCTCTGAACATATTCATTATGGAAAGTGGGATTGCTTTCGTGACCGGGCTGGAAATAGAAGATGTTTCCGAGACCTCTCTTCCAGCAGCATCCGGAACGGAATACTTCACCGCCTGCGAACCAGCCGAGGAAAACAAGCTCATCAGGTTCGGGAATATCGAAGCATTCGCCGTACATTTCTTCAACATCAATGCTGAAATGAGCAGGAATACCTTTTGCAATAGGGTGAGAGGGATTGATGTTCCAGATTCTTTCCCTGTCGCCGTCTCTCCAGCGGAGATTGCAGGTTGTGCCCATCAGAGCTCTGAAAATCTTTGAGTGGTGACCCGAATGGAGAACAACAAGACCCATGCCGGCAAGAACACGTTTATGAATCTTTTCAACTATTTTGTCGGGAACTTTATCGTGAGCCATATGACCCCACCAGATAAGTACATCGGTGTTGTCGAGAACCTCATCCGAGAGACCGCATTTACGCTGGGCAAGAGTTGCGGTTTTAACTGAGAAATCATCCTGTGAAACGAGGAAATTCTTTATGCAGCCATGAATGCCTGCAGGATAAACGCCTGCAACCTCGTTGCTGAGTTTTTCGTGAACGCCTTCGTTCCATACTGTAACATTAATCATATTCAAATCTCCTTACAGAAGTATATATGTTTTAAATATATTATACTCTTTTTTTATTTGAATTGCAATAGTGACAGATGTTCAATTTATATTCTTAAAAAAACGAAAAAAGATTTTTTAAATTATTTGAAATTTCTCTTGCAATTTTTGCCGATAAAAGTCATAATAGATAAAACAACAAAATATGAAAGGAAGATTTTTTTGGAAGCGATACTTAATTTTGACCTTGCCATTTTTGAGTTCTTTGAGAAATTCATAAGAATGGATTGGCTTACTCCCATCATGAAAATCATCACAACTCTCGGTGATGACGGCATTTTCTTCATTATTCTCGGTGTGCTTATGCTGTTCTTCAAAAAAACAAGAAAAGCAGGCCTTGTATGCCTCGGTTCACTTCTTGTTATGACTCTTCTCAATAATGAGCTTATCAAGCCCATCATGGAACGTCCCCGTCCCTATAACCTCACGATTCTTCCTCAGGCCGCACAGAAGGCTTTTGAAGAATATGGCAGAGAATTTGACTGGGTCGGACTTTTCGGCAAAGTTGACTGGACTATTGACAGATTCCCCGGCTTCGCAGAAAAGTGGAACGCAGGCTATGTATGGCCCGATATCGTTGAATATATGAGCTCAAAATCGCTCTCATTCCCTTCGGGTCACACTTCATCGGCATTCACTTTTGCAATGGCAATCACCATGGTTCTCAAGAAGAAGGGCGTTGCAATTCCTGCATTCATCTTTGCATTCCTCATGGGTATCTCAAGAATCTATGTCGGTGTACACTATCCCACAGATGTTATCGTCGGTGCGGTTGTAGGTATTATCTACGCACTCATCGGATTCGCAATCTTTGCAAAGCTTTATGATGTTGTTTATCCCAAAATCGAAAACGCAATAAACACAAATTTCTGTTGCAGAGGTTTAGCGGAATCAACCCCTGAGCTTCTATTACGGGATATGACGACGCTTTTGTCAAATGCGCCACAGGAAAACGAGCGTCTCGGTTCATACGGCAGAAATGTAATTTTAAATAACTATTCACTCAAAAGAATGGCGTCTGACTGCGTTAAAATGTATGAGGCAGCGTGGGATAAAAAGAAATGGGACGCCGTTTTAATGGGTTACTATGGCTTTAATAACTCAGGTGACGAAACGCTTCTTTACTCCATGATTAAAAACTTAAGAGAAGAAAAAGACGATGTCCGTCTGCTCGTTCTATCCAAAATACCGAAAGAAACTGCCGAAAAGTACGGCGTATATTCTATAAACCGCTATAATATCTGTAAAATTAAAAAAGAACTGAAAAACAGCCATCTATTTATCTTTGGCGGCGGCAGCTTAATCCAGGACGTAACGTCTGACAAGTCTTTGTGGTATTATTTAAGCATGCTGAAACTTGCCTTTTCAGCCAAAATACCCGTTATGCTATATGCAAATGGCATAGGACCTGTAAATAAAGAGAAAAACAGAAAAAAAGCGGCAGATAAGTCATCCTTATTTGCCGCTTTGTCTTATATCAAGGTTTTTTAGAACATTTTTGCGGTATTTTCATAAATGGAAGGATCCAAATTATATTTTTTAGCGTTGTCTCTTATATGTTTCATAGCAAGGGATGTCTGAATTAAAGGCAAAGGAAATACCTATTTATGGTACTAAAGTTGATTATGGCATGGATGTTAGAACACTTAAAGAAAAAGATAAAAAAATTTCAAAAAAAGGGTTGACAAAACAAAACACTTGTGGTATGATAAATAGGCGGTTGAAAAAGCCGCCTTAATTGAATGAAATATATGCGAGTGTAGTTCAATGGTAGAATCCCAGCCTTCCAAGCTGGTCG
>CALAQQ010000184.1 GCA_937888485.1 uncultured Clostridia bacterium
TGAACGCTTCCGCTTTGGTGTTTTCCACAAGTATAACTTGTGGTTGATTTCATAAGAAAAACGCCTGCACGGAATTAACCGTGCAGGCGTTGATTAAAGTGTTCAAATCAGGAAAGGAAAATCTTTGCTGCGCCGAGCTCTGTTGAGGTGAACTTGCAGTACATATCGAGATCAACGGGAATTTCGCAAGGCTCGTTGCCACCAAAAATCTTATTGGCATCCAGACCGCCGACGATGCTCTGAATAAGGCTCATATCCGCGGAAGTTGTTGCGCATGATGAGGAGGTGCCGGAGTCTGCGGCAACAGCCACAAGGCTGATTGCAGGTTTGATGTAATTTTTCATTTTCAGAACCTCCTTACATAATGGGGATGAGATTTTTGATGTAACCGATAAGCATCTTGAAGAAATCAACTATTTTGCTGATGATTTCCTTGAGGAAGCCGATTGCGGGGTTTTCTTCAACAGTTCCTGCGTTGCTGTCCGAAGGTGTTATAACGGTAGGAATAGAACCTTCGGGGTCGATGTTGGGGTCATCAGCGGGAGCCTGAACGAAGGTGAATGTTTCAGCTTTCTTCTCAAAGGGGTTAAACTCAACTGCTTGAGTTGAGATGATTTCGTTAAGCTCGGCAACGCTTACGCCGCTCAGGGGAACAAGAGTTGCATTAACAAGCTTGAGATTATCAACTGCAAGAAGGCCGCTGCCTGTGTTTGTAACTGTCAGGATGAAGCTGCCGTCACTGTCGACACCGAGAGCATTGTCGGTAATATCATAGTATGTTTCGGAACCGCTGAGAACATCGGTTTCATATGCATGGGTAAGATCATTGGTGTTGACAAACTTTGCCTTGGGTGAGCCTGATGCAGCACGAACGCTTACCATTGCTCTGGGATAATCGTTTTTGAAATCGGTTGCTTTGAAGCGGAATGCGATTGATGCATCAGGCTTGAGGTATACTTCGTACTTGGGACCGCCGCTTGTGAGATAATCGGCGAAGACTGACCCTGTTGCGCCGCCTTCAAGATAACCTACAAAGTTGTCGCCTCCCATACTGCCTGCTGTAATAGCATCAATAACGCTGTAGAATGTTGCGTTCTTTTCGCTTGCGATGTATTCATCATTGTAGTCTTGGGGGTTGTAGATACGGAAACCGTCGATATAGTTTGTGAGTGAGGTAACGGCGTTTTCACCCGCCTGAGTTGAGAGGGTTGATCCTTCAACTCCCGTGCCACCGTTGAGAACGGAATTATCATCCATCCAGATAAACTCAACATCCTGACCAATAAGTTCATCCATGCCGAGCTGTGCAAAGATTTCGTCGGTTTCAACGGAATCTGCAGCAGCTGAAGATGATGTGATCTCTGTGCCGTCAATTGCGTTTGTGCTTACTGTGGGATGCTTGAGAGCACCTGCAAATGAAACATAGGTTGCTGTTGTTTCAACCGTGTAGGTGCCGTAATCTCCCTTGAACTGAACAATGGGAACCTGATAAACCGTGCCATAGGTGCTGTCATTATAGTAGGTGTCAATCATGAACACCTTAACAATCTTCTGCGCACCGTCAACCTCTTTCTTTACGGTAACGGTCTGAAGACCCGTGTTGGTGCCGCAGGCAGAAATAATATCAAAGCCTATACCTGTGAAGGTGAATGTCTGGGTATCGCTTCGCTTGTCTGAGGAAGTAACCGTGGCAACCTTATGGGTACCGAGTGAAAAATTATCTTTGCTGTTGCAGTAGGTTGAATCAAAACCGAAAACGTCGCTGTTGCTTGAAAGCGTCTGATACTTACCGTCAAATGAACCGTTCTGTGTCCATTCGGGGAAGCTCTGTGTTCCGTCAAGAACATCCATTTTGTTCTCTTCGTAATAAACCGTTGAAGCGGGAACTATGTTGAGACGGAACCAGTCATAGGAGCCGTCATCTCTCTTGATGAGGACATAACCCTTGGAGAGTTTTTCCGTAAGACCTGCCTGGCTGTTAAGGGTATAAACCATATCCTGATTGCCGTTTACAAACTGAATACCCATATTACCTGTGCTGAGGCTGGTCTTATAGGTTGACTGCTTCTGAAGGGTTGAGTCAACGGAGCAGAGAGTACCGTTGATGTCCGAGTCATACATGGGAATATCGTAGTCCATGTAGTAGGTATACTCGGGGATTGAGAAGTGATATGTCGGGAATCTCTTAACGGGTTTATCGTTTGCAAGAGTATCGCTCATATAGCTTCTGTTCTGATAAAGAGCTGTTTTTGAAGTGTCGTTGATTGAGGTGTTGAGAAGCTCTGCATCAGCATCGGCGATAACGCCCGTGATTTCGATAATAAGCTTTGCACCGTTGCCGTTCTTTGAGTTGTATTCAGAAACGTTCTTTGCGGTGTAGTCAAAGCCTGTAACTTCGATATTGTTGGTGTTTTTGTCGATTGTTGCGGTAACACCCGATGTTGTCTGAGGAGCATCAAAATAGAGTCTGCCGATACCGTCATAACGGCTTGTTGCAGTCTTATATGTGATGGTTGCGTTTGTAAGGTCGAACGCATCTGTCAGATGCTCACGGAGAACAGAGCTTGAATTGAGCGATGCGATAGCGTTGTTTGAGTTTGCAATAACTCCGTTGAAGATACTGTTTGTGATGGTGTCAATATTGAAGCTTGAACCGACGGGAACGTTGATATAGTAGTTGTTTTCCTTTGTATTGAGGGGACCGGGATCGGTCATGCTTGTTGAACCTGTGTATTTTGAAGAAAGGTACTTCATGAAGTCTGTTTCTTCAAAGCCTGAAACGTAGTCCTGGCTACCGATCTGAACAGTGAAGATATATGCACCGTTCTTTTTGAGGCTCAGACCGCCGTTACCGATAGCATCGTTTGCGCAGTTGTTGGCGTTGGTGGCATTTCTGTAGTCGTCGTTGTCACCGCCTGCCGCGCCGTCGGAAATAACAACAACAACCGCACTTCTGTTACCGTTAACGTCATAGGTTGTGCCTGCTGATTTCTGCGCATTGATGATGTTACTTGCAAGGGTCAGACCCTGGTTGATGGGAGAGTGACCGTAACAAGGAAGCTGATTGGTAATGTAGTTTCTTATTGTGGAAATGTTGTCTGAGTTCTTTGCACTGAAGAATACGGACTGATAGTCTGCGGTGGAAAGTGATGTGCCGCCCGTGTAATTCTTCCATGTGCCGCTGTTAGTAAGGATACCTGTGTTTGCCCAGGGGCGTCCGTCTGAAACATAAGTTCCGTCAGAACCCGAGGTAACGATTGCGATACGGTGGTCAAGACCTGAGCGTGTTGCTTCCTGCTGAATTTTAACGGCAAGCTTATCCATAGCCTGTTTAACACCGAGAATTCTCTGGCAAGCACCGTGGGTGTAATATGAAGCTGTAACACCTGCATCTGAATAGTGGTGATGCATAAGTTCGTAGCCGGCTCTTTCGCCAGTTGAGTTATAGCTAGTGCCGTGATAGTCTGTCATATATCTGTCTGCATTGACGTCAACCATAACGGCAGCTTCGTTTGCCCAACCGAGAGTGAGGTGATTCGCAAGGAAATCTGCATCTGTGATTCTTGCAGCACTGTCCTGATCCCAATCAGCACCGCCGTTAAAGTTACCCTTTGTCATAAAGCCGAATTTTGAAAGGCGGTAGCATCTCTTGGTTACAGGATGTTCTGCCCAGAGCCAGAGATCACGTGCGTATGCGGAGGAACTGCCTCTTTCGTTGAAAGCAACATGAATTTGACCAAACTCACCGTCAGGGAATCTGAACCAGAAATTACCTGAGTGTGCGGTGTTATAGTTAGAACCTCTGGAGAAAAAGCTATTGCTGACATCGCCGCAAGCCTGGCTCATTTTAAGCGGACTCCAGTCGGAACTTGTGTTGTAACCGTAAGCATCCTGCTGGTCCATTGAACCTGAAACGTCAACGACGAAAACGAAGTCTGTGGGTCTCTGGTCAACTCGCTGATACTGGAGAGCGTTGGTAGCATATGTTTCAAGAGTAATGTTATATGTGCCGTCTGCGGTAAGCTTTGCCTGAAGGTCGGTATAAACCTGAGTTTCATAAGATGAAGCATAGGGGTCTGAAATTCGCTTGTAGATATGCAATGCCTGCTGTTCATTTGTAGGCAATGCAGGCTGACCGTTGTTGGTTATGTGGAAAGTACCGGGAATTTCTTCAAGGTTGTGGTAGTTGGGAGCGAAACCGCTCTGACCGTGGCTTGAATAGAAATTTGTATAAGCTGTTACTGAAGCCGGAACTGAGCCGTCGTTACACCAGATGGAGTAATATTCTCCGCTGCCGTAGATTGTGAATTCACCGTTGCCCCAGTCCTTGATGGTCATGGTGGAAGATGCGGTTGTTGTCATTGCGAAAAGAGAGTCACCAACATAGAGATAGGGGTTCTTTGCAAAGTAAAGTTCTCTGTTTTTGAGTCTGAGTGAGGTTGATGCGCCCGATTCAAACTGCCAGTGGAGAGATTTGTGTGCGTCATCCTCTGCATTAAGAATAAGCTTTGTACCGTCAACGGAATAATCTCTGATTTCGTAGCCGACAATACCTCTTGTGTCACCTGTGTTGGCTGCTGTTATGCCGCTTGCACTTGCCTTCTTGGGAAGCTTGGTATCGCCGTAACCGCCGTTTGAGTCGAGAAGATAAAGAATATTTCTCTGTGTTACGGGGTCTTTGATAGCTGATTCATAAAGAACGATATATTCATCGTAGCCGTTGAGTTCGCTGAGTGAGTTAACCTTCTGATATTCAACGGAGGCAACGTCTTCGTGAGGTCTTGTGAGACCCTGAATTGCATACTGGTCAATCTTCCAGATAACGTCTATGGGTTCGGGACATTTGTTGTCTTCTTTTGCTCTGTAAGTATATGCGGCACTTTCGCCGAACATATAGAGATAGTCATCGATAACGCAGAGAGCTTCGCCCATGTAAAGCATCTGATTGAGTGTGCTTGAGCTGCTGTCACCGCCAAAATGGGTACAGTCTGCATATTTGATAATATGAACAGGTCTGGTTCTGCCGTTGATTGTTCTGTTTTCGTTACCGGGCATAGTAAGGTCGATATCGCCGATAACAAGGTCTCTGGAGTGATTGGTTGAATGTGAACGGCTCCATGAACGGCTGATGTAAATCTTGCCCTTATCAACCATAGCATACTGAATCTTGTCCATATTCAGAAGGATAACATAAGTGGGGTTACCCTGGCAGCCGATACCCTCAAACTTTGAGTTGGGTGTAAAGCCCTGGGGTTCAACATACTCTGAAATTGAGAAGTCTGTGATGTTGAATGAACGTCCGCCTGCAGGAATATTGTCCTGGTCAAAACGGATTGTATATGTACCTGTGTAAGTACCGTTTGTTGACTGAGTTGTGGGCCATGAGCTGTCTGCACCTGTGGGTTTGAGACCTGCGGTGAATATCATCTGATAATGATATTTGCCGTTGCCGAGATTTGTGACTTTTGAAGCCTGTGACTGCTTTACGTTACAGTGACCGCCGTTGGGAGCGAACATATACATATCGCTCAGGTTGTTATCGGCAATAAATTCAATCTTGTATTTCTTACCTTCGGTAAGTGAAACTGAAGCGAAGGTGGGTGTGACTTCACCGAGAGCGGTGTCTGTTGTGACAGTACCGCGGATTTCAGCATTTGCACCGTCAACATTATAGCTTCTGTAAGTTACTGCACCTGAGGTAATGTTGTTTGTGGGGCTGTCGCTGTTGAGTTTAACAAGGTTATAGCCGTTCTTGAGATAATACCATTCTTCTGCAGATGAGTTACCTGCAAGCTTATAACCCATAAGAGTCTGCTTATAATCGCTTGCGAACTCTTTATTGTATCTGTCGTCGCTGGAGATATAAAAGTTACCTGTCCAGAGAACGCCTTCGTCGTAACAGCAGTATGATGTTGCAACGCCGTTGAGTTCTTTGTTGAGGTCGATGCTGTCTTTGAGCTTAATGGTTTTGGTTGTTCCGGGAGCAACATCCATTTCCGAAAGAGGAACATAACTGATTTTTGAGCCTGAATCAGCATAGTAGAAGTTGTATTCGGATGCAGCAATACCGCCGCCGTGGCTGAGGTTGGTTGAACCGTCGGCATTCTGCATCTTGAAAACTGCAACAAGGTCGGTTGAAACAACGTCAAGTGCATAGATAACAGAGGGGTCCGAACCGCCTGCATCATAAGCTGAAATGAGAATCCATTCCTTGGCTTTCCAGTATGTCATACCCTGAGGAGTGAAGTCGTCGTTATCGCCGAGACCGGGAATAACAAAGTTAGTGGGCCAGTTTGTTTCTTCACCGTTGAAGAATCTTTTCTGGTAGCTTCTGTAGAGAGATTCATAGTTCGAAACAACTCTCTGCTGAGTGATTCCGCCGAGCGTGATTGCTGCTTCTGCTTTGGGGAACAGATTTGCAATGTCGTCAACAGTAATTCCCGAAACAGCGAAAATGCCGACGGTCATTACAAGACAAAGCACAAGAGCAATCGCTTTTTTGAATGCTTTCATAAAATTACCTCCATTTTATGCTTAAAAAATAATTTATAATTTAAATCCAAATCGGAAAAGATTGGACATTATTGCCGTGAAATAAATTCATTGCATATTTTCTGATATTCGTGAGCCTTTTTGCAGGCATAGGGCGGAACAGAGTCACTCTTGCCGCATTCTGCCATCGAAACAGCAGCGCACATATCGCAGTTTTTTCGAATCGGGCAATTTCCGCATTCTTTGGGAAGCAGAATTTTCTGCCGTTCGTTTTTCAGCATCTCCCATGCAGAGTTGAAATCCGTTACGGGGATTGACGGGTTTGTCATCATTCCGCAGGGCGTCATTGTGCCGTCGAAGTTGACCCAGAAAGTTGAGAGCGCCGCACGGCAGTTGATTCTCTCGCCGCACAGGTCGTTGGCTTGCCCCTCATTAAACAGAATGTAATTTTTCATCGCTTCATCGCCGAGAATGCGTTTTCTCCATTCAAACTGTGCTTTAGCTGCGTCTTCCGCAGAAAGCCTTACCGTTTCACCGCAGGCTCTGACGGGCGAAAAAATATAGCTGACAGCCTGAATCGGAATATCAAGCAATTTTGAAAAATCATATGCTTCGGCTGTATCGCCTGCATTGTGGGGAGTAATGCTGTAATTTATCTTAACGGCAACACCTGCTTTTTTCAGTTCTCTGATTGCGTTAACGGTTTTGGTATATGCCTCACCGTTGCCGCACAGAGCAGAGTAAGTTTCTTTAGATGTGCCGTAGAGGGTTATGTTGAGTCTTTGCGGGGGATTATCCGCAAACAGTTTTATTTTTTGCTCGTCAATGAGAACACCGTTTGTGTTTACCGAAACAAGAAGTCCCATTTTTTTTGCACCGAGATATATTTCGTCGAAATCTTTTCTGAGCAAGGGTTCACCGCCCGTCAGCAACAGCAGAAACATTCCTGCATTTTTTGATTCTTCAGCAAGCTTTAACCACCAATTCGTGCTTTTCTCAAGTCCGATTGCCTTACAGTCGTTTTCTTTGTGGTGGATATAACACATTTTACAATCAAGCGGACAGCGAGAGGTAAGTTCAAACGAACCTGAAAGAGGAATTGAGTCTTTATCTGCTTTGGCAAAAAGAGTTGATATTAATTTATCGTGGTCCGATACCAATTCAGATAACACCTCCGTTTCGCAGTTCTTCTTCAAGAGTTATAACCGCATTTTCATCTGCTGTGCAACCGAATGAATAGACGGGAACAGTTTTCAGCAGTTCAATCAGCAAATCGACAATTGCTGTTTGCTCGTTGGGGGCAATCATGTCGAGATAAATGTTGTTTAATACTCGCTGAATTGCCTCGATTCCTGAAATGCGTCTTGCCGTGTTTTCAGGAGCCTGACTGAGCAAAACGATTGCTCCGAGCGGAAATGTTTTGTTTTTGCATATTCCGCTGGTCCCGCAGAATGGAACTCCGCAAGCATAAATTCCGTCTTCAACAAGAACGCCCGCTTTATCGCCGTTGATGACTTCGGCATCGCGATATTTTTCCCACAGAGCAGCCTGAGTGCTTTTGCCCGTGCCGCTTGCCGCTGAAAAAAGAATCGCTTTGCCGTTTGCCGAGATGAATGATGAATGCATAAAAAATGCGTTTCTGCCCAACAACAATTGAGCAAGTGAAACCGAGCTCCACATAAATCTGCTGTCTGCCATAATCGGGAAGCTTTTATGCGTGAAATAAGTTTCACTCCGTGAAGTGTTGTCGGCAGAATAAACCGTCAGCGCGCCAGGTGCGGTACCCATGGGAAGCGCACGGTAAATGGTATTGCCTTCGGACGAAATAATGAATTCTCCAGTCTTTCGGCTGTTTTGCGGAACTTCGGGCAATTCGTTGCAGATTTTGCAGGTGATGTTGATGTCAGCATCACCACCCTCTGTTTCGAACTGTGCCCGAACAGGATTGTCGTCGGGAAAATATTCCGCATCAATACAGATTAAATTTTTACATATAAAGTAATATTTTTTCATAATTATAAATATTATATACTTTTTATAATGCAATGTCAATGCATAGTTTTGGAAAAATTTATTTAAATATTGTAATTCCTTGTTACATATGCTAAAATTCATATTATTGTAATTGAATTACAGTTGTGAATTGGGGTGAAGTTATGAAGAAACCAATCGAATATATCGAGCTATTCCGTTCGCTTGAGAAAGAATGGAAATGGCTTTTACGATATGCATCGAGATATCGTTTTCAGATAGCTTTTTATGTCATTATAGGTCTTGTAAGCACTGCAATGGGTCTTGGCTCAAGCGTCGCAACTAAATATCTAATAGACTCTGTTGTCACTCATAATGGGGACACGGTTTTTCGTGATGCTGCAATGGCAGTGGGCCTCGGATTTGCGCAGATAATTATCAGCTCGGCTATTTCGAGAATCGCAACCATAGTCGGAACGAAAATCAGCAACGAAATACGAAGCGGTGCATATGAACATATAGTCTTTTCAAAATGGGAAGACATCAGAAAATATCATTCAGGAGATCTGCTTAATAGAATTGAGGGTGACGTAGCCTCAGTTTCGAGCAGTATTATCACATATATTCCCGGCGTTTTCACAAAGGCAGCACAGTTTATCGGTTGTCTTGCGGTTGTGCTTTACTATGACCCGACAATGGCGATTTTTGCTTTTATCAGTGCACCGTTTCTTGTGCTTTCATCGAGAATCACAATGAAGATGATTCGCAAATATAACAAAGAAAGCCGTGAAATGAACGGCAAAATCCTATCGTTTTATTCCGAATCTATCCAGAATTTACAGACGATAAAAGCATTTGATATCACCAAGCGTTACGTAGAACAGATGAAGACCAATCTTGATCTTTACCGAAAGATAAGATTGGATCACGATAAATTTTCAATCATTATGAGTCTGTGTATGTCTGTTATAGGTCTTGTTGTTGCATATACTTGCTACGGATGGGGTGTTTACAGACTCTGGAATAATGAAATTTCCTACGGTACAATGACTTTGTTTTTTCAGATTTCGGGTCAGCTGACAGGCTCGTTTTCGTCGCTTGTTGCCCTTCTTCCGGGCGCAATCACAATTGCAACCGCGGCGGGCAGAATAATGGAAATAACCGATCTCCCGCTCGAAGAAAACAAGAATGATGAACAGGCGCAGAAAATGGAAAAATCCGCAAACGAAAACGGTGTGACAATCGTTTGCGATAATCTGAAATATACATATCCAGACGGCGATGAACCCGTAGTCGGCAGTGCAACATTCAGGGCTGAACCCGGTGAAACAATAGCGTTTGTCGGCCCCTCGGGTGAAGGTAAGACGACATTGCTAAGGCTTATTCTCGGACTCATTGAACCCGATTCGGGAAGCCTTACCGTTGAAACAAAAGACGGAATGACAATCCCCGTTTCCGAAAGCACAAGAAGATTCTGTTCTTACGTGCCTCAGGGTAACGCAGTCTTTTCGGGTACTGTTTCGGATAATCTTCGCATCGTCCGTCCCGAAGCAACAGATGATGAAATAATCGATGCTCTCAAGATTGCGGATGCGTGGAGCTTTGTTGAGCAGCTGCCTCTCGGAATCAACACCGAAATCAGCGAAAAGGGTGTTAATTTCTCGGAGGGTCAGGTGCAGAGAATCTCAATCGCAAGAGCGATTCTTCGCGATGCTCCCATCATTGTTATGGACGAGGCAACAAGTGCTCTTGATGCAAAAACGGAAGAAACCGTTCTTGCAAATATGATGAAGGCATACACCAACAGAACACGAATCATTACCACCCACAGACCGAGCATGCTCCAATATTGCACAAGGGTTTACAGAATCAACGAAAACGGAAGTTTGGTTGAAACTGATGAGCAAATCGGTACAGTTGAATAAAGAAAAAACAACCTCCGACGGCAGAAAAATCTACCGCCGGAGGTTTTGCTTTTTATGTATTTATTCAACGTTTAAATTTTGCTTCGTATTCATTGTGATAATGCTGGAGTTGTTCAAGCGTTATTGATTTTTTGCATCTTTCAACATAATCTTCAAATTCATATACTGACAGTGTCCCTGCGTATGTGAAAAGGCTGTAGAAAAAATCTGAGTCATCTTCTGCCAAAGCTCTTGTGATAAAAGGCTTTATGTTTGATTGCGTCCTTCTTTTCAGTTTGCCGACTTCTCCGACGAACTTTGGATATTGTTTCAGAAGGGCGTAAGTAAGAGCTCTTTTGTTATACTTGTCGCTGACACTTTCCCATAATTGTTCCAGGACACTCCCCTTGAATCCGCTTATACCTTCAGGGAGTATAAAAGTCGAAAGTTTCGGACAATCAAAAAACAACATACCGCCTATTTTTTCAACGCTGTGTGGAAATGAGATGGTTGTCAATTCATGGCAGCCGTAAAAAACACCGATATGAAGTTCTATTACCCCATCGGGGATTGATACAGATACGAGATTTACGCAGTTTTCAAATGCGACGGGATCAATCTCAACAACATCATCAGGGATAACGACATCAGCATCGCTGCCGATGTATTTTCTTAAGTGACCGTTTTCGATAACGAAATCTTTTGAGTTTTTCATTCTGTTCCTCCCATACATTTCAGTTTAGTTTATATTTCATCATAAAACTATGATAAAATCAAGCCGAAGTGTGTGCCGTTGTTAAATGAAAAGTTTAAACAAGAAAATCGTATGTTCTGTTTTCAGTTACTTATAAACATATTATACCATATTTTTTGATTTTTGCAAATTGCAATCATCACCCGTCTGTCATAACAAAGATAACTTGATGTGACAGATGGAGGTGACAGCAAATGATAACAACAGAAAGGGAGGTGATGAAATATTTATTAACGATTTCTACTACGGCAACATTGAACCGCAAAACTCAAAGTTAAATCAAAATAAATTGTTCAGAAAGAAAATGAGTGCGCTTTCGGAAAGCGAGAAAGAACTGTTTGAATTGCTGAAGGAGGATGAATTATCGCTGTTCGAAAGTTATCTGGATGCCTGGTCTTACGTCAACAGCGAAACAAACCGTGATTCATTCAGAAACGGTTTTAAGAACGGTGCAAAATTTATTATTGATGTTTTTGCAGATTGAGCAGCTTCTAAAATGTCATAATTAAAACAACCGAATGGCATTTGGAGGTGAAAACAATGCAATAGATTATATCTGAAAAACCAACAACACAAAGAAAGGAAAGATAAATGATGACGTTAATTGAACGATGGCATAAGCTGGATGATGCCGAAATTATCAGAGAAACGCAAATGCTGTTTATGAATTGTTCTAATGCAGTAAGTCTGTTTACTGTTGATGAAAACTATGACCAAATTAAATACTGCATAGATTACAGTCAGAACACCGAGATTGAAACCTATGGAAAAATTCCTGGAATCTGCTATTCCGAGAAAACCGCACGGGAAGTGATAAAGCAGGTTTTAACGGACTGCATTTTTCTTTTGATTCCTTTTCTTCGCAATGATTTACCGACGCTTGATTTCGGAGTTAAGGGACTGAAAACGCCTGTTGGTTATTATCAAAACAGTAATGGCGTAGAGAGCGAAATCCGTGAGGCTGTCTTCGTGTTTGAAAAGCGTGCAAATCAAGCAGGCTTTTGTGTAAGCAAAGTTATTCCGTTAAGATAGGAGGCTAAAAACAATAACATTACTGAATGAATGGAAGAGCAAAGACTGTTCTGTGTTGAATATCGAAAGGAAAATCCAAAAACTGATATCTGGGAACAGGTGGACAAATCTTTTTTGCCGTAATGAGGATGATGAGCTTGTGGCATATAGCCAAAGCAACAATCAACTTTTCCGAGCACTTAAAGCGAACAAAATCCGATATACATCAAGTGTTTTCAACGAAGAATCAGCTTTGAGATTGATTCGTAAAACTATAAGCAAACACTCTTTTGAAATCGCAAATTGGTTGCACGGATCTGATTCATCGATAGGTTTTTTAGTTACCGACTCTGAACCGATCGGATTGGTGATTCACAAAGAAAATCAAGTGCAAAATTTTTCTTCGTGCGCGATTATGTCATTAAGAAAAGTTGACGATCTTTGCAAAAACAAAATCGGTTTCTTTGTTGACAGACTTGTTCCGGTTCCCGAGGTCGGAGATTTATGAGTAAGTGTTCAATAATAATCCTGCTGATATCATTTCTGATTATTGCAGGTTGCGGAGCACAGTGTGAAACGGATTGCACAGAGTATTCCTTGCTGAACGAAACAGAAATGATTACGAATCCGTTGTTTGAAGAATTGTATGTTGAAAAAAGAGTCACAAAAATAATAGCAGAAATAACAACGCTAATATCTGAACGAGAGGTTGAACAAACAACCCCGGCAGAAAAAACAACCATATCCGTCGATGTATCGGATATGGTTGGAATAATAAACAAACACAGAGAAACAGCGAACCTTGAACCGCTGAAAATATCGGATATTCTGTGAGAGATCGCTCAAATAAGGGCAAAAGAATCTTCGGTAAAATGGAGCTATGTCAGACCTGACGGTTCAGCGTTTTCTTCGCTTCTGAATGATACAGATGCCGTATGGAATGTTGCGGGAGAAAATCTTGCAAGACACCGTAATGCAACGGACACAAATGTTGTCGAAGCGTGGAAACGTTCCGAATTGCACAGAGCAAATCTTTTGAATTCACGATATAAACATTGCGGAATTGCCGAATATTACGACGGAGAATTCTGGTATATAGCTATGATTTTTACAGATTGAGTACTACTTTTTCCACACACTCCTTTATATCATTTGTTTTCAGACCGAACCCTGTCCTTTAAAGCGACGGGGTTTGGTCTTCTTTTTGGGAGCACAGAACATTTCCCGCTTTGCATCTTCAACAATATTTTTGAGCTTGTCATCCATATCCACAGAAACAAGAGTCAGATTCTCGTCATCCAAAGGCTCTTTCTTTGCGGATAACACGGATTTACCGTGATAAATGATATTCTCTTGAGTTGTGTCATCGTTTTTATTGCGGATGCTGAACCACAGTTGTTCGGGTTTCCCGAACGGTTTATGAAATTTCCGTTTGATCTTTAAATCGGAATAGGCATTGATGTCGTTTAATGCGGGTGTCAGAACTCTTTTTACAAATTCGGATTTTGTTTTACAACAGTTATCAGACAACAAAAATATTGCATCATCAAGGCTGATTTTATAAAAACCCACACCTTCAACAGATTTCAAAAATTCATACATCCGGTAGGAGTATTTCGATCTGAATTTAGCCACAGATTCGTAGTTATACAATGTAAAATAGTTTTTAAGACGGAGAAGATAGGGTGCAAGGGAATCATCAAGTTTCAGATGAATATTACCGTCAGAAAAATAAGATTCGGGCGATAGCCACCGCACAATATCACCGTCAATAATATATTTGTTTTCAATCAGATTTTCTATGGCGTACTTAAGAGTTTTTGTTTGCGGCCCGCCCCATTTTAAATCGAAATATTTTGCAAATTCTGAAATTGAAATGTCAATTGATTCAAACTCATAATCGTCTTTTTGGATTAAAGAAATCAATAAATATCTGACCCTGAATTCCATTGGATTAAGCACCAAAACGCTTTTTGAATCAACGGGGCGGATATCACGGATAAGTTCGTTTGCAATAGCTACAGAATACATAACATAACCTCACTTTTTTGATTTTAGTGAGGTTATGACAGATTGAAATAGAAATGTATGTGTTTTTTGAAAAATGTAGATTTATTTTCGGATTTGTAAATGTTTTTGATGAAATGTATATTTTTCTGTCCCACACATCACAATCCGTTATACATCAACAGTTTCAGGGTGTGATAAAATAGCAGAGATAAGCAGATAATATCACAAAGTTATTGCTAAAAAACAAGTAAAAAGATGGGGTCAGCTCTTTGGATGTAACAATATTATTTAGAGATTCAAATGATATACAGGGCATTGCAGTTATATGTAATGCTCTTTTTTTATTTTTGAACAACTTTTTTCTCTTGCATCTGTCATAACCCAATTAAAGGTGGTGATAAGATGAGTATCAGAATCAAAATCGAGCCGGTTAAATCGAAAAAAACATTCAATGATTTTGTCAAAGGGCATAAATTTGAGTTTGCGGGAATGTCTGTCAGCGATAGTAAAAAATCACATACCCAGCATTTGATGTGTATTTGCGACGAACCGTTAACAGAAACTGTCAAGGATGCGTTGGAGAGCATCAATGTAGCTTACATTTTATATTCGGGTAAAGCGTACGGAAAATTCTGTGTTGCGGTTGAGATAAAGTATTGATAAAAATGCGATTGTTTTGTCAACGGATCTGTCATAACCATATCAAATACAGACGTTGGGAGAGTGACAGCCGAACAAAACAAAAACGCAGGTCAGGAGAGCCAACGTGAAAGAGCGTGAATTATTCACGCAAAAATGGTTATATCCGATTACTCATCGGGTAAATCGGGAATATAACCAGATTTTGCGGCGGCGTAACAGCTGATTCGGATCAGCGGGCATCATCGTGATCGGAGTGTCGACCCGATCAGATCCGTCGCTCGGGGCTGTTTATTGCAGCGAAAACAGTGCCAAGACAATTTACCAGAATAATAAAAAGGAATGATTTTATGTGTGAAAAATTTTATGTATGCAGAGAAAATAAATTGAAAGAATTTCTGAAAAGTAAAAAGTTTGGGGAAACGCCGAAAATTTATATGGCGGGATATACGCAATTCTCAAATTGGGTTTATGATGATTATTCTCCCGACTGCGACTATGCTCACGAAAGTTTTTATTTCATTGATTATTCAGTTGACAGCGAAGATGCTGTATGGGACAAGTTTTTTAAATATACGGCATTGAAAATTTTCAATGAAGAAAAATATGAAAAAATAACGATAGACAGAGAAGAATACAGCATTGATGTTATTTGCGATGAGTATTCATGTTACAGTTTATCTGCATTCTGGCACAGTGCGGAGATGCGCGAGGAGGAGATTGAATGGCTGAAAAGCAAAGACGGTTAAGCGTCACTCAACAGATAATGAAAAATGTTGATGAACGATTAAAAGCGAAGAATTACGCGAACCATAAAACCTATCGTCAGTTTCTTCGGCACAGTTACCGATATGTGCAATTTTGCAGGGAGAATTTTGACTGCCGCGATTATGAGTCTTGCTGTAATATGAAATACGCACAAGCGTATTGTGATGAATTAAAAAAGCAAGGATACACGGCCAGTACAATTCATACCTATCTCGCGGCTGTGGCTGTATCGTTCGACGGCGTGAAACTCAAGGATATAAACAAACCTGTGCGGCATACTGCCGAATACATTCGAGGCAGAAAAGAATCCTTCGCTCCTCAGAAATCATCCGATTTATCGCACGAGGCATGGAAAGAACTCGTCGATTTTAATTTGAGGGTCGGAATCAGAAAAGACGAACTGAAAAAGCTTAACGGCTGTAATTTCAAAAAAGATGAGAGCGGATATTGGTGCGTTGAGGTTCTTCGGGGAAAAGGAGGGAAGTATACGTTAAATCGATTGAACAAACCTGAAGACGTAGCATTTATTCGCAAGTATTTTGAACGTGTAGGACCTGATGAACCCGTGTTTCCGCCAGAGATGTTTAAAAACCATCTGAATCTGCATAAACTCAGAGCCGAATCGGCGAAAGAATATTATAAGATTCAAGTTGAGAAAATTCGCGAAAATCCCGAATACGCAAAACAGTTGGAGAGGGAAATTCTGTCACGATGGAACCAATACAATATCAATCCCAAAACGGGCAAACCGCGTTATTTTGATAAAAAGGAAATATGCGGTTGGTGGGTATTGCGTGGAAAAAATCGCGAAAAAGCGCGTCGATTGGGTAACGACGGAAAATACCTGAAACTGGCGGTGCTCGCAACAAGCATTTTTAAATTATCACATTGGAGAAATGATACAACAATTTTCTCATACCTAAACACATAAGTCTGTTTTCTGAATTGTTTTTTCGGCAATCTGTCATAACTGTAAAAAAATGAGTCATTCGGAGAAAAAAATAAAAAATTTTTAAAAAATCTTCGAAAAAATGACAGAATCTGTAAAAAAACCATAGCGAAAAAATTTTCGCATTTTGAATCTGTCATAACTTAGGCAAAAACTAACCGAAAGTAGCAGATTCATGCCAAACTGTTACATTCAGAAAATGTTTTCGGAATAGAAAACGAAAAAAGTTCCAAAAATCATTCCGTAAGGAGTGATTCAGGATTGAACGATTGCGAGATGCTCAGAAATGCCGATATATCAGTCTGTAATGCCGAAAAACTCGTCGATTTGAGAAATATCAAGACAAACCGAAAAGCGCCATTAAATCGCCGCGCAGATGATTTTATTGCACAGGTAGGCAATCCTTATCTTTTCAGGGTTGATGACGTTGTTGTTAAGATTGAATTCAGTGGCGGGAAAGATTTTTCAGAAATTCTCACAGATGCAATTCTTGCAGGATAAAGTTACAAATTGAAATTCATACGGCGATGCGGTATAATTCAAGTGTATGATAACCGTGTTGCCCGGTGGAGGTAGCACTAATTTGTATAAGAACAATACAGTATCAGAGCAGCTTTACGGGAATGTTAATATCCTCAGGACTGCTCTTTATGTCCGACTTTCAAGGGAAGACGGAGACAAAGCTGAAAGCGATTCTGTTATGTCACAGAAAGAGATTCTCAAGGAGTTTCTGAAACTTCACCCTGAACTTGAATTTTGTGATTTTTATGTCGATGACGGCTATTCGGGAACAAACTTCGACAGACCCGGATTCAAGCGTATGGAAAACGATATAGCTACGGGTAGAATTAAATGTGTTGTAGTCAAAGATTTGTCCCGATTTGCCAGAAACTATACCGATTCGGGTTATTATATCGAGAATTATTTTGTTCGCTACGGCGTCAGATTCATCGCAATCAATAACGGCATTGACACCGCTTCGGGAAATATGAACGCAGCAACTCAGTGTATTACAGTAGGTGTCACAAATGTTATTAACGAAAGCGTTGCCGCGATGACATCCGTTAATGTCAAGGGCACTCTGAATGTAAGGCGGACAAACGGTGATTTTATAGGTTCGTTTCCCGCTTACGGATATCTCAAGAATCCCATGGACCGCCATAAGCTGATAATTGACGAAGAAGCGGCGAGTGTGGTCAGGATGATATTTAAAAAATATGTTTCAGGCACGACGATTCTCGGTATAACAAGAGAACTTAATTCACTCGGAATACTTAATCCGTCGGCATACAAAAAGTCAAAAGGTTTTAACTATAAGCATCCGGGACGAAAAAAAAACGAAGGTCTATGGCCCGAAAGCTCGGTGCGCAGAATTCTGAAAAATGAGATGTATCTCGGCAATATGGTGCAGGGAAAGAATAAAAAGCTGAGTTATAAACTCAAGAATTGTGTTTCTGTACCGAGAGATGATTGGTATGTTGTTGAGGGCACTCATGAAGCGATAATAGATAAAGCCACCTTTGAAAGGGCACAGGATTTGCTTGGCCGTAATATAAAAGAGTCAAAGACAGAAAAGAGAGCCGAGCTTTTTGCGGGTTTGGTGAGATGTGCCGACTGTCTGGGAGGAATGTCAAAGAAATCCAACAGGCAGAACGGGAAAGAATATCATTACTACCGATGTTCAACAGCAAGGATAAGCAAGGATTCCTGTACAAATCATACCATCCGTATTGATAAACTTGAAAACGCGGTGCTTGTATTTCTTCAAAAAATGGTTGAGGTTGCAACGGAATATGATGAAATCATAAAAGTCATAAACAGCAGTGCAAAAAGAAAAACCGAAAACGATATTATCGGAAAAGCGCTTGAAAAGCACAGAAAAGACAGAGAGTTTGTTGAGAGTATGATACTCGACCTCTATCCTGACTGGAAAAGGGGAGATATCACGCAAGAGGAATATCATAATCTGAAAAATGATTTCCAGGAAAAAATCAAGAAGATTGATGAGGAAATTGAAAATCTGAAAGTAAAGCTTGAAGAGCGTGAAAACGGTATGGAGAACAATTTGTTTATCGAAAGCTTCAAGAAACTCGGCAATATTGAGAAGCTGACAAGACCTCTTGTTCTGGAGCTTATCGATGAAATCCTTATTCATGAAGGCGAAAGAATAACAATCAGACTCAAATGTAAGGACGCATTCGAGCAGGCAACCGAATACATCGAAATTAATAAGGATAATGTGAAAACGGCGTAAGAAAAGCGTGCAGATTTTTAATCTGCACGCTTATTATGTTTTACTCAATTGTTATCCTTACTTCACCGTTTGAAATAACGGTAAGAGTCAATGTTTTTGTTTCCTCGTCCCAGACAGCTCTGCCTTTTGCCCCGTTTGAGCCTGTTGCTATAAGTGTTGACGGTTGTGTTTCAAATCCAGAAATTTCAATGACTGAAGTTCTGAAATCTCTCGAATTATCCATTTTTCCGCCGTTGGCGTAAGAAATCATAAAGGTGTTTTCATCCTCAAATCCTGCGCATACCGCATCGGAATCAAGTCGGAGATTGCATAAATCGATGTCAATCCTTTCTCCCGACTCTTTTATGACTGCATATGTGTGTGCGGCAAAAGTGGTGTTGATTTTCAGATTGTTTTGAGGAAGTGTGTAGCTGACTGTCTGTTCGCTGTCAATTGTTTTATTTTCGTTGCTGTTGAAGATATAAATATAATCATTTATGTCAAACAGCACTCCGTTGCCCTCGTAGGTCTTTTCATAATGTTTGTTGAAGAAATTAACCTTTATCGGATTTATAAAAAGCAGATTGAAGAAATATTTGAAGTCATCGAGAATGTAGCTGTCGGGCAAAACCTCTTCGGGATTTGAATAAATCGGAAGAATCGGAATTATGTGATATCTTCCTGTTGAGGGCACCCAATCCTTTGTGCAGTCGAAATAAGGAGTGTTATCTATTTTCTCCTGCAAAAAAGTGAATGTATCGCAATAAAGTCCCTGAAGAAAATGAGCGTCGTTACCGCTGAGGGGATAGGAATACGGCAGAGTCATTTTATATGCGACCTTGATTTTTTCTTTAACCTGATCCTTGCTTGGTACGGATCCGTTCAGAATTATCTGATAAATCGGGTAAAGCACATCCCAGAATGTTGCAGTCATAACAACTTCGCCATTAATGAAATGATAAAGTCCGCCTCTGCTGAATGTACCCTCAATCGCGTAAACAGTTGCGCCGCCTACCATATCGGCTATCATATCAATGCCGTAAAGGGCAGGGGGATATTTTGCTGTGGTAATCGGGTCAGGCTCGTTGGGCTTTACTCCGACGTCGTCGTATTCGATAAATCCTTCTTCGTACCAGAGGAAATTTTCAAGATTTACGCCCCAGTTACCGCAGACATCGTCGAGCCAGCATCCGAGAATGTTTGCCTGGCTTGCAAAGTGTCTGCCGTGACCGTTGTGTTTATCCATTATGACGATGTTTTCGGTGTTGCTTTTGAGAAGATCATAAAGCTCTCTGTCTTTGAGAATATGATTGACATAATTGAGCTTTTTCCAATAGATATATTCCATGTCCTGCCAGATAAAAAGACCGCCGTTTTCAGCACATGCCTTGATGCAGGATTTCATTCTTGCAAGGATATTTTTGTTGACTCCGTTATCTTCCGTTACTTCATCATATGCAAGCTTTTCGTTTGTAACGCCGTTTGTTGAGAGCTCAACCTGAACAAAACCGATGAGTGAAGGATGCTCTTTGAATACTGCTGAAAGCTCTTCCTGAGTAAACGGGTCACGGGTTTTGTTGGTGCAGAAGCATTCCGACTGGCATACAATCGGAACATTTGCTTCATCGGTAACCGTCAGAAGCTCATCCCAGAATTCAAGCTGTCTTGCGGGAGTCATAGTTGTCGGTCCCTCGTCGATATAAATAACCGCAAAGTTTCTGACATCCTCGGGCAGTGCGTAATATGTTTTGATTGCATATTCCGCAAAAGCATCACCCGTCTGAGGACCGCCCCATATCGGGCAGTTTCTTATCATAAAGAGGGGATTTTCTTCGTCGACGTACATACGCAGTCCGTCAACCTGTTTGCGTGTTCTGATTTCGGTTGTATCGTTTGATTTTTGAGGAATATCAACCATTCCTGTGTCATAAGAAGTCCCATCTGCAGAAACCTCAAACGGAATCACAAATATCATCGACAAAATCAAAAGTAAGCATATTATTCTTTTCATCTTTCTTTGCCCCTTTTAAAAATTCTGTTAGATTATATCATACAAGCTGTAATGTATCAAGAGCAGACTTTCATAATTTAATTGACGGAAAAATAATTATAGGGTATAATGAAAAAGATTATAGACAGAAATGGGGAAAAACTGAATGACTGCAACCCAAATGTTTGAACAGACTTATAAAAAATCTGCACAGTATACTGCTTTTACACCGTACAGAATCTGTCCCATCGGTGCACACAGCGACCATCAGCTCGGCAAAATTACGGGTTTTGCTATTGATAAAGGCATACATATTGCTTACGGACCCAAGGAAAACGGCGTTATCGAAATCAAATCAATGCAGTTTGATAAGCGTGCACAGTGGCACGTTGCAGCAACTCCCGAAACCGTGCAGGGTGACTGGGCAGACCATCTGCGCGGTGCAACAATTGCACTCAACAAGCGTTATCCTCTGCGCAGAGGACTTTGTGCGGTTGTTGACGGTGAACTTCCCATTGGCGGACTGTCATCCTCGGCGGCGGTAATCATCACATTTTTATCCGCACTTTGCACGATGAACAGAATTGAGCTTACTCCTGCCGAGCTTATCACAATTTCACAGGAAGCTGAGAATGCATATGTCGGTGTTTCCTGCGGAAAATTGGACCAGTCTTGCGAAGTTTACTGCAAAAAAGACCATCTTCTCTATATGGATTTGCAGAATGATACATATGAGCTTATTCCTCAGCATCCCGATATGAAGCCGTATAAGATTGCGATTTTTTTCAGCGGTCTCGAACGCTCTCTTGCGGGCTCGGCTTTCAACATGAGAGTTGATGAATGCAGAAGTGCCGCCTATGCTCTGAAGGCTTATGCAGGCATGGAATACGGCAAGTTTGAAGAAACCAATCTCCGTGATGTACCCTATGAGGTTTACCTTGAACATAAAGATAAATTGCCTGAAAACTGGCGTAAGCGAGCCGAACATTGGTATACGGAATTTGACCGTGTTCAGAAGGGCGCAGAGGCTTGGAGAAACGGTGATATCGAAGAATTCGGCAGGCTTTCATTCGAAAGCGGCAAATCTTCAATTTATAACTGGGAAACAGGCTCTCCCGAACTTAAAAAACTATATGAAATAATGACCCATACCGAAGGAATTTACGGCGGACGTTTTTCAGGCGCTGGTTTCAAAGGCTGCTGTATGGCACTTATAAATCCCGATTTTGAAGAAAGCATTATCGAAACCGTAACCCGTGAGTATCTTGAGGCATTCCCTCATCTTGAAGGCAAATATTCCGTGCATATCTGCGAAAGTGCAGACGGCGTAAATTTGGGTTAACCGGAGGATTAATTATGAAATGTCTTATTTTAGCGGCGGGCTATGCTACCCGTCTGTATCCTTTAACCGAAAACTTCCCCAAGCCGCTTCTTAAAGTCGGCGAAAAAACCATTCTTGACTGGCTTATCGATGATATCGACACATCGGGCGATGTTGACGAATATGTTGTGATTTCCAACCATAAATACGCTCATCATTTTGATGACTGGGCAAAAACTAAATCGCAGAAAGTCACCGTTGTTGATGACGGTACCGATACAAACGAAACACGTCTTGGCGCAGTTAAAGATATCCGGTTTGCGATTGACAAGCTGAATCTTGACGATGATATGCTTGTAATTGCGGGCGATAACGTTCTCGATTTCAGCCTCACAAGGTTTGTTGCATATGCAAAATTAAAAAGCACCTCCTGCATAATGAGATACTATGAACCTGAGTTCAACAAGCTCCTCAAATGCGGTGTTGTGACGGTTGACGAAAACGACAAAGTCCTCAATATGACGGAAAAATCACCAACCCCCGCAACCCATTGGTGCTGCCCGCCTTTCTATTACTACACAAAAGCTGATGCAAGGCTTGTGCAGAAGGGTATCGACAGCGGATGCGGCACGGATGCTCCCGGCAGCTATATTGCATGGCTTTGCACACAGACAGATGTTCATGCAATGGAAATGCCCGGCAGCCGTTATGACATAGGAAATCTTGAAAGCTACGAAAAGGTCAAGGCTGAATACAAAGGAATTGACAAATAAAACGGAGGCTTCGGCTTATGGAAATCATATCTAAAGCCAAAAGTGCAATCAGTACCGTAAAAGAATACTGGAGTGTACCGCCAAGCGGCAAAAACATCCCGTATAAAGAAATTGCTTCCTTAAGCGGTGCAGGATTCGGTTTTTACTGGACCACTCTGCTTGCTTCGCAGATAGGACTCAGTGCATCGAACTTCCTTGTTGGTGCAAGCATAGGACTGCGCCCGATGGACTTGCAGATAATGCTGACCATCGCCAATCTGATAGGCATTCCTATCGGAATTTTCAGAAGCTGGTATTATGATAACCATCATATTCCCGGCGGTAAATTCCTGCCTTTCATCAGGAGAACGGGCGTTCCGATAGTCTTTATTTCAATGTTTTTCGTATGGTTGCCGTATGAATATTTCAGCTACAACACCAAGGTAGTGGTTGTATGGTTGATGTATTTCCTGCTCAATCAGTTTCTTTCGTTTTATACTGAAAGCTACAACTATTTCCAGCAGATAATATCTCCTGACGCCCAGGAGAGAGCAAACGCAATGAGCATTTCGCAAGTTGTTTATTCACTTGCGCCCACTCTTACGAATCTCTTTATTCCTCTTTTTGCAGGTTGGACGTGGGGTCTTAATAATATCTGGACTTACAGAGTTATTTATCCTGTTTTCACCTTAATCGGTCTTGTAATCAGCACAATTTTCTTCCGTAAGGTTAAAGAAAGACTGATTCTTCCGAAGAAAAAGCCCGAAGCCGTCAGACTGCTCGATGCAATCCGTGAGGTTGCAAAGAATAAGTATTATTGGATTATCCAGGCTGCGGCTTGGGTTGTTTTTCTTGAGTCAGGTTACGGCGTTGTTCTTGGCTGGTCGTTTGTTTACGGTAACGGAGGAGAACACCAGGAAATGCTCGGTGTTGCAAATACGGTCATCGGCAATGCAGCCTTGTGGTCAATGCTTCTTGCACCGCTTGCAATCAAGTTTATGGGCAAAAGAAACCTGCTCATAATCGCAAACTCAATCAACGTTGTTATTCTTCTCATTCTTTATTTTGTTTATAAAAATTTTATTCTTATCTGTGTTCTCTGGTATGTCAACACATTCATCAACACATTCTGGAACATTGTTCAGCATCAGATCAGTGCCGATATGAGAGATTATCATCAGTGGAAAACCGGTGTCAGAGTTGACGGACTTTTCGGTCCTCTCGGAATGATAGGTACGGTTATCAGTTTCTTTACGGGCATGGTTTATCCTGCAATTTATGAGAAGATGGGACTGCTTGAGGATTATAATGTTCTCTATGATGACACAATCAGAAACAATCTTTTTGAGGTTCTGATTCTTTGCTCGGCGTTGGGCGCTTTCCTTAATCTTGTTCCGTTCTGTTTCTACGATTTAACCGAAAACAAACACAGAGCCTATGTCGGAGTTCTCAAAATCCGCGCGATGTTTGAAAATTATTCTCTCGGTGTTCTTGAAGATGACGAACTGACCGATGCCATGGGTGTTATCCATGAGGCAAAGAGAAACTTCGGAAAAGAGAAAATCAAAGCCGATAAGAGTCTTTCAAAATCAGAAAAGAAAGAAATAAAAGAAACCAATCTTGCAATAGAAAGAGCATCGATTATCATGCAGGATCTCAATAAGTTCTCGTGTGAAGCGGGTATTGCAAGATTAGCTCAGGCAAGAGCTGACTATGCAAACGGAAGCCTTTACTTCTATGAAAATGCAGCCGAAGAAATGAAAAATGCAAGAAGGCTGCCCAAAGCAACAGCAATGGAAAAAGAAATACGTTCCGATGCTATCAAGAATGCACGTATCAAAAAGGAGTCCGCATCTCTCATCAGAAAATACGGCATGGAAAACATTGAAGTTCCCGATGAATCCGTCAAGGATGAAATCATAAACAGAGAGGCGCACAGCTTTATCGAAAGCATGAAGATAAAACGTGAGCTGAACGCTTATCTCAAAAAGGAATCGGTCTATTTAAGGGCTACAAAACCTTATACAGACGCACATAATCTTATCGCTCAGGCAGAGAATTACACCCATTACGAAGAGCTTGAAGAAAGATATTGTTCTGTCGGTCTGAATAAATAACAATTACGAAGCTGTCTGAAAATGACAGCTTCTTTTTTATGGTGTAACCTTGACATCAGCACCTGCTGCGTGTCGCACCATAGCGGATTTTCTTAACGATACCAACACAGTTCCCGAGGATTATGACATTATTCTGACGGGTGACCTCGGAGCAGTCGGAACGGAGCTTCTTTGTGAGCTTATGGTAAAGCAGGAGAATATCGATATTTCTGCCGTGCACAATGATTGCGGTCTTATGCTCTATGATATCGAAAAGCAGAAGGATGTCGGTGCAGGCGGTTCGGGGTGCGGTTGCAGCGGTGCGGTTTTATGCTCCGATATACTCGGCAGAATCGAAAACGGTGAGCTGAAAAAAGTTCTGTTTGTCGGTACGGGAGCACTCATGTCAAGCGTTTCATCGCTTCAGAGCGAATCTGTTCCGTCAATCGCTCACGGAGTTCTTCTGGCAGGCAGGTGATAAAATGAATGAGCTGACAAAAGCCCTGAGAGTTGCAAATACTACTCTCAGAATGGTTAAGATAATCGAGATAGTCAAGAAATCGGTGATAACCCTTGCTGCTGTTATGTGCTGTGTGTTTGCATTCAGATTTTTCCGTAAGTAAGAGGTGGAGCAATGAAGAATATTCCGTGCAAATCAATGGAAACTGCCGTAAAAATATTCAAAAAATATGCTGCAAAGAATAAGAGCGAAAGAAAAACATCTCATCTTCTTACTGAGCATTATCCTATGCTCGTAAGATGTGCTCATCAGTCGGCAGGGGAATGCCGTAAGATCCCTCAAAAGCTTGGAATTCCCGAACTTCTGACGGATCTCTTTGATAAATGCAGCGAACTGTGCAAAGATGGAAATCTGCCCGATTCAGATGTGATTATTGAATTTTTTAAAGGCAAATTAAACGGAATTGCAACAGCATTTCTTCCCCTTGCAATAACAGCCTCACTGATTAATAAATGTGCCGAGGCTGTAAATGATGATAACGATGAAACGCTCCGGAAATCTGTTTTATCTGTTCAGAAAATGAGAGATACCGATTTTGACCGAATCTCAGAAAAACTTTTCTCAGCCGAAGAAATTCTTATGTCCGACCCCGCAGGTGTTTATCCTCACATGAACAGCGAAACGAAAGAAAGCTACAGAAGAAAAATTGCAATTCTTGCATTGAAAAATGCAGAAACCGAAGAAAAAACAGCATCGGAAATTCTTGAAAAAGCCCGAATGAAAGGCGAGCACATCGGCAGATTTATTTTCACCTGCGAAAAAAGAAAAAAGCACGGTAAAATATATCTGATTATGGAAGCATTGCTTCCTGCGCTGATTTGTATTTCATCTGCAGTTCTGAGCGGTGAATGGATAATATCACTCATTCTGTATTTCCCGATTTGGGAAATAATGCGTTACCCGATTGAAAGAGCGTCGGTTAAGGGTGCTGTTGCGAAAAAATATCCGCGTCTTGAGCTGAACAGTGAAGCCGTATCGGAAATCCGGGCATTAATAATATTGTCTGTTATTTTGCCCGCGGCAGATAAAATGTATGAACTTAAAGATAAGCTTGAAGATTTATATCTGAGCAACGCATACGGAAATATAAAAGTCTGCTGTCTTGCCGATTTTAAGGCAGCAGATGTGCCGAAGAAACCTGAGGATAAGCATATTTTGAATGCCCTGAATAAGGCGATTGATGATTTGAATAAAAAATACGGTGGCGGTTTTATCGCTGCTGTCAGACCGAGGTCATATTCCGAAACACAGAATGAATTTATCGGAAAAGAAAGAAAAAGAGGTGCAATAAGAGAACTTATAAGGGCTGTAAAAGGAAATCAAAAAGGTTTTTTGTCAATAAAAGGTGATACGGAAAAGCTTGAAGATATAAAGTATCTGATGGTGCTCGATTATGATTCAAGACCTGTTTTTGATTCGCTGAGAGAGCTTGTTTCTGTTGCCGAACATCCGCTTAATCAACCTGTTATAAAAGACGGCAAGGTAATTTCGGGTTACGGAATTTTTGCCCCCGAAACAGTTAACAGTCTTTCAAGTTCGGAAAAAACAGTTTTCAGTTCAGTAATGTCACAAGGCTCAGGCGTTTCATATTATGATAACCAATCTGTCGAAAGATATCAGCTGTTATTCGGTGAAAGCATATTTTGCGGAAAAGGGCTTATAAATGTTGATGCTTACTATGAATTGCTTGACACGAAACTGCCCAAAGAAAAAATTCTGAGCCACGATGTTATTGAAGGAGAATTCCTGCGTACGGGGTTTATACATGATGTGCAGATAATCGAAGATTTTCCCGCAACAGCAGATGTATATTATAAAAGACTGCACCGATGGGTGAGGGGAGACTGGCAAAATTCGGGCTATATATTCAGTAATAATCCGTTTGATTTTGTTTCCCGTTTCAAGCTTTTTGACAATCTCAGACGGAGCCTGGTTTCTGCTGTTTGTATTGCTGTGATTGTTTATTCGGCATTTTATCAAGGATATGCAGGGGTAACGGCGGCAGTGATTTCTCTGTTTGCACTGTGCATATCGGACGTTTTTTCGGGTTTAAATTCCGTGATTTATGGCGGATTCCGTTCTGTTACGGGTCTTTACTATTCAAAAAAATTATCTGAGGCTCTTGCGTGTTTTGTCAGAGCCTTTTTCAGGGTTTCGTATTCAGCGAGAGATGCGTTCTGTTCTCTTGATGCGGTGATAAGAGCACTGTGGAGAATGCTTGTAAGCGGTGACAACATGCTTGAATGGACAAGCTATTCTTCGGAACAAAACGATGGGAAATCCATGCTGTACGCTTGTATTCCTTCAGTTCTGATTTCCACAGTATTGTTCGTTCTGGGGTTGCCGATACACAGATTGATCGGGATTCTGATTCTCGGAGATATTATGCTGACTCTTTTCGGAAATTCACCGGTTAAACAGAAAAACAAGAAAATAACGCCTGACCAAAGGGAATATCTATTATCTGTTGCATCAGCAATGTGGGAGTACTTTGAAGATTTTTGCGGTGAAGAAAATAATTATCTTCCGCCTGATAATATTCAGTTTGCACCACACCGTGCAGTTGCCCAAAGAACATCGCCTACCAATATCGGTCTTATGCTTGCGTGCTTTTTATCGGCGCGTGATTTGGGATTTATAACAACGGAAGAAATGTGCCGTCGGATAAATCAGAGCTTGTCAAGTATAGAGAAGCTTGATAAATATAAAGGAAATCTTATGAATTGGTACAGAACAGAAAATCTTGAAGTTCTGCCGCCCCGATTTGTTTCAGCTGTTGACAGCGGAAACTTTCTTTGTTGTCTGACTGCAGTGAAAGAGGGAATTCGGGAATATTACGATGAGTGTGCCGGACTAAAAAAAACAGTAGAGCGGATAGAAAAAATAATCGCTTCAACAGATTTGAGTGTTATGTATAACCGTCGCAGAAGATTGTTTTGCATAGGAATAAATCCCGATAACGGAGAAAAAACCGAAAGCTGTTACGACCTGTATATGAGCGAAATGAGAATGACGGCATATTTTTCTGTAGCAAGAAAGCTTGTCCCGAAAAATCATTGGATGTCACTCGACAGACCTGTTGTAAAAAGCGGAAGATATTCGGGTCTTGTTTCGTGGACAGGTACGATGTTTGAATATTTTATGGCGGATATTTTTGTTCCTGCGCCTCATGGAAGTCTGAGTAATGAAGCCCTTTGTTTTTGCTTGCAGTGTCAGAGAAAAAAAGCAGGAAGAAATCCGTTCGGAATGTCTGAAAGCGGTTTTTATGCATTCGACAAATATCTGAATTACCAATATAAAGCGCACGGGGTTCAGAAACTCGGATTAAGGCGTAATCTTGACAAGGAAAATGTTATTTCTCCGTATTCAACATTTCTCACTTTGAATATTGCACCGCAGTTATCCATGAATAATCTGAGAAGACTTGAAAAACTCGGAATGATGGGCAAATACGGATTTTATGAGGCAGTTGATTTCTCATCTGACAGAAAATACGGCAAATATTCGTTGGTCAGCTCATTTATGGTTCACCATATCGGCATGAGTTTGCTGTCGGCAGATAATCTTCTTAATGAAAAATGTATGCAGAAACGTTTTATGAAGGACAGATATATGTGCGGGGCAAAAACTCTCCTTGAAGAAAAGCCTCTTTCCGGAAAAGAAATATTCAAAGATGTTGTTTCCGACACGGTTATTCCAACCTTGAGAGAAAGAGTTCAAAAGAAGAAAAGTGAGTGGGTAAGGTATGATTCAGAACCTGAAAAATATTCTGTGTTTTCAAACGGAAGGATGTCGATGTTTGCAGACAACAAAGGTCATATAACAGTTACGATGGACGGTGAAAAAGCATGGACCTCCTGTTTGTGGAGTGTATTCATAAGCGAAGAAAACGAATATACTTTTTGCAAGGATTCATATATCAGGCGGTCATATTCAACAGCAGAGTATCGGAGTGAATGCGATGGCTTGCGTCTGACAACCGAGGTTTTTATGCTAAAAAACGAAAATTGTATAATTGTGAAACACATCTTTCAAAACAAAAAAAGAGGGGAAACCATAAAAGGAAAACTCAGAGTACAGGATATAAAAAAATATGATAATTGTTCTGTATCGTGCGGATTTATAAATTCAGAAACAAGCAGAAATGGAAACTGTTTCGAAACAGATGCAGAAATAAATTCCGGAGAGACTGAAGAATATATTTTTGTAATAGCAACAGAAACAACAGAGAGTGATGCGTCGAATTCATTTGAAGCGATGAAGACAAAGAAAAACAGTTTTTTGAAAGCTGAAAACCCATTTTATATTGATTCATTTTTGCAGGCACTGTCTGAAAAATATCTGCCTTATCTGATAAATTATGATAGTCAGAAGGTTTCAGAATTTGATAAAAAATTTGAAATATCCGGTAATTATCCTGTGATTCTTGTTAAAGCGGAGAATAAATCTGACTTTGAAAAAGTAAGGATTTTTATTGTTTTTAATAAGATCCTGAGAAATTGCGGTATAAAAAACACATTAATTATATGTAATAATGCAACGCAAAGCGAAAAAACCTCTGTTTTACAGACGATAGAAACCTTCCTGAATGAAGAAAGGTGTGATTTGATGCTTGGAATTGGCGGAGGAATATATATAAAAAACGAAGATTTTTTAAAAGATTTTGAAAAAGAGTTGAAAGAGATAAAAAACACGATAGTATCAGAATAAAATCAGCGTATAATTCGACATACAACTGTAAAGCAAAAAACTTTACAGTTGTTGTTTTATATCAGAATAAATATATAAAATGCCTTATATATCAACATATTTATCA
Organism: uncultured Clostridia bacterium; assembly: GCA_937888485.1. Classification (GTDB taxonomy): domain Bacteria; phylum Bacillota; class Clostridia; order Oscillospirales; family Acutalibacteraceae; genus CAG-177. The sequence continues at coordinate 30,227 of CALAQQ010000184.1, forward strand.
TTAACGTTCTGAATTCAAAACGCCAAAACCTGTAAAGTGATAATGCTTTACGCGCTCGAAAAATCAACTGTATTCTGACAGTGTTGATATAGCATGAATCAACTTGATAAAACCATGATTATAAACTAAAAAACGCGAAAAAACAGATGTAAAAAGCACTTAATATTCTAAATGTGCAATAAAATTTCTTGTTTTATCTTTTTTGTCAAAAATGTAAAGTTATATAGCTTTACAGATGGCAAATCAGGCGATAAAAAAGTTGATTTTTATATGGAAATATGTTATAGTTAATATACATTTTATATATACGCTACTCACAGGACGCTCTGACACATATGTTGTTCAAATGGATAATTCGCTGATTCTGTAAAGAAAAATGCTTTACAATATTTCCAATAATTTATTGGGTTTTCCAAGAATCCTTCAGATGTAAATATCGCTGTCATATTGCCTAATTTTTCGACGATGAGATTGTTCAATATTAACAAATTATGAAATCCTTTTTAAAAATCGTTGACTTTGCAGCGGAATTTGGGTATATTTATTATGACCATATAGTGGTTTTGTGTCTGCCATATTATAAATTTACATTATGTTATGTGCCGTCACAGGACTGCAATGGATAAAAAATTCTGTGATTCTGGCTATCGCTTGCGCCGGTGACGGCGTTACCCGGCGTAGCGAAATCAATTAAGGAGGTTGGTCAGAAGCGTTAGGCCTTTTGGCTGATACGCAAACAAAATTATTTATCCAAGCCCTACTATTTTGTTCAAATTTTTTTGGAGGTGTACAATTTGAAAAAGTCAATCCGCATTCTCTCAATCCTTATGGCTTTCGTAATGCTCATCGGTAGCTTCAGCGTACTCGGTAGCGCATACGATGCATATAAGGGAACAGACATTGTCGACGATTACAATGATGTTGACTCTCCCGAATTTACCCTTGATCAGTATGCATCAATGGGTCTCGACGAAGTTGACCGTATGTTGGCAAAAGAACAGATAGAGCTTGACCTCTTTGGTCTTCTCTACCTTGACATCACAAGCATCAATGCAACAATCTCCAGCGTAGAGCAGTTCCTTGCAACTGGTGATGTTCTTCTTGACATGCTTGGTGATCTCAAGACTCTCCCCTCAATCGTGGATCCTATTATCGGACTCCGCAGAGCACAGGACGCTAAGGATATCGACATCATCCATGCATTACTTGACGTGATTGCTAATCTCAGAACAATCGCTGCTAAGTATGTTAAGGGTGATCCCAACAATCCTCTTGATGCAGGCCTCCTTCAGGGTCTTATCTCCGGTTACATTTTCAACGTTAGAGAACTCGCTATCGGTCTTGTTTATGGCATGACCGTTGAAGGCGAAGACGCTGAATATGATTACATGGACGAAAAGAACCTTGACGCTGTTCCCGCTAAATACAAGGGCAGCAACGGTATCCTCAACCTTGGCCAGACTCTTCTTACTGAACTTGTACTCGGCGAATGGAAGATGATCGACGATCTCCTTGACAACAAGTGCTCAGTTATCATGAAGGGCAGCTATGCTTGGAAAGATACAGCTGGTAACGACGTTGCTGATCAGGCTATCAACACTAAAGCTTATGACTATTATGCATGGGTTCATCCCAAGGATTGGGTAACAGTTGGTCTCGGCGGTGCAACAAGAGTTGCAGAAGGTGCAGCAGCTCCCGCAGCTGACTTAGGTTGCTGTGACATCACAACCGATACAAACGGTTATGATTTCATCGAAAGACTTATGCAGACAGCATACAACTATCTCCTTGTTCCCGTTATCACCAGAGATACTGTTGACTGGGTTCTTGAACTTTGCGGTTATTCATTCGATGAGAATAAGACTCAGAGAACAAAGTTCAATGAAGAAACACAGGAATGGGAAGATAACCTCGATTATGATCCCGACTATCACGGCTACATTGCTAAGGAAGAAGACCTTACAAAGTATGCTGAACTCTTCAAGCATGAAGCTCTTGCAGACGGTACTGCAAGAATGAGAAAGGTTACTGTTCCCGCTGGCGTAACTCTCGTTGACCATTTCAACACAATCCTCGGCGAATTTGCAGAAGAAATCGTTGTTCCTTCTTACAGCAGAGACGGTGTTGACCTTGCTTGGGAGTGGGATTATGAAGGCGGCAATTCTAAACTTTTCCACAACATTGCTGAACTCGGTAAGTTTGTTGTTTTCGTAACAGACGACCTCTTCTTCAACAAGAGATCAAGACTTCCTTCAGCATCAGAAATCGCTGCTATGGATAACGACCAGCAGATCGTTGCTCTCGTTATGAGAGAAATCCTTAATAACTCAGTAGATTACATCTATGTTGATGAATCATACGATACAGTTGCAGACGTTGCTTACAGAGCAACAGAACAGCTTGCATGGCAGGATATTCCTCAGTTTACATATGTTAAGCCTGTAAGATCCGACTATGCATCAGACGCAGCATATTATGAAGCAGTTGTTATCAAGATGATCGACATCCTCTTCGATATCGCTGTTTATAACCTCAACCAGGGCTTCGATATGAATCCCGCTGACGGTACTAATCCCGTTTCAGATACTGGCCTCCTTCAGTATCAGGGTGGCGATGCTCCTATCGGCAGCTATGAAAACAACCTTGTTCAGATTGCTGCTTGGGCATTCAAGAACTACGCAGCTATCCTTCCCTTTGATTTCAATTCAGACGATGAAGGCACACTCACCGCTGACGAAGTTTGGGAAGACATTGACACAATTCTCAACGCAATCATCCCCATCAAGGGCGAAGGCGCATGGATTAACGAAGAAATCGCAGGTGACGGCACACAGATCGTTTCCAAGAACTTTATCTTCAACTATATTCTTCAGCCTCTCTACAACCTTGACGCAACAAACTTTGCAAAGATCTTCGCAAGAAATGAAAACGGTGCATTTGCTGAAATGAACGGCGTTGAAATCATCGTTGACCTTCTTGACGGTATTTTTGACCTTCTCTTCCCCAACGTATTCAATAACCTCGGCACTCTTGATGCTGTTGTTCAGAATGAACCTCTTTCAGAGATGATATTTGACCTTATCGGTACTCTCGGTGCTTCCAGCTTCACAAACTCAAAGGGTGTTTTAACTGAAGGCAGAGGTCAATATATCGCTAAGACAGCTCTTCCCATCGTTTGCATGCTCCTTGGTCTCAGCGATGACCAGGAATTCGAAGAGATGGAAATCTATCTCCCCGAAATCATTGATGCTAACGAAGAAGCTCCCACATTCAAAGTATTCAACGGCTCAAGCGGTATTAACACTGGTTATACAGATAAGTATGGTAACTTCACTCAGGATAACCTCTATAAGTATGTTATTAAAACCGCTATCATCAGAAACTGGGGTCCCAAAGAAGATGATCCCACAAAACTTGAAAATAAGGGTGGCCTCACAACCAACAATATTGTTGGCACTGAACTTTCCGGTGGTGAGAGCATTGATGTAAAAATTAATGCAGCGGGCAGTCTTACACCCGGTAACCTTATCGAATTCGTTGTTACATATGTTGTTAAGGGTGAAGATGGTTCATCAATCACAGTTGACAAGGATAACAATGAAATCGAACTTTCAAAGACTGTTTATGCTTATATTGGCGAAACAGGCGAAGACGATGATTCTATCGAAGTTGAAATCCCCGCAGGTAACGATCGTGTTATCAGATACGAAAGGGCTATGTACCTCGACGGCGGCGATGACCTCAATGATATCGAAGGCAGAATGATCCGTGTTGTTGACCTCGACGACGAAGGCAAGACAACAGGCACTGCTTCAATCACTGATGTTAATAACAGCTCAGTTCCCTTCGCAACAGTTAATGATGATACATCCGTTACATCAGTAGCTCTTGAAGGTAAAGGCGGTACATACTTCCTTACTCCCTTCGATGTTGATGTTAAGGAAGTAACAGACGAAGGCGAAATCAAGTATTACGAAAGATTCGAATACATCTATGCAAAAGACGAAGATGGCAACACTCTTTACGATGAAGAAACAAAAGAACCTATCATCGCTAAAGATGAAGATGGCAATCTTCTTCATAACGACGGTGTAGTTGATGGTCTTTACACAATGACAGCTGTTGTTAATGTTGCAGGTAATAATGTAAATGTTCCCATAAGAGTTCACCTTTATGATGACTTTGGACTTGAATCAGCATTTGAAAAGGCTGTTGCTGCTAACCGTCAGTTGTCAAACTATGACAAAGACAAACTTGGTGGTAAAGTAACAGAAGTTTATGCCGAATATACCGATCTTCTTATGGAAATCGCTAAGTTCGTTCTTAAACCCAAGACCACTGATACATTTGAAAATGATATCACAGCTACAAAAGCAGGCTTCGAAAACAAGTATGAAGAATACAAAGATGAACTTGATGCTAAGATCGAAGAACTTGAATCATTTGCACTCAATTCAGGTACAGATGGTCTTAAGAAAGCTTACAACGAAAAGAGCGGTCTTAACTACGAAATCAGATATGACGATGCTGGTCTTCCCTACAGGTACGAACTCAAGTACTATGAAGACGGCTATAAGTTCTTCGGCATGCGTGACTTCGTTCCTCATACCTATAACAGATATAAGGATGCAAGAGGCCGTGTAGCAGATCTTATCAATTCTCAGGAAATATTCGTAATGGCTCCCTTCACAGATGCTGATGTTTACGGTGAAAACTATGAACCTTCACTTGAAGAGACAGAAGCTCGTGAAGCAAGCATTGCAAAATACAACGAAGATCTTGAAAACCTCGGCGTAGTTGACTCAATCGAAGCTCTTTACGCTATCCACATGGTTGAACTCACAGGCGATCGTCTTATCGCTCTTCCCGCAGATACTTCCAAGCTTGAAGTAGTTTACGAAATGTGCGGTAACGCAGTAGCCGCTGGCACAGAAGGCCAGTATACTGCAAGCTCACTTGAAGCATATCAGCATGCAGAAGCATTCACAGAAGAAATTCTTGCTGCTGGTGCTAATAATGTTGTTCCTTCACAGGTTAACACAGCAACAACAGAACTTGTTTATGCATGGAAGCACCTTGAAACATGTGCTGACTACTCAACTCTTGATAGAGCTATCGCTCAGGCTCAGCCCGAAGTTGATGCAAACGGCACAGTTGCTGAAGATCAGAATGCATATACTGTAGATTCATACAAGGCTTTCATTGAAGCATATAACAATGCAATTAACGTTGACAGAGACCTCGGTGCATCTGACAATGAATACCTTCGTTCACTCGCTGAATCACTTAACGATGCATTTGCAGCTCTTGTTCCTGCAGAAGCTGAAGGACCCTCAGAACCCACATTTGAAATTTCAACAGACGAAATCTATTTCAACCCGACATGGGACGTTCCCAATGCAGCATATCTCGATCCTGATGCAGTAGCCAACCTTGGTTCTGTTTCAAATATCGATGGTATTGCAGTTGATGCATTCCTCATCCTTGGTAACGGTATTTATAGTGAAGACGATGTTAAGAATGCATTTACAAATGTTGAAAATGTAGAATTCGTTATTACACCCAACGAAAACGGCATGTATGGTACAGGTGCACTTGTTCAGATTTGTGACACAGAATATACACCTTACTACACATACTTCGTAGTTGTTCGCGGTGACGTTAACGGCGACGGCGACTTCAACGACGTTGACGCTGGTGAAATGGACCTTGCAGGTAACTACATCTATGACTGGTTCTGGAACTCATATGAAACATATGACCAGTACAAGTCAACAGCCGGTGATACCAACGGCGACTTTGCAGTTGACTCAGTTGACAGCGGTCTTCTTACCCTTGCATACAACTATCAGGGTTACTATGACATGGTATACGGCGGCGAAATGTAATATTATTTCCCAATTTTAATTTGCTCTTTTTTAAAACAGGTATAACCCGCATTCGTTGCGGGTTATACCGGGCTCTATATGTATCCGATAAAGTCAATTATATGGCGCAGTTGCGGCATATTATATAATAAAAGGAGGAAAATGAGCTAATGACAAAGTTTAAGCGTTGCCTGAGTGCATTCCTTGCTCTTACAATGGTACTTGGAATGTTCTCCGGCATAAGCAATGTTTTTGTTCCTCAGGCTTCGGCTGCAGGCACAACAAACGTAGCAACATACGCCGAACTTGCAGCAGAGTATGAAAAGTTCGTATATGTTGGTATTGACGTTATCGAAGTTGCAAACGGTGAACTCACCGACGGTTATGTTAACGCAGGCGATTGGCTTGAATACCGTGCAACAATCCTTTCAGATATGTATGTTGGTTCTTCGAACCCCCATATCGTATATGAAAGAGATTTCTTCGACGTACGTGTTGTCACAAGCACAACACCCAGCACATCAGACACATTCGTTAAGGCAGACTATGAAGGCAACAAGAAGCTTGAAGACGGCACCTTGATGAATGCTGATCATCCCGTTGCACCTCAGAACGGTGAAATCGCATCTTGGAACACACTTACAGCTCTTCCCTATTCAAACGTAACAACACAGCTTGGATTCTGCGGAATCGATGCTGAAACATATGAAAACTGGGATCTTGTTAAGTCAAACCTTGGTGTTACTACAACAGCAACAAACACCAACTTCGAAATGAAGACTGACGAATGGATCACAGCATGGTACGTAAGAGTTAAGGAAGGTCTTGCAGACGGCGATACAGGTAGATCATTCTCACCTGAAGCAATCTGGAAGCATCAGCTCAATGCACAGGGTGTTGCCGGTGACGCAAGAAGACTTGCAGATATCTACACATCAGATACTCTTGGCACATATGCATCAGCAAAGTCACTTTCACAGAGAATGAGTGTTGTTCAGCACGTTCTCCTTGACGACTGCGAACACACATTCACAATCGGCGAAGCTCCTGCAGCTGGTTCCGAATTCACAGCAACATTCATGGCTAACGGTGTTGCATACGGCGATTCCGTTAAGGGCGCAGCAGGCACATCAATTGCAGCTCCCGCAACTAACCCCACTAAGGACGGCTACGAATTCAAGGGCTGGGCTCTTGAAGGCACAACCGATATCCTTACATTCCCCCAGACAATGGGTAACGCAAACGTAACATACGTTGCTATCTTCGAAGAAGTTGTTAAGTACACCGCAACATTCAAGAAGGACGGCGAAGTTTACGGCGAAGTTAAATCATATGCAGCTGGCGAAGCTATCGTTGCTCCCGCAGATCCCTCCAAGGTTGGTTACACCTTTACCGGTTGGGAACCCGCAGTTGGAACAATGGGTACAGCTGACGTTGAATTTAACGCAACATTTGCTGCTAAGGACTACACAGTAGAATTCTACTATGAAGTTGGCGGCGAAAAATACACAACCAATTCAGTTAAGTTTGACGGTGCATACACACTTCCCAATCCTCCCGCAAAGACAGGTTATGAATTTGCAGGTTGGGTAGATGCAAACGGTAAAGCACCCGCAACACATACAATTGACGGTACAGCTAAGTTCTATGCTACATGGACTAAGGGTACATTTGATGCTATCTTCATGGTAGACGGTGAAGAATATGAAAGAGTTCCCACCGAATTCAGCGCAGCTATCGTTGCTCCCGAAGCTCCTACAAAGGCTGGCTATACTTTCGCAGGTTGGACACCTGCTGTTGGCAACATGACAGCTGAAGGCATGACCTTCGAAGCTACATGGACAGCTAACAAGGTTGCTGTTTACTTCATGGACGGTGAAACTGAAGTTATTCCCTCAATTGAAGCAAACTACGGTTCAAAGGTTAACGCTCCCACAGCACCCACTAAGGAAGGCTATAACTTCGTTAAGTGGACATATGCTGACGGTTCAGACGTAACATGGCCCATCACAATGGGTGAAGAAGCAGTTTACGTTTACGCAAACTGGGCTGGTAAGCAGTACTACATTGAGTTTGCTGATGATGCAGGCGAATATGTAGACGCTGGCAGACAGACATGCGGCGATGCTATCGTTGCTCCCGATGCTCCTGAAAAGATCGGTTATAACTTCATCGGTTGGTTCGATGCAGAAGGCAAAGCAATGCCTGAAACTGTTCCCGCAATCGACAACCAGAAGTACTATGCAGCATATGAAGCAATCACCTACACAGCAACATTCGATGCTAACGGCGGTGTATTTGCTGAAGGCGTTGACAATGTATACGAAGGCATCTATGAAAGCACAATCGTTGCTCCCGAAGCTCCCACATTCGTTGGTTATGACTTCGGCGGTTGGGAAGGCTACACTGAAGGCGACACAATGCCCGCTGAAAACGTAACCTTCAAGGCTATCTGGACAGCTCACGTTTACAATGTTAACTACTATGTTGACGGTGAACTCGTTCACACAGATCCCGTTGCATTCGGTGCAACAGTTCCTGCTTACACCTACGTTCCTGAAGATGCTGGTATCAGCTTCGCAGGTTGGGGTGCTCAGGATCCCGCTGGCACAACAATGCCCGCAAAGGATATCGATGTTTACGCTTCAACAGGCGTTAACACTTATAACATAACCTTCACAATCAATGGTGAAGAATATCAAGTTCTTCCCTTCGCATACGGCGCAGTTGTAGGCGCTCCCGCTTACACAGTTCCCGAAGGTTACACATTCTCTGGCTGGGATGTTCCCGCAACAATGCCCGCACAGAACCTTACAATCGATGCTACTCTTACAGCTAACACCTATACTGCATACTTCTATCTTACTGATGAAGATATGGCAGAAGGCAAATACTGGGATAAGGTAGAAACAGTATTCGGCGAAGAAATCGAATTCCCCGAAGATCCTGAAATCGACGGTTTCTGGTTCGACGGTTGGGATAACGATGCAACAGTTATGGGCGCAGGCGATATGCACTTCGTTGCTATGACAACTGCTATCGAATATCTCGTTGAAGTTTATAATGAAAACGGCGAATGCATCAATGACTGGATCGCATACTGGGGCGACGAAATCACAGAAGACGACCTTGACGAAATGAACAAGGAAGGCTATGATTTCGCAGGCTGGTATGCAGACGAAGATCTTACAGTTAAGCACACATTCCCCGTAGTTGTTAACAATGACGTAGCATTCTATGCTAAGTTCACAGTTCAGGGCTACAAGGTATTCTACTAT
>CALAQQ010000185.1 GCA_937888485.1 uncultured Clostridia bacterium
GGCGGGAGATCTTGAGACCGCCGCCCGTAGAGCCCGCGCAGGCACCGATGAACATGATCAGCACCAGAAGAGTACGGGACAGCTCGGGCCAGGCATCGAAGTTTTCGGTGGAGAAGCCCGTGGTGGAGATCAGGGAGGCCACCGTGAAGGCAACGTGGCGCAGAGCCTCCCCCAGGGTGTCGAACAGGCCTCGGACGTTGAGGGTGATGACCAGGATCACGGCGCCGACGATGCAGATGAAGCGACGAAGCTCGCCGTTGAAGGCCTCCTTGAACCGTCCGAGAAGGAACAGGTAGTAGCAGGAGAAATTCACCGAGAACAGCAGCATAAAGATCGTGATCACCCAATGGATGTAGCTGCTGTCATACGCACCGACCGAGGCGTTCATATTGGAGAAGCCGCCCGTGCCTGCTGTCGAAAACGCGTGCAGAACGGCATCGTACAAGGACATTCCCCCCAGCACCAAAAGCAAAATCAGCAAAGCGGTCACCACGTTCTCCATAACTTTCTCCACTAAATTTTATTCTTTATCATTTCATCTGTTTTTAACATTCTAACTAAACGTGGCACAATAAATACAATAGTTTCTGTTCCCTGTTCAGCTGTTCCGAAAATCTCGCTTGGAAGACCTATAATCAAGAAGTTTTCACCTATTCTGTTCCTGGCTTTGAATTTAGTAATTTCGCCCTCTGTTGTGTCTAATGTTATTTCAGACAATATTCTGTTATTTTTTTCAATTCCGGCCTTTGCTAACAAAGATAACGGATATTCCATATTTTCTAATTTCCCGCAACGACCGACATCAAAGCGAGAAAACCAATGTGTAGGTACAACAAAACGTCCTTCTGATATATCTTCAATTTCAGCATATTTACCAACAAAAGATTTTAGTATTTTATCTATTTCTTCACTGGGTATACCCTTACCGCTGTTTTTAATCTTAAGAATAATCTTTTCGGAATCGGATTTTGAAACGACTTCGATATATCCCGAATCGGGAGTGAATTTGACCGCATTGTCAATAAGGTTATATATAACCTGGTTTATCATGTCCTTATCCGCAGTAACGTGATTTGGCTGCATGGAGTCGAGACCTCTGATTTCGATATGTTTGTTATCGATAACCTGCTCAAAGCTGAGAAGCGTCATAAAGAGCATTTCGGAAATATCAAATCGCTGAGGCTTCAAATCAAGCTCGCCTGCTTCGATTTTGCTCATGTTGAGCATACCCGTAACAAGCCTTGAAAGACGTTTTACCTCGTTGGAAACAATTTCAAGGTATTGTTTTTCTTTATCCTCGCTGATTGTTCCGTCAAGAATGCCGTCGATAAAACCGCCTATTGTTGTCATCGGAGTTTTCAGTTCGTGAGAAACGTTGGCAACAAAGCTTCTGCGTGACATTTCAAGGGTTGCAAGCGCCTGCGCCATTGTGTTGAAAGCCTGAACAAGCTCGTCAACCTCGTCGTGACCGAAAAGACGGATTTTTCCGCGGTTTATTGTAACACGTGTCGAAAAATCGCCCGTTGCATATTGTTTTGATGCCGCCGACATCTGCTGAAGGGGTTTTGCAAGACGGCGTGAAACAAGATAAACAATGATGAATGTCAGCATAAGCGCAAACAAAGCCGCAATGAAGAACATTCTGAATATGCCTGCGATATACGGAGTCAGACCACCGACAATCGGCTGGGTTGAGAAAACGTAGCCTGCAATTAAGCCGTCAACCTTAACAGGTGCGGCAACGATAAAATGAATATCGCTCAGCGAACCGCCAAGGTCGCCCGTCGCCTTGTAAAGACCTTTTGAAGCTTCTTTGAGTGTGTTTTCGGGCACTTTATAGCTGTTATGAACAAGGCAGTTGCCTGTATAAAGAGCCATGTTGGACTGAAGGATTTCCTTGCAGTAAACAACCTCTCCGTTGAGATTAGTAATGAAAATATCGCAGTCTACGGCGTTTGAAATCTGCATGAGGGAGTTACAGATAACGATAACCGAACCTCTGCTGCTTTCACCCATGTAATCCGATTCGAGAACGTCGCTTGTGTTGCGGGCAACGCTCATGGTGTTTTCAACGAGAAGGGCGTTTTTATCGTCCATCCAGAGCTTGGCTACCAAAAGAAGCAAAGCCCCGCCTATAAAGACGAAGCTTGCAAGAATTATCGATATGGTTACAACAAAGTATTTGCGGAAAAGACCCGAATATCTTTTGCCCTGCATCTATTCTCAGTCCTTTGTTTCAAACTTATAGCCAACGCTCCATACCGTTTTGAGCTCCCATTTTTCTGAAACGCCTTCAAGCTTTTCGCGCAGACGTTTAACATGAACGTCAACGGTTCTTGAGTCGCCGTAGTAATCAAAGCCCCATACTTCGTCAAGAAGCTGGTCTCTTGTGAAAACTCTGTTGGGGTTGCTTGCAAGGTGATAAATGAGTTCAAGCTCTTTGGGAGGTGTGTCGATTTTTTTGTTATCAACACGAAGCTCGTAGTTTGTAAGATTGATTGAAAGCTTATCGTAGCGGACTTCTTTTATATCAGCCTGAGAAACTGAACCGCTTCTGCGGAGAACTGCTTTGATTCTTGCCATAACCTCTTTTGCATCAAAGGGTTTAACAACGTAGTCATCCGCACCGAGTTCAAAGCCGAGCACCTTATCGAAGGTTTCGCCCTTTGCGGTGAGCATGATTATGGGTTTGTCCGAGAATTTTCTGACCTCTCTGCAAACCTGCCAGCCGTCAAGAACGGGAAGCATGATATCAAGAAGCATGAGGCTCGGTGAAAGCTCACGGAATGCGGTAACGGCATCTGCGCCGTTGTGTGCAAGGGCTACTTCATAGCCTTCCTTTTCAAGATAGAGTCTTAAAAGCTCGCAAATATTGGTATCATCGTCAACAACAAGAATTTTTTCTGCTGCCATAATTTATCCCCTCCAACTAATAATTTAGTTTACAATTATAATTATACTCTGTTTTTTAACGAATTTGTGAATAGCCAGATAATAATTTGTTACTTTTAGCCGCATAAATTAACAAACTATTAATATGAAGTGAATAGTTAATAGTGAATGACGGGTTTCACCCGTACCCAATATATTGAGCGGCGCAGCCCCTTAACTTTTCACTTTTAACTCAAAAAAATGTGTAATTATTTAACCGAAAATCTGAAAACGGTGCAGGATGTGAACTTTTGTCCCGCATCGATTGTGCACTGAGGAAATTCGGGCATATTGGGTGTGTTGGGATAGAACTGTGTTTCAAGGCAGAAGCCTGCGTTCTTAATGATTTTTTCGCCCTTCTTACCGGGATTTGTTCCGTCAAGGAAATTGCCTGTATAGAGCTGAACACCGCAAAGGTCGGTGAAAACTTCGAGCATTCTGCCGCTTTCGGGGTCATATGCAACCGCCGCAGGTCCGTCGCCTTCGTTGAGGCAGAAATTATGGTCGTAACCCTTGCCGATAACAAGCTGGTCATCGTCGGCACCGATATCTCTGCCGATGGGTTTTGACACTCTGAAATCAAAGGGTGTTCCCTCAACGGGTCTGATTTCGCCGGTAGGAATGCTGTCCTCATCGATGGGTGTATAAGCATCGGCGTTAATCATGAGTTCATGAGAGAGAATATCGCCCTTGCCTGCAAGGTTGAAATATGCGTGGTTTGTCATGTTGATAACGGTTTTCTTATCGCTTACTGCAAAATAATCAACTTTGAGTGAATTATCCTCAAAAAGAGTGAAGGTTACTTTGAAATCAACTTTTCCGGGGAAACCCATTGTGCCGTCGGGACTTGTGTAGCTCATTTCAAGTGAGCAGTCGTCAATGATGATTGCTTTCCAGACTGCTTTTGAAAGCTCTGCACCGCCGTGGAGGCAGGTTTTTTCTCTTTCGTTCTTTTCAACATTATATTCAATACCGTCGATTGTGAATTTTCCGCCTGCAATACGGTTTGCATATCTGCCGACAGTCATGCCCTGATAGTCCGAATATTTTTCGTGACCCTCAACGGTATCGAATCCGATAAGAACATCGGCAAAAACTCCGTTTTTGTCGGCGGCATAAATGCTGTTGATTGTTGCACCGTAGGTTATGATATCAACGGCTGTTTCTTTTGTATTTTTAATTGTATAGCAGTCGACATCTCTGCCGTCTGCGGTTGTTCCGAAATAATTTTTAACAATCATGTCAATTCTCCTTTACTGTGTCCCAATAATTATATCTGCCTCTTTCCGAGGTCTTTTTTCCGAACTGAATTGCCTTTGCGGGGCAGCGGTTGATGCATGCCGTACAATGCTGGCACTTGCTTTTTGTCCATTTCGGTTTACCGTTTTCGATAACGATAATGTTGTCGGGACAGATTTTTTCGCAAAGTCCGCAAGAGGTACATTTGTTGTCTGCAAAGAACTTTTTTGTTTTTCTGAACGGGTCATAGAGCTTTGAAACAATGAAGCTGTTGAGTTCACCGCCCGAAGCACCGCTTTTTTTACAGATTTTTCCGCCGATTTCGTCGCAGATTATCTCAATCTCCTTGTCGGCGTGGCGAAGATATCTTTTTGCCTTCTCTTTTTCACACGGGTCATACATCACAACATAATTATCGGGCATCTTAAGAGAAAAGCTGTAATCGATTTTTCTGCCGAGAGCTTTTTCGAGCATTTTGTCTGCAGAGCCTGTGTTTGCACCGCAGGTTATGACGCAGAAAACGTATTTTCCGAGCGAATTTTTAACGGAATCGGAAGAAGCAAATCTTTTGACGATTTCGGGCAGACCCCAGAAATAGACGGGGAAAACGAAGCCCGTTTTGTCGGTTTTGTTTTCGGGAATGCCGTTTTTGAGCGCATCAACGATATTGACCGCCGTATCGCCTGTTTTTTCGGCAATGACTTCGGCGGCATGCTTTGAGTTGCCTGTTGCAGAGAAATAGTATATCATATAAATCACCATTGTAGAGTGGCGAAAGTGACCCGAACTGTGTTTTTTATCGGATTATTTCCGCCTTATCTTCGTTAAAATACTCGCAAATCCGTTGACGCCTTTCAATCACGAAACGCCGAAAAGCGTTGAAAAGACTCGCTTTCAGGCATAGTTCGGATTGCTTTCGTCACTCTAATTTTATCATATCAAAAATTTTTGTCAATAAGTATTAAACGGCATAGAGGCGGCATAATAGAAATGAACCGAGTGTTCAAAAACATTAAGGAGAGAATCTCACCATGGAAAACAATAACAAGAATCAGCAGAACAACCAGCAGAATAACAACCAGAACAATCAGCAGAATCAGAAAAATCAGCAGAACAACAAGAACCAGCAGAACCAGAAGAACAGAGATAATTTCTGAAACAACAAAAACGGCTGAGCAAAAGCTCAGCCGTTGAGTTTTATATAGCTCTTATGATTTCCTGAATGATAACGCCGATACGAAGCGAGGAGATAATTGTGATAATTTCTTCCATGATAGCTTCAAAACCAGTCTTTTCAACAAATTCAAGGGGTTCTGTGCCGTTGTCGATTGTGAGTGCCTGAGTGATTGTGAGACCGCCTTCGCCGAAAATTTCAGCTCTTACATAGAGGAAATCCTCTGCGCCTTCGATTGTGTCGAGGTCAAGAGTTACTTCTTCTGAACCGATTTTGCAAGCCTTGATAACTTTGCCGTTTGCGATGAACTGAACCTTGTCGGCATCCTTTGCGGCAACGGTAATCTTGTGACCGTCAACAGCAACCTTTGTGAACATGGGATAAGCCATACCGATTTCATCGATAACATCAAATGCTTCATCAGGGCCGATATCGTTAACATCATTTTCACGGAGATTTCTTGTTACCATGAAGAAATTACCGTTCTGCATTGTTTCCTTTATGTTTTCAACATTATTTTCTTCCATAAGGATTGAAGCCAAAAGTGAGTGTGCTTTTGCCGAATTTCTATCTAAGCGAATCGCTTTTCTGAAATTTTTTCCTGCTCGTTTATAATCTTTTAATGTCGCATAAACTAAACCTAAATTTATATATGCCTCTGGAATTTGTTGAGCCATTGCAGTTGATGTTTCAAATTTACTGATAGCACCTTGCATATCACCTTGGCGTGCAAGATATTTCCCCCAATTAATATAAGCATAAGATGGCATAATTGCAGAAAGAGAAGTTCTTTGGTAATCTTTCACAACCAAATCTGCTTTTTGTATTTTTTTTATTAGTATTCTTATCCGTTGTATTATTTTTTTCATTGTTCCAATAATGTGTCTATCAACTCTCTTATTGCACCGTTTCCACCATTTTTGTTGATTACTTGTATGTGCGGCAATTGTTTAACTTTATAATTGGCATTTTGTGGCGCAAATGCATATTTTACTAATTCCATAGGTTTAATGTCATTAATATCATCACCAATATAAGCAACTTCATCTTTTGTTAAATTAT
>CALAQQ010000186.1 GCA_937888485.1 uncultured Clostridia bacterium
TTATATAAAAATCCGTTTGCTTCAACCCTGAATATAACCATATCCCCTTCACGCTCAACGGCAGCATTCATAACCGTTCTTTCTGTATCGCAAACACTGCTTCCTGCCGCGCAGAAAGAATCGAACTTATGAGTTCCGATATAGGCTTTCGCCTGTTCCGAAAGAAATTTATCGTCAAGCGGGTATTTATAGTGGAGAGAGTAGTTATAGAGAAACGGGTTTTTGTTGGGTGAATTCCATATTTTATAGATATATTCTTTTGACTTGCAGTCATATCTTGCGTGAAAATCCCAGTCAACCTCACGGCAGTCAGTTGCGGCAATATCTCTGGGCAAAACGGCATTGAGTGCACCTACGAGTTTTTTGCAGTCAATCGCGCATTCCGTCCGGATGTTACAGCAATACATATTCGCATGAACACCCGAATCCGTTCTTGAACAGCCGACAACATTGTCACGCTTCGAGCAGATATGCTGGAGGGCATCCTGCAATGTCTGCTGAACGGTTACGGCATTTTCCTGAACCTGCCAGCCGTGATATGCTGTTCCGTCAAATGAAATTGTGAGAAGTAAATTTCTTTGCATCAAATCACCGCATCAAAATATATATTGAGAACTACAACCCCTGCAGTTACGGCAACACAGACAATAATTGCAACGATATCCCTTGCGGCAACTTTCATCTGCTTCATTCGTGTTCTGCCCTCACCGCCCGTATAACAGCGGCAGGTCATAGCAAACGCAAGCTCATACGCTCTTCTGAATGAAGATACCATAAGGGGTATGAATATGGGAACAAGCGCCTTTGCACGCTGAACAATGCTTCCCGTTTCAAGGTCTGCACCTCTTGCTTTCTGTGCATTCATTATTCTGTCGATTTCCTCAATGAGGGTAGGAATAAAACGAAGTGCAAGTGTCATCATCATGGCAAGTGTATGAACCTTGATTTTAAAAATCTTAAGCGGAGAAAGAATTCTTTCAAGCGCATCGGTAAGCATTGTAGGGGTTGTGGTATAGGTTAAAAGAGAGCTGGTAACAACAAGGCTGACAATTCGCACCATGGTAAAAATCGCAGTATTGACACCCTTTTCGGTTATCTTTATTTCCCACCATTCAAAATAGGTTTTTCCGCCCTCTGTGTAAAAAACATTGAGTATCGCGGTAAAAATAAGAATGATTACAATGGGCTTAAGGCTCTTTAAAATCATTTTTGCGGGCACTTTTGAAAGAGCCGCAGAAACGATTGCTGTAAGTGTTATCAGACCGAGAGAAAAGAAACTTTTGCAAAGGAAGATGACAACTATAAGCCAGAATGTTGCGATAAGCTTTATTCTCGGATCAAGATTATGAAGCACGGATTGTCCCGGATAATACTGACCGATGGTTATATCTCTTATCATTTTGCACTCCTCCTCTCCATGAGACCTCGGAGTATCTCTGCACCCTGCTCAACCGTATAAACATTTGCAGGTACATCGAGTCCTTTTGCACGGAGTTTCGCAAAAATCTCCGTTATTTCGGGCACATTAAGACCCATTGAACGAAGTTCATCCCCTCTTGAATAAACCTCGTCAACACTTCCCTGCATGGCAACGGCAGACTTGTTCATAACTATAACTCTGTCCGCTGTTTCGGCAATATCCTCCATGCTGTGCGAAACAATAATAACGGTGCTGCCCGTCTGATTTCTGTAATTTTTGATAAGATTTATCAAATCGGCTCTGCCCCTCGGGTCAAGACCTGCGGCAGGTTCATCGAAAATAAGCACTTCGGGCTGCATGGACATAACGCCCGCAATCGCAACTCTCCTTTTTTCACCGCCCGAAAGGTCGAAAGGAGATTTGTTCAGATGCTCTGCTTTTACACCTGTGAATTCAGCCGCACGCAGAACTCTTTCTTTTATTTCATTTTCGGAAAGTTTCATGTTTTTCGGTCCGAAAGCAATATCTTTATAAACAGTTTCTTCGAAAAGCTGATATTCGGGATACTGGAAACAAAGGCCGACTTTGAACCGTGAATTTTTAAGTGTTTCCTTATCCTTCCATATATCAACACCGTCAACAAGTATTTTTCCGCTGTCGGGTTTTAAAAGTCCGTTAAAATGGGAAATGAGTGTACTTTTACCCGATCCCGTATGACCTATAATGCCGACAAGCTCGCCTTTATTAATCTGAAGATTAACATCATTAATTGCGGCGACCTGAGAAACCGTACCTTTGGAATAATAATGGGTAAGACCTACTGTTTCAATTGCAAAACTCATAAGGCACCTCCCATTTTACGGACTATTTCTTCAACGCATTCGTCAACATCAAGAACGCCCTCTTTTATTCCGAGAACATGGCAAAGCTCGGTTGACTGCGGAACATCAAGACCGTAGGAACGAAGCTTCTCAACGTTTGAGAAAACCTCTTTCGGTGTTCCCTGCATGACAACTCTGCCGCCGTCCATGATAACAACTCTGTCCGCCTGAACAGCCTCATCCATGAAATGAGTAACGGTAACAACGGTTATTCCCATTTCTTTATTGAGGCGTTTAACAGTTGTCATAACTTCCTCTCTGCCCTTGGGGTCAAGCATAGCGGTTGGTTCATCGAGAACAATACATTCCGTCTGCATTGCAATAACGCCTGCAATCGCAACTCTCTGCTTCTGACCGCCCGAAAGCTTATGAGGTTCTCTGTGGCGGAATTCGTACATATTGACGCATTTGAGAGCATCGTCAACCCTTCTGCGGATTTCCGAAGGCTCGATTCCGAGATTTTCGGGTCCGAAGGCAACATCATCCTCAACAATCGTTGCAACAATCTGATTATCGGGATTCTGGAAAACCATGCCGACTATTCGACGCACCTCGTCTGCCTTTTCCTCTGTATCGGGAACGATACCCTTGACAGTCACCTTGCCCTTTGTGGGTTCAAGAATGGCGTTGCAGAGCTTTGCGAGAGTGCTTTTGCCCGAGCCGTTGTGACCGAGAACAGCCACGAATTCGCCTTTATTTATAGTAAGATTTACATCCGATAGGGCGGGAAAACCCGCAACGGGGGCATCCTCGTCATCGGTTTCATAAATATATGTCACATTTTCAAATTCAATAATTTTTTCGCTCATAGTAATAATCCTAAAAATTTAATCTAAAACTTTTTCACCGCATGATTCACAGATTTTATCGGCATTTACGCTGTAGTTTCCGCAATGAGGACAGTAGCCTTTTCCGCTGTCGTTATCGAACTCGCTGAGCTCTTCCGTTTCTTCGGCATATTCAAGATATTCCTTATACTCCTCGTCATCTTCTTCATCTTCGATGATTTCGGGTTCTTCGGTTTCTATCGGTGTATCGGTTAAACCGAGTTTGGCACGTTCTTCTTCAAGAAACTTTTTATAAGCTTTTCGAGAAAGACAGTAATCATAAATTTCAAATCCCGTGCAAACAATCGGAATAATTGTGAAAATAAGCATAAACCACATTTCAGAAAAAATTGAAATTGCTGCCCAGATTACCCCGACAACAGCAATCGTTATCGCATCTTCCAGTGTTTTCATACCCATGTCCCCTTTTGTTCGGGGAAAGATTCGTTTTTTCTTCTGTTTGCGGTAATTCCGATGGGTTGACGGAAGCCGCCTGCCTGAATTATTCATCAACTTTTTCACCGCATGATTCACAGATTTTTTCTGAATTCACGCCGTAATTTCCGCAAAACGGACAGTAACCTTTTCCGCTGTCATTATCGAAATCACGGAGTTCTTCCATTTCCTGCTCATATTCAACTGCTTCGGGATTTTTTTCTTCCCATTCTTCCTCTTCTTCCTCAACCATCGCTTCGTATTCTTCGGGGTTTTCTTCATAAAGCTTGCGGAGTCTTTTTTCTTTTGCAATCTGATAAATAAGGAACAATGCACCAAGCACGAAAATTATTCCGAAGCCTGTAACAAGCAGTTGTTCCGTCATCAGTCCGAAAAATCCGAATAGAATTCCGAAAATCGCAAAAGCAAGTGCCATAAAAATCATATTTATTCCCCCAAAAATTATTACGGCAATTCTCTGCCGCAGGATGAACAGAATTTATAATCTTTTTCAGCTTTTTCTCCGCAATACGGGCAGTATTTTGCCGCAGTTGCGGAAGTTTTTTCTTCTTCACGGATATCTCCGAATTTTTCGTTCCACGGGTCGGGTTCTTCGCCGTTTTCTGTGATATCATATTCTGAGTAACGGTTCTTACCCGTTGCATTTTTGAAATTATAAATCGCATTAACAACCGCAATACCGATAAAAATCAATCCGAAAAGAGCAAAAACTCCGCCGCCGCTTGAAGCTACCATTATAGTCCAGAGCAAGCCGAAAAGTCCGAACGCTATGCTCATCACACCACCCAAGAAAGACGGACCTCTGCCGGGTTTTATGCTTTTCATTACTTAACGCCCTTTCCAAGCCATATTGCGCTTGCGCCGCAAGGAAGCACCCTGCCGGGTTTTGACGAAACGGGAATACCGATTTCATCGCTCGTTGTTGAACCGCCGAACTGTTTTTGTACGGTTTCGCCTAAAATATATTCCATAACGCTGGGCGAAAGACCCGTTGTGTAAGAATTAATCAGCACCATGAGAGAATCTTCCGTAAGAAGTTCGGAGCAAAGCTCAACAAAGCCGTAAACCTCGTTTTCGAGCTTCCACACCTCACCTCCCGGTCCTCTGCCGTATGACGGGGGGTCCATGATTATTATGTCGTATTTATTTCCTCTGCGGATTTCACGCTGAACAAATTTTATGCAATCGTCAACAAGCCAGCGTACGGGTGCATCGGAAAGCTTGCATGCCGCCGCATTTTCCTTTGCCCACAATGTCATGCCTTTAGAAGCATCAACATGGGTAACGCTTGCGCCTGCACTCAGAGCCGCAACAGTTGCGCCGCCTGTATAAGCAAAGAGATTAAGCACCTTGACGGGTCTGCCTGCGTTCTTGATTATATCTGCGGTCATTTTCCAGTTGACTGCCTGCTCGGGGAAAAGGCCTGTGTGCTTGAAGCCCATTGTTTTTATGTTGAAATGAAGGTCGTCAAGTCCTATCTGCCACACATCAGGCATTTTTTTACATACTCTCCAGCTTCCGCCGCCCGTATTTGAACGGTTATAAATCGCGTGGGGATTATACCAGAGCGGATTTTCCTTGGGTGTTTTCCATATTACCTGAGGGTCGGGTCGGACAAGAATAATGTCGCCCCAGCGTTCAAGTCTTTCACCGTCAGAACAGTCTATAAGCTCATAATCAATCCAGTTATCTGCTTTTCTCATAAATCACACATCCATTCTCTGCTGACCCGGCATGGCTATTCCGAGATGGGCATAGCCTGCGGGAGTCACCATTCTGCCTCTGGGGGTACGGCTCAAAAATCCGACCTGCATGAGATAAGGCTCATAAACATCTTCTATGGTAACGGCTTCTTCACCTATAGCCGCCGCAATTGTTTCAAGACCTACGGGGCCGCCGTTATAATTCTTTATCATTGTTGTGAGAATGAGTCTGTCGATTGAATCAAGACCCAGTTCGTCGATTTCCATTCTGTCAAGTGCAAGAGAAGCGGCTTCCTTACTGATTGCACCGTCACACATAACCTGTGCAAAATCCCTTGCTCTTTTGAGAAGTCGGTTTGCAATACGGGGTGTTCCTCTTGAACGGGAAGCAATCTCCATTGAACCATGAGGGTCGATATCCATATTAAGAATACCGGCACTTCTGTTGACAATCTGCGAAAGCTGTTCGGGAGTATACATCTCAAGACGGAGGATAACTCCGAATCGGTCACGAAGCGGTGCGCTGAGCTGACCTGCTCTTGTTGTTGCACCGACAAGGGTGAAACGGTGGAGATCAAGTCTTATTGAACGTGCAGAAGGTCCTTTACCGATGATAATATCAAGAACATTATCTTCCATTGCTGGATAAAGAACTTCTTCAACTGCTCTTGACAGACGGTGGATTTCGTCGATAAAAAGAACATCGCCGTCGTTGAGATTTGTAAGCAAAGCGGCAAGGTCGCCCGGCTTTTCAATTGCAGGACCGCTTGTTACACGGAAATTAACGCCCATTTCGTTTGCGATAATTCCCGCAAGGGTTGTTTTTCCGAGACCCGGAGGTCCGTAGAGCAGAACATGGTCAAGAGGCTCTCCTCTCTGACGTGCAGCTTCAATATATATCGAAAGATTTTCCTTCACCTTATCCTGACCAATATATTCGCCGAGAGCTTTGGGTCGGAGGGAAAATTCTATGTCATTATCCTCAGAGGATGTGAATTCCGGAGCTACTATTCTGTTTTCAAAATCAAAATCCACGGTAATCCTCCTCTATTATAAATTCCTTGCAAGCTGTTTGAGAGCCTGCTTTATCATTTCTTCCGTTGAAAGGTTGCCGTCAAG
>CALAQQ010000187.1 GCA_937888485.1 uncultured Clostridia bacterium
GAGCAGCGGTCTCCAAAACCGCGTGCCGAGGGTTCAAGTCCTTCTGCCCCTGCCAGAAAAAAGTCCGGAAATCCTTGATATATAAGGGTTTGCGGGCTTTTTCTTTGTCAAAAATTATTTTTCTAAATCCGCACTTTACCGTAAAATATCGTACATTTTCGAGGGCTATGTGCCCCCCAATGTGCCCCCCGCAGAAGACCGCTATCCCTATATATATCAACAGTTTTTATACATTTCTATGTATAAAAAACCATTATTTTGGGGGGCAATTTTTACCGCGTGCCGTATTTTAAAACAAAAAAACAGAGCAGAAAGACGGTTAAATCTTTCTGCTCATAATTTTATTCTTCACTGTATTCGTGCGGTCTTTCTTTATACTCTTTTACCTTATAATTACCAATGGTATCGTATTTATTCTGCTTAACGGGTTCGTTTGTGAGCATATCTTCTGTATTTTTGTGCAGTATAGCATCAAAAAAGATCCTTTCAAGATATTCATACTTTGAGTAAATACCTTGTGAACACCACACCAATGCATTGCGAACATAGTTGGAATTTGTTTTAAAAAGTTCGTGCTCAACATCAAAGCCAAGAGAGTTGGCGAGGAGTACGGCAAAAACAATTACGCTTCTTGTATTGCCTTCTCTGAACGGGTGTATTTGCCATATCTTTGCAATAATTCTTACCAACCGAAAAACAACATCATCATCGTTATCTCCGGTTCTTTTCAGCTTTTTAATTTCTTTCATTGTTGAGTTTAATTCTTTTTTTATTTCTTTAGGGAAAGCATATCTTACAGTATCTCCGCCAAGAACATCTTCAGGCTTTGTCATCTGAATTGTTCTGAATTCTCCCGCCCAAGCATAGATTTGTCCGAATATTTTCCTGTGAATATCCTGCAAGGTTTCGGTGTCAAATTTATCGTATTTCAGATTATATACCCCAACCATTGCAATGTTTGTTATATCGGCCTCGGCTTTCCTTAATAATTCAGAGTCCTTAATGTTTGCAAGATTTATCAGAGTTTTAACATCATCATATAAATAAGGGTCTCGCATCTCTTATACCTCCACGGGAAAGCCGTATCTCTTTAATGTGCTTTCAAAAACTGAAATGAATGTTGCTTTACCCGATAACCAGTTGTCGAGTTCTTCTTTTGCTGTTTTGCTGACGGGTACACCTTCAATCGAAGTCATTGCATCAGCAAAGGTTACGCATCTGGTTTTGGTTAAATCGGCTATTTCGTCCATACCTGCGCTCAGCTCTAACATATCAAGTTTTCTGATAAATGATGAATCTAAAAGCTTAACGGCTTCTCTGATTTCTGAAAGACGCTTTTCAACATCACTTAACTCAGACTCATATTTTTTACGAAGCTTTAACTCTCTGTCAATCGAATCAACGCTTTCAGTTTTAATGTAAACACTTGTTATCTTGCCACGAACTCTGCATTGAAGATAGCAGTATTCGTTTCCGTTGATGTTTTTCTTTGAAATATATCCATTGGGTAA
Source organism: uncultured Clostridia bacterium (assembly GCA_937888485.1). Classification (GTDB taxonomy): domain Bacteria; phylum Bacillota; class Clostridia; order Oscillospirales; family Acutalibacteraceae; genus CAG-177. The sequence goes on from CALAQQ010000187.1 coordinate 1,512, forward strand.
CACGGAGAGTTTATTGATAAAAAAGACCTTTTTAGCTAAAAGGTTTTTATATTCAGTTGTAATTGTTTTTAACATAAATACACCTCCGTATATCTTATGTGTATTATAACACATTATAACCTACAAATCAAGAAAATATTATATTTGTAGGTTAATTATTTATATCCTTAAAACCCATTATGTCTGTTGATACTTTTTATTTTGTATGATAAAATAACCGAAAGAGAGGAAGTGATTAAATGAACAAGAAATCATTTGAAATCTTAAGTGCCGATTCAGTTGTGGCTGTGTGGAATGACGGACAGCTTACAGTTATTAACGACGCTTTACTTCCTTTATATTTAAAACATATCAACGATTCCGAAAAGTGGCTTGCAAGCAGAGCCGCTGACAGAAAAAGAGTTAATATACGTCTTCTCAAGAAGGCACTCAGACTTGCTGAAAAAGATGATATCTCAACGGTTGTTCACGTAAACGGTGCCACAATTACAGATAATTATTGGGTACGCTCCATTGATTCAGAGCTTACTTATGCTGACATCAAGTTTGATAATGACTACTTTTCTAACCTTGCTCTTAAGGGTACTTATGACAGCTTTAACAGAGCCGCTAACAGCAAGCACAGCAGAACACCTGAGCTTACTAATGTAGGTAGCTTTGAAAAATGCTGGAAGCTCCGTGACGGCAAATGGTGGATGTATAAAAAAGCTAATCATAACGAGCTGTTTTCTGAACTTTTTGTTTTTGAACTCGGTAAAGCTCTCGGAATGAATATGGCTCATTATGAGCGTGGTCAGGGCGTTATTAAATCTCTTGACTTTACTGAATCATCAAGTGTTAATTTCGAGCCTGCTTCAACATTTATGGGCAATAATGAAGATTATGAGAATGTTGTTTCCAAGCTTCAGAAGATTTGTCCCGAAGCAATTGCGGATTACATCAGAATGATTTTTCTTGACACTATAGTTGCCAATCCCGACAGACATACAAACAATTTCGGCTTGCTCCGTGATATTCATACGGGTAAGCTTGTCGGCTTTGCCCCTAATTTTGATAACAATATGGCTCTTATCGCCAGAGGTTATCCGAAGAAATCAACATCAAAGGATTTGCTTGTTCGACTTTTCAATGAGCTTCTTAAAAATCATCCCGAGTATAAATCCTATCTTCCCAAACTTGATGAGTTAACAGTCAAGAATATTCTTGATAAATTGAATATGAAAGTAAAAAGGCAAGAGATAATCACCTTTGTAATTGACAGATATAATATGATTGTGTCTGCAGAAAGGAGTGATAGAGATGTCACCGCAAGTTTATGCTAAAAGACTCTCGGCTATTAAGCTTGCAGATACCCTTAATAAAATCGAAGGAGCACCTGTAACGGACTATGCTCGCCAGCTGTCTGAAAAATGGGCTAAGGGTGAAATTACAGGTCAGCAGATGAAAGAAGCTCTTATCGCTTCGCACAAGAAGGTATAGTTTACGAACGGTTTATAATTGCAATTATGAGCCGACAAAGCACGAATATCTTGAATAAATAAAAAAACAGAGCAGAAAGACGGTTAAATCTTTCTGCTCTTAATCTTTTATGATACCAATGTCTCCTTAATAAATTTATCCTGCAGCATAGCGGCATTTGCCTTGGATTGCTCGTCAACGTGAGTATAAATGTTAGCTGTTACACCGTACTCACTGTGACCCATAAGCTCCTGTGCCGTTTTAATATCTACCCCCGACCATTGAAGCATTGAGCAATAGGTATGTCGTAGCTGATGTGCGGTAAACTCTTCAAAACGCTCATCTGCAAAGCAAAGCGAATCTTCGTCTCTGCCGTCAGCCGCCCTTAATGCTTCCATATAGCTCTCAAAAAGGCGTTTCCAAGCTGTTTCCGTCATTCTTCCTCCGTAAGCCTTCTGAACGATATAGGGACCCTTGGAATGCTGCTTCGCTTCAAGAAGTAAGTTGTAAAGGAAATCATTCATCGGTATTTTTCGCATACCTGCTTTTGTTTTGGTTTCCTTTAATTCAAACTGCTTGAAATCATAGGATTTGTTTACATTTATGATTCTGTTTTTGAAGTCAATATCAAACCAAGTCAGTGCCGTTACTTCACCACGTCTGAGACCGGCAAGAAGCATTATACAAGCTGCAACCTTTGCTCTGTGTTCGGTAGTGAGAATTAACTGAATTGTATGTTTGTTTATTGCGGTTCTTGTTTGTGTTACAGCGTTTTTAGGCGGCTTCAAATCACTGCAAGGATTGCTGAAGTTATACGCTCTTTCCTTTCGTGCAAATTCAAATACATTGGATAAAGCACGGATATACCGCTGTATGGTTTTCTTTGCCGTAGCCTTGCCTGTTGAAGGGTTACACCGATATAATTCATTGACTGCAGGCTGAATGTGAGAGGTAAGAACATCCTTAAGCTTTGTTTTGGCAAGCAGACCGCCCTTGTAATCAACAAAATACTGCAGCCTCGCTTTCAGGGTTTTATACTCGGATTCCTTGATGTTTTCACAATCAACCTCGGTTTCCATATAATCAAGATAATGATTAATCCAACTGTAAAGGCTGTCATTGTTTTTCAGAACATCAAGACCGTCATCAATATCATTTCGGTATTCCCTTACTCTCTTCTCAAGCTCCTTTTCTGTTTTAGCCTTCAGTTTTTTGTATTTTGGTTTTCCGTTAGCATCTGTACCGATATAAATTTTGGTACAAAAGCTACCTTTTTCTACATAAAACTTATTCATTAAAATTCCTCCTTAAAAGTTTCGAGGGATGCTTTCGCACCCCTCATGTCAATGTTACTGATTTATGTCATTATCATCAAATGTGCCAAGTCCCATTTTAAGAAAATCATCCTGACTGATACGCCATTCTCTGCCGATTTTGCGGGCCTTGATAACACCTTTCTGACAATACTTTTTAATGGTTTCATAATTAAAGCCCGTAAGCCCTGCCACCATTTCAAGAGTGAGCATATAAGGTAAGCCTTCAAGGCTTGAAATATAGTTTCTTTTAATAGCATTAATCTTCAATAAACATCACCTCCTTACCTCGCATCTCTGTCTTTCTGACGCTGTAATACTCTGTAGTAATACGCACAGGACTTAATAACGAAATCTTCAAAATCTTTTTCTTTGATTTTCGGGGCAACCCTTTTCAATCGCTCCATCGGCATTTTGAAAAACTCCTGCTGATTGGGTTTGTCACGGGACATAATTTCCGTTATTACTTTTTCGTTCAGATTACCCGCCGAAGAAAGATTTTTTAGCTCAACCGCCTGAGAGTATGAGGGCGTAACCTCCATTTCATCATAAAAACGGTATATCGCACTTTGCTCCTCGGGTGTTAAATATGACAAGGCAACGGCAGGAGTAAATGCAATTCTTCCTTCGTCCACGAGCTTTAAAATTTCGGGAATAAGAAAGGTCAGACGGATATACCGCCTGACCTGCGTTTTACTGTCGTCCGATTCACTTGCAATAATCTCTGCCGATTCACACTTCCGACCAGCCTGGTCGGAGGTTAAGTCTGAACGGAAACCCTGTCTTTTCATTGCATCGAGTTTCATTTTGTAACCGAAAGCCTTTTCGCTCGGCAAAACCTTGTCACGCTGAAGGTTGGAATCAACATGCATAACAATAGCTTCTTCCCTTGTAAGGTCTTTGATGATTGCAGGGATAACATCAATGTTAAGCCTTCTGCAGGCCTCAACTCTGCGGTATCCGCTTATGATTTCAAACCCGCCGTCTCTTTCACATACTACAATTGGTGAAATAACACCGCTTTCCGATATACTCTCAAAAAGCTGGGCAAAGCCTTCATCTTCCCTGAACGCAAAGGGACTGTCTTCAAATGAAAATAAATCCTTAATTTTTACTTCTTTAACTTTAATCATAAATAATATTCCTCCTTAAATTATCGTTCAATTTTTCTTTGATGTGTTTTGTTTGTATTGGTTCGTATTGAGTCGTAAGCATAACGCTCATACATTTTTGAATGTTCGTTGATGTTGTCCATTTTGGTAACGACATCCTCGGCTCTGAGTTTAACTCTGTTCAGGATTTTAAGATTCTTTCTTGAAATCCTCATAGCACCGGTGAGCGTTGAGATGTGGTCACGCAGTTCCTTCTGCTGATTCTCATCACCTGAACGCACGGCCTTCTTAAATTCGTTTCTCAAAATCTCTCTGGCTTCGTTCATTTCCTGCAAATGTTTTTCAGTATCCTTCATCAGTGCATCAAGGTCATCGTAGCTTTCAACATCGTTGTCGCAAAGCAAATTCTGTTCCTCGCAAAGCTGGTGAAGTTTCAAAATTTCTTTTTCAAGATAACCTTCAACCTCGTTGCAATGCGGATGCTTCTTAAAAATTGACAGCCCCTTACACAGACAAGTGTAGGAGCTGTTGATACCGCTTTTGTAATTGAAAGGATTGCCGTCGAAGAATAAAGTTTTGAGAGTTATTGAATCGTGAACAACTCTTCTTGAAGAATGCCGTCTCGTAATAATTACATCTTCAATATCGTTAATGGAATAGCCCTCGCCGATGTCGCAAAGCCATACGGGGCGTTTAAATCTTTTGTGATATACCGTCGGCTCGGGTCGGTTGAAATCAAATTGATAACCCATTTTTTCCATATTCCACACGAAAATTCTGAATGTTGAACTGCGTGAAAGACAAGTATCAATATGAAACTTTAACAGGTCGTACTGATGGCTTTCGCCGTTTTTCTCGGCAAGGTACTGCACTCTTCTCGGTGCCTTGTGCGGCTTTTCAACAACGGATAAACCGTACTTGATACAAAGCTCATCGGATACTTTTCGCATTTCGTTATAGCTTTGCTTGCAGGCGTTGAACTTTTTTCCGTCAACCATTGAGACACTGTTCACAACAAAATGATTATGAATGTGACCTCGGTCAAGATGGGTTGCCACAACAACCTCGTGTCGGTCTCCCCATAATTTCTGTGCAAGTTCTTTTCCGATTTCGTGAGCAAGCTCGGGTGTAACCTCGCCCGGCTTAAAGCTCTGATAGCCGTGAAAAGCAATTATCCCGTCCTGCTTTCCGTAAACCTTTTTTGTCTCCGTCATCTGGTCACGGGCAAACTCGGGGTTGCAATTTATGCCGCTTACAAAATATTGCATCTCGGTTTTTTCGCTTTCAACAGCGTAATCAATAACGTCCTTAAGCGATTGCAGTTCATCGTTGCTGTAATAATCATTGAGCGTTTTATCGGGATTCATTGCGTAATCAACAACGCTTTTCAGCGTTCCTTTAATTGACCATATTTTAGTTACCGCCATAATTTTCTTTATCCTCTGAAGAAAACTGTGATGAGATTTTCTTTTCGGTTTCACGAAGAGAAAGAATCGCATTTCGTATTTCATTTGCGTTACTCCAACCCCTTGTGTTTGCAACCGCCGCAAGCTGATTCAAGCTGTTGCCTGCAGCACGTATCTCTCTTATCAGAGTTACATAATCAACCGTCGGTGCTTCCTTCAGCACTTTGAAATTAATCATCATCCTAATTACCTTAGACTTGGAAAAGCCGGATTTTTCACAAAGATAACACAGATGCTCATACTCCTTTTCTCCGAGATATGCTTTAACAAGCCTATCCTTTTTATTTTCCTTCACGGAATGTTTCACCTCCTTTTCTATGATTTGTTCAGGCCAGATGTACCCGAACGGATTTTGTGGTACCAAAATCCAATGCTCGCTAAACTTCGGACAGCAATAAATATTGAGTGTTCAATCGTCCTCGTTTAATAACTGTCCGACAAGAGAGCATTCTTAATTGTTGCTTTGGTTTTTAAGGTTCTTACGGTTTCGTTTACCGTTTTTTGAAAACGCTTCCTTTGCTTCTTCGGTATGTGGCTTGATGATTTTGAAAGTTATGTTTTCAAGCTTAACCGCCGCACGAAGAAATCCCGGCTGTTCATCATCGATGATATAAACTGCATCGGGTATTTCCTTATGAAGATCAAGAATCTTCTTGTTAAGGTCTTTCAAATAGCTCTCAACCTGAATTTCATCATCGCCTACCGCAAACCAATAATGGTTTTCTTTTACCCTCGGCATACTTCTTTCCTCCTTTCAAAAATTTTTTAGTGTACCGTTTTAGGCGTATTTTTATCGGACTTAACTCCGTGTTTTTGAGCATTTATCGAATGGAAATTTACTGAACGATGATTTGTTCAACAAAACAATTTCTATCGAACAAACGGTAAATCCGATAAAAAAGGCCTGCCGAAACAGTAAGTCTTAAGAATCAATTATTCGTTTCATCAACGCCTTATTCTCGGGCAGTACCGACTCAAGAAAGTATCTGCAAACAATGTGACTCGGTGTTATGAGCTGAGGACAGATGTGGGTTTCTCCGTCATCAAGCAGCAAACAGTTACTGTCATAACAGTTGCAGCATTGAGCCTTAATAAGGCTGACCACCTTATCAAACGACTGCGGGTTCAGTTTTAATTTCCGCATAGAGCGTGCCTCCTTTCTTTGGGACTTTGGTTATAAAAAAACACCCGTCAAAATCTGACGAGTGCATGTATGCGGTTGATTTATTCGGGACAGGTATGTTATAATCATCTCGACAAATAAGAATTTGCGGAACAGATATAAAAGGAGAAACGTATGACACAAATCATTTCATTTTTTCTATCCGTTGTGTTTGCAATTGATATGTTTTTTGTCGGCTTATTGCCTGAAAAAAAGCTCGTTATTACGCAGACGGAAACTGAAACGGAATACTATATAAACGGCGAAAGCGATTGCTTACGTTTTGGAGTTGTTGGTAAAGATAATCTGTTTGAGCCTGACGATGAAATTAAGGTTGTTATTGAATGCCTTGATGAATCTCTTAACGGTACAAGAGCAAAAATCTCCGTTAAGAGTGAGCAGACAGGCTTTGATAAGCGAGGATATGTTAATTTAATTTTTGATGTGCCGTATAACACCTTCACTTTTTCGTCAGATAAAAACGGAATTTTTACTGTTACGATTGAACTGACCGATAGAACCAAATACAGTTTCAACATCGGTGTTCTTCCGAAAAATACACAGGCAAGCGACGGCTTTTATTACGGAATTCAGCCGTATATAACCCGTGCTTATACTTGGGGTCAGGGTTTTCAGCTTCCGAACTATACTGCAGATGAATCAGTAGATAAAATCCTTGATGCAGCTGAATATCTCGGTGTAAATCTTGTTCGTGAGGACAGTGTTGGTTGGGGTGCAATGCAGAGTGAGGCTTACGGCGAAGTGAATTTCTCCGTGCAGGATTACCTTGTCGGCAAGGTCAACGAGCGCAATATGAAATATAACTGGCTTCTCGGCTTCAACGCAGGCAAATGGTCTGCCGCAGAAAAATATAAAGGAAATTACGATGAATCAATCGGTTGGACTTACCCTCCCGATGAAAATATTTGGTCGGGTTTTGCAGGCAAGATTGCAGAACATTACGCAGACAATACCGACATTCTGTGGGAAATCTGGAACGAGCCGAACTGGTATTTCTTCGCAGGCACTCCCGAAGAATATTTTTCGCTTCTTGAAAACACGGCATCAATTATCAAAGCCGAAAATCCATCAGCATATATTTATTCGGGCGGACTTGCAGTTGCAGAAAAAGAGAGCAACCTTGTTTTTTATCAGAAATCTGCAGAGTTGATAAATAAAAATCTGCTCGATAATTACGGTTATCACAACCACGACGGACTCGATAATTACTATAATTATATGGGCAAGATGTTATCGCTTACAAAATCTGCGGGACTTTCAAACGGCGGTTTCAACAGCGAAAGCGGTGTAGGCGGTACAGATGCGGCAACAATCGCATGTAAGGCACTTTACACCCGTTCAACAGGAGCAAGCGGATTTGTTTCGTTCGCATTCAGAAAAACTGTTACACCCGAAAACGATATCAACGATTTTGCTTTTTTCAATGAATATTTGCAGCCAGACGAAGCTGTAATTTCTTACGCAACTGTTATCCGTTTTCTCGGCAATGCGGATTTCGTTAAGAATATTTCAAGCGAAAAGAATCTCGTGATTGACGAATACAAGGCAAGCGGGAATAAAATTGAAGTATATTACAGCCTTGGTAATAAAACTAAAATCGCTGCACCCGAAGGTGATTACACCGCTTATGATATGTACGGCAATGAAATACAAATCGGCAGGAAGCTGACTGTCAGCAATACACCGATATATATTGTTTATTGATGTTAGAGCGATTTTTATGACAAATTCCAATTTGTCGAATTAAATTTAATAATATACCTTAAACTCCTTCGATGGATAAACCGTCGGAGGAGTAATTTTTTTGAAAAATTTTTAAAAAGTGGACATTAGGTTTCCATTTTAAGGTTTATTTTACTGTTGTAAAAATTTTTCAAAGCGGAAGTAAAGCTTCCGGTTTTAGGTTTATTGTAATTTTATGAAACAGTCTATTCAAACGAAACAGCAAAAAATTTAAAAAAATTAAAAAAATTTTTTTAAATGGGCAAAAATCTTGCCACTTTAGGTGTTAAAAGATAATTAAAGACACTTATCGGGATTGTGCAACATCAAATGTAAACGCTCAGCAAATAAACAGCTAATCTGTCCATTTAAAATTTATAAATGATTTTGTAAGCAATATTTACAAGTTAATTCACATCACAAAAGAATACCGAAAAAGGAGCAAAACATGAAAATTAACTTCAGAAATATAGTCTCAAACAACAGTTTTTTTAAGAGTAAACCGCCTTAGGGTATATTTACCCTACCATGCTCGAAACTCATAAATCAGACGATTTGAGGATAAAAACAAAGACTTAAAAGGAGGCATAAATGAAACGATTAACCAAATATGAAAAAGAGAATATCTTTCTCTCAAATGCTGCGGAAGATTACTGGTCTGTTTACATTAACTCAAAGCCGTTTAAAAGGCGTTTTAAGGAGTATGATGACAAATATGCCGGCATTTTGATTCACGAGCATACAGACCAATACGGAGGCGAATTATACAAAGTTCCGAAAAACTGCATATCAATCAGACTGCTCCCTCCGAGAACGGATGAACAGAAAAAGAAGGCAAAAGAACACGCAAAAAACGTCGGTCTCGGAAGAAAAGCGGGGTGATAAATTGAGCGATAATTCAAGCAACAATTTCCCGTTTATTAAATTGCCGAGAGCATTGATTGACGATCCGAATTTTTCAGGATTATCTGCAGAAGCCAAACTATTATTTTCTCTTATTCTTGACAGGATGGGAGTATCGCAGATAAATGCGGACAGATTTACGGATAAGAACGGTAATCTGTTTGTGTACTACACCATTCAAGAAATCTGCATAAAGCTTGGCTGTAGTCACGGAAAAGCGGTAAGACTTGTCAACGAACTTGAATATCATGGACTTATTTTCAAGCAAAGAAAAGGTTGCGGGAAACCGAATAAAATCATTGTTTTACCATCCGTTCTGAGAATTCTCAAAACAGTACATAAGAAATCCGATAATGAGAATTCAGAAGTTCCCGAAAACGGAAATCAAAAGTTCTCAATATCGGAAGGAATCTATAATAACAACAGTTACAATAACATCAGTTACCTCCATCCATCTATCGAGTATGAACGGTTGATAGAAAGCATCGAAGAACAGATTGAATATGATTGCATAAACGCAGATGCGGAAATAGTCAGGGAAATAATTCTCATTATGGCAGATGTTATTTCCGGGACAAGCTCCACCGTCAGAATCGGCGGAAGTGATTTTCCGAGAGAAGTTGTTATTTCACGATTCAGAAAACTTACTGCAGAACACATTGAATATATTGTCGGTTGTATTGAAAGCAGTGAAACAAAAATCAAAAACATAAAAGCATATCTGATTTCAGCTTTGTTCAATGCACCGACAACAATAGCAAACTCTGTTTCGGCGGAATTTGCATATTATCAAAATTTATCTTAAGGAGAAACAAATGAATAATACTTTCAGAGATTACCCCGACGTTGTGAGCATTGAAGAACTTCAGGATATGCTTCACATCGGCAGAAACGCCGCCTATGACATTGTCAAGGAAGGCAAAATCAAAACTATCAGAATCGGCAAACGATATATCATTCCGAAAACAAGCGTTATAAATTTTCTCGAAACAGCGTCTTAACTCTTGTAAACAGTAAAATATTATGTATAATTTTAATTACGGAATGATTGACTGTTTTCCAATCAGAAAGGAGTATCAATGGTAACAGGCAATCTGCAAATCAAAGACGGCAAGTATTATGCCGTTGTCAATCTCAGAGATGAAACCGGCAAAAGAAAGCAGAAATGGGTCAGCACGGGGCTGTCTGTCAGAGGCAACAAGAAAAATGCCGAGCAATTCCTTAGTCAGGAGCTTGAAAAATGGAACTACCATAACGGCGTTTATTACGGTATTTCGGTTGCGGAATACTTTGAAATATGGCTGACAGAGATTGAAAAAGAAGTCAGACCGAACACCTTCCGTTCCTATAAGGGTAATATGACGAATCACATTATTCCGTATTTCAGGAACAAGAAGATTCAGCTTCAGTCAATCAAGCCAATCGACCTCGAAGATTACTATTTCTCGCTTCTCAAACCCGAAAGCAACCTTGAAAACGGAGCGGCACTTTCCGCTACAACAATAAGGCACCACCATCAGAACATAAGCAAGGCACTTGCCGATGCGGTCAGAAAAGGATATATTCCGCTCAATCCCGCAAGCTCTGCAAGATTGCCGAAGAAAGAGAAATACAAAGCTGAATTTCTCAACCACGAACAGCTTGATGAACTTATTTCTCTGTTCAAAGGAAGTCCCGTTGAATTGCCCGTCAGACTATGTGCAATTTACGGTTTCCGCAGAAGTGAGGTGCTGGGTCTTAAATGGAAGAACGTCGATTTCATCAACCGCACAATAACAATAAGCGAAACACTTCAGCAGCACACAGGCGGCAATTACACCGACCATCCCAAGACAGAAAGCAGTTACAGAACTCTGCCGTTAAACAATACGGCTTATGACCTTCTGAAAGAACAGAAGAAGCTTCAGGATGAACGCAAACTGCTTATGGGCAATTATTACATATATAATGACTATGTCTGCACCTGGGGTAACGGAGAAGTAATTGCACCGAATTATCTGACACGCACTTTTCACTCGGTCATTCAGAACAGTACACTTCCGCAGATAAGACTGCATGATTTACGCCACAGCGTTGCGAGCAATCTTCTCAATCTCGGATTTTCGGTTGTTCAGGTTCAGGAATGGCTCGGTCACGGAAGTGCATCAACAACACTTAATTTCTATGCTCACGTTGATAAGAGTTCAAAAATCAGCATCGCAGACACTCTTGACAAATTAAATTCGGAACAAGAGAAAAAAGAGGACAAAGTGTTAGAAAAAGTGTTTGAAGAAAAGACCCTTTCAGAAACAAAAAAAGACCCCGTAAAAGGGTCGGAAAAAGGCCTGAAAAAAGCAAAAATCAGCACAAAAGTTGTGCCGATAAAAAAACAAAGCCTGAAAAAGTGTTAGAAAAATGTTAGAAAAAAGGGTCAAAAGTGTTAGAAAAAATTATTTTTCGAAAAGAGAAATCCCGAAACCCTTGTGTATCAACGGTTTCGGGACTTGAATGGCAGGGGCAGAAGGACTTGAACCCTCGGCACGCGGTTTTGGAGACCGCTGCTC
>CALAQQ010000188.1 GCA_937888485.1 uncultured Clostridia bacterium
GTCGGCAGTTTCTTTTTGAAATTGCCCGGATTAGTATTCTTTGTATTCAATTGGAACAATCACTCCTTATGTTATCATTCTCTTATTTATTTTTCATATACCTCTCTTTTAAGAACGCCTATGTAAGGAAGGTTTCTGTATTTTTCATCATAATCAAGTCCGTAGCCGACAACAAATTCATCGGGAACTTCTGCACCCGAATAATCGGCAAAAATATCGTCAACAACTCTGCGCTCGGGTTTATCGAGGAGAGTGCAAATCCTGATGCTTTTCGGATTTCTGCCCTCAAGAATTTTCTTGAGACTGCTGAGAGTTTTTCCGGAGTCGAGAATATCCTCAACAATAAGAAGGTCATAACCTTCAAGGTTTATGTCAAGGTCCTTGACAATCTTTACAACGCCTGAAGATTCCGTTCCGCTTTTATAGCTCGATACGCACATAAAGTCAATAGCACAAGGAACGGTTATCGCTCTCATAAGGTCTGCCATAAATACAACCGAACCCTTGAGAACACTAACAAGAAGAAGATTCTTATCTTTATAATCCTCGCTAATCTGTTTTCCGAGTCTTGCAACAATTTCTGCAAGCTGTTCCTCGCTGTAATATACTTTTTCGATATCCTTAATCATAAAGCTTTTATACCCCTTGTTTTTTAATTCTTACAATAAGAATGTTTTCCGTTGATTTTGTTACCGCAACTCTTGAATCACAGCCTACACCTTCAACAAGCACAACGCCTTTTTCATCGGCGATAACCGCAATTTCGTTTCTCTTTTCGGGAAAAATTCCAAGCTCATTGAAAAGCTTTTTGAGAGTTTTGGTGCATCCTCTTGACTTCAAAGATATTTTATCGCCTGCCCGACGGCTTCTAACAACGGGTACTCCGATTATTTTATCACAGTCAAGATAATATTCCAACCCTTGTTTTAAAATGTTCTGTAAATTATTTGTTTCTATTATATTAACAATCTGAGTTTCGATAACGGAGCCGAAGAATTCCGCCTTACCGTCGGTAAATTCCGAAACCGCACTTTCTTCAGCTTTTTCGGGGAAATCAAGAATTCCCTTTCTCACTCTTACGGTAACTCCACCGTTAATCTGAATTTTCCCCTGAGTTTCGAGGAGTTTGCATATCGGAGAAACAAATTTATATTCGGGAGTTACTCCTGCACATTCTTCGACTATTTTTATTATTGCACGCTTTTTAAGGGGATTCGGTGCTTTCGCAATCGTTTGAGCATCAAAGCCGTTATCTCTTCTTGATTTTTTGACATACTCATCAGAAAGAGATGACAGGAAAGCTTCATCCTCATTAACCGCAGAAATACATCTTTCGGCACATCTTTCAAAAGAACCGTTAACTTCAACAAGCTCTTTTACGACGTTGTGTCTTATTCTGTTGCGTGAATACGAAACGTCAGCGTTTGTTGCATCCGTCACGAATTCAATCCCGTTTTCCCTGCAATAATCCAGAATTTCCGTTTTTGTGCATGAAAGCAACGGGCGGACTACGTTATCACGCATAACGGGAATTGAACAAAGCCCTCTCAAAGCGCTTCCTCTGGAAAAATTAAAAAGGAAGGTTTCAACCTTATCGCTGAGATTATGCGCGGTTGCGATAATAACTTCTTCTCCGAGAGAATTGAAGAATTCATATCTTATTCTTCTTGCACATTCTTCAAACCCCTCTCCGCTTTCGTTTGCCTTTGCGGCAACGTCAACTTTAAGAACATGAACAGGAACACCCATTTCGGCGCATTTTTCTTCAACAAAACGCTGGTCGCTGTCAGCCGCATCGCCTCTTAAACAATGGTTGACGTGAGCGGCACAAAGGTTGATTTTATATTCATCTTTCAGAGAATTCAGAATATTCAGAAGAACCATCGAATCGCTTCCGCCTGATACAGCCGCAACAACGGTTGCACCTTCGGGAAGCATATTATATTGTTCAATTGAAACTCTGACTTTATTATTCATCATGAATTTTCTCCAGCTGGAGGAACAGAGTATGCTCGCCGTCAAACACAAAATTAACCGTGCCGGTTTCACCGTGTCTGTTTTTAACAACGATAACTTCGGCTATGTTGGCATTTTCCTGCTGTTCAGCCGCACCCTGCTCTTCATCATCTTTTTCGCCTTTATAATAATCGGGTCTGTAAAGCATCATAACGATATCGGCATCCTGCTCGATTGAACCCGATTCACGAAGGTCAGAAAGCTGAGGTCTGTGTGACTTGCCTCTGCCTTCAGTTCCTCTGGAAAGCTGTGCACAACAGATAACGGGGATATTGAGGTCCTTCGCCATCATCTTGAGGTTTCTTGTAATTTCACTGACCTCCTGAACACGGTTTTCCGTTCTTGTGCTGCCTTTTATAAGACCGAGATAGTCTATAATAACGCATTCTACACCGCCGAGTCTTCTTGTTTTTGCCTTCATTTCGGGAACGGTGATACTCGATGTGTCGTCAAAATAAAGCTCACAGTCATTGAGTGCACTTGTTGCCATACCGAGTCTTATCCACTCATCCTGAGAAATATTGCCGTTTCTCATTTTCATACTCGAAACACGGGCTTCTGTGCCGAGAACTCTCATCGCAAGCTGTTCCTTTGTCATTTCGAGAGAAAAGAAAAGAACCTTTCTCTTACCCATTGCGGCAACGTTTCTTGCAAGATTGAGCGCAAAACTCGTTTTACCCATAGCAGGTCGGGCGCCGATAAGAATAAGGTCGGAACGGTTAAGACCGGTCAGAACCTTATCGAGGTCGGAGTAACCTGTTGTATAGCCTTTATAAAGCTCTTTATCCTCACCCGTGATTTTCTTGAGTGTATCATAAACATTATTGACAATGATATCCTTAAGCTTCGACGGAGCGTTTGTTGTCTTGCCCTGACGGATGTTATAAATCTTCTGTTCCGCATTATCCAGGAGTGCATCCGCTGTTTCTTCCTGCGACACGGCACTTTCAACCGTTTCAACAGAAATGTTGATAAGCGTCCTCATGTAGAACTTCTCGCGGACTATTTTTGCGTACATTTCAACATTCTGTGTTGAAGGGACACTGTCCTTGAGCTGGAAAAGATAGTTCTTACCCGAGTTACTGTCATAAACTCCCTGCTGAATGAGAATATTAAGAATAACAAGAGGGTCAAGCTTCTGACCGGACGCATCAACGCTTATCATCGCCTCAAAAATAGATGCGTGTTGGGGAAGATAGAATGCTTCGGGAGTTATGTAAACCGCCGCTTGTGAAAGACATGACGGGTCTACAAGTATACTGCCGAGAACAGCCTGCTCTGCTTCGAGACTGTACGGCATCTGTATATTATCAAAAGAAAGCAAACCGTTATCTGCCATTTTATTCGCCTACCATCACAAACATTGATGCTGAAATTCCGTTATAGAGTTTAACCTCGACGGGATATGTGCCGAAATTCTTGATATCATCAACAACGACCTTACGCTTGTCAAGTTTAAGACCGAATTCCTTTGAAATAGCTTCTGCTACATCTTTTGACGTTACCGAACCGAAAAGCTTACCGTTTGCACCTGCTTTTGCCGAAATTTTGACTGTTTTGCCTTCGATTTTGGAAGCACTTTCTTTTGCAGCGGCAATTTCGGTATCAATGCGGTGCTTTTCAGCCGATTCTCTGTTTTTAAGCTCGCTCATTGCCTGAGAATTGGCTTCCATTGCAAGCTTTCTGGGGAAAAGGAAGTTTCTTGCATAACCATCGGAAGTGTTAACAAGTTCTCCCTTCTTTCCGAGTCCTTTTACATCTTGTAATAATACTACTTTCATGTTTTTTCTCCTTATTCAACGGTTACTCATTTCGAGTTTTTTTCATAAAAATCATTGATTGCTCTTTCGAGCTTTTCTTTTGCTGTTGTTATCTTACAACCCTTAAGCTGACATGCAGCCATTGTCTGATGACCGCCGCCGCCGAGAGTTTCCATAATTACCTGAACATTTATTTCACCGAAGCTTCTCGCCGAGATATTGACCGCACCGTTATTTTCAAACATAACAAACGAAGCTTTTATATCATTGACTTTAAGAAGCTCATCTGCTGCCTGTGCACAGATAATTCTGATATCGGGCGATGAAAACTCCGCAACCGATACTGCACAGCCCATAAAGCTTTCAGCATCGGAAATAACCTTTGTTCGAAGCTTATTGATTTCAAGTGAATTTGCAAAAAGCTTTTTAACACATACCGTATCTGCGTTTTTATCTTTGAGGAATGCCGCCGCTTCAAACGTTCTCACACCTGTACCGATAACAAAATCCTTGGTATCAAGCATAATACCTGCAAGGAGCGCTTCGGCAACTGTTTTGGTGATATTGATATCGGGATTCATATATGGAAGAAGCTCTGTTACCATTTCACAAGCCGATGAAGCACCGGGATCGTGATGGAAGATAACAGCACTTTCGATATCCGTAACCGCACGTCTGTGGTGGTCAATTATAACTCTTGTTTCAGCTTTTTCATAAAGCTTCGGGAATTCAACAAAACTCTCGATATGGGTATCGACAACGATAAGAAGGCTCTTTTTGTCAAGCAATTCAAGAGCTCTGTCCTGAGCAGCGATTACATTTTCCATTCCCTCTGATTCAAGCTTTTCAATAAGCTTTGTTGCCAGAGATTTATTTTTGTCCGTTGCAATATAAACGGGAATTCCGAAACTCTGTACCGCACATGCCATACCGGCTGCAGCACCCACAGCATCAAGGTCGGTAAAGGAATGACCCATAATGATAACGTTACTGCTCGACTTGATAAGCTCTGAAAGCGCAGAACCGACAACTCTGCTTTTGACCTTTGTACGTTTTTCGGCGCTCTTTGAAACACCGCCGATATAATCATAGCCATCCTTGATTTTAATGGCAACCTGGTCGCCGCCTCTGCCGAGAGCCATTTCAAGGGATTTTCTTGCACCCTTTTCACTTGATTTTATGGTATCTCCTGACGAAACGCCTACAGAAAGAGTTGCGCCCGATTTTTTACCCTTGAATTCGAACTCGCGAACAGTTTCAAGAATCGAAAATCTGTCCTCAACCATACGGGTAAAATTCTTCTTTTCCGT
The DNA here is from genome assembly GCA_937888485.1 of uncultured Clostridia bacterium. Lineage (GTDB taxonomy): Bacteria > Bacillota > Clostridia > Oscillospirales > Acutalibacteraceae > CAG-177. The sequence continues at coordinate 5,087 of CALAQQ010000188.1, forward strand.
AACAATAAGATATCTGTCATCGCTGATTTTTTTAAGAACACTGCTGAATGATTCGCTCCAGTTATCAAGCGCCGCTTCAATCTGACTCTTGATTTCGGTTCTTTCGCTGTCCCTGAAATCGGAACGGGAATCATCAAGATTATCGAGTTCAAACAATACAGCATAGGGTCGTGACTCATAATACTCGGTTTCTGTCTGTTTAAGAGATGTGTTGTCAAAATAGTAGAAACCGCAATATTTTTTACCGCCCGAAACATATTTTACGGGATATACGGTATAAAATCTTCCGTTAACACAAGCACCGATTTCTTCGTCTGCCTCAATGCTGTCCGGTTTTATTCCGCCGAGATACTTGCCGATTTTATCCGAAGCGGTTATTTCCCCGAGAGAAATTTCATTTACGAACCGGTCGCTGTACCATGTTATGTATCCGTTTTCGTCACATACAGCAACGGGAAACGGATAATCACTGAGCACCTTTGTATCCGTATAATCAAATTTTTTCGATGTTTTTGTTATGAATCGCTTGTATCTGTTTTTTGCAGACAAAGCTCTGTAAACCGCTATGATGCAAACAATTAAAAACGCAACACCCTCTGCAATTGCAAGCCTCGGTTCAACAAAAACGGTCATGACTATAAACACCGCAGAAAATGCAGCTGCAAGGCTTATTAATAAACCGTCATACCAAAAACCTTTGAATTTCATTTAAACCTCCATAATTATGGGAAGAATCATGGGACTTCTCTTTGTTCTGTCATATACAAAGTGCGAAACCGCATCTCTGAGTTTGCCCTTTATTGCACCGATATCGCTGATGTTATTATAATAGCAGTTTTCAAGACATTTCTCGGCAACCTTTCTTGCCTGACTGATAAGCTCCTCTGCTTCTTTTACATATACGAATCCTCTTGAAACAACCTCTGGACCCGCTATAAGCTGACCGGTTTCATAGTCAACCGATGCGGTAACAACAATTATACCGTCCTGACCGAGATGCTTTCTGTCACGAAGAACAACGCTTCCGACATCACCGACTCCTGAGCCGTCAACAAAGACCTTGCCTGCAGGAACAGATGCACCGCTCTTTATTGATTTACTCGTTATCTCAGCAACATGACCGTTGTCGGCAATAAAGATATTTTCAGTTTCTATTCCCATACCCTCGGCTAAAAGTGCATGCTTGCGAAGATGTTTCTGTTCACCGTGAACGGGAATAAAATATTTGGGCTTCACAAGTCCCATTATGAGCTTCAGTTCTTCCTGACAGGCATGACCAGAAACATGAACATCGTACATCTTTTCATAAATTACATGAGCGCCGAGTTTGAGAAGCTCATTGACAACTTTGCCCACCATTTTTTCGTTACCAGGAATAGGCGTTGCCGAAATAATAACATAGTCGTTGGGACAGATTTCAACCTTTCTGTGGTCGGAAAAAGCCATTCTCGAAAGAGCTGACATAGGTTCGCCCTGACTTCCTGTTGTAATAATAACAAGGCTTTCTGCAGGATATTTATTGATTAAATCCGCGTTGATAAGCACATTGTCGGGAATATTGAGATAACCGAGCTGGGCACTGATATTGACAACATTTTCAAGGCTTCTGCCAATAATGGCAACCTTTCTGCCGAGAGAACTTGCAACATTGATAATCTGCTGAACTCGGTGAATGTTGGATGCAAAGGTTGCAACGATGATTCTGCTTCTGCCTGCTCGTCTGAAAAGAACTTCAAAGGATTCACCAACCTTACGTTCGCTTTCGGTATATCCCGGTCTTTCAGCGTTTGTTGAGTCGGAAAGAAGAGCAAGAACACCCTCTTCGCCGAGCTTTGCAAAACGGGCAAGGTCAATCATTCCGCCGTCAATCGGAGTGCTGTCAACCTTGAAGTCGCCCGTCTGAACAACCGTTCCGCATTCACAGCTGATCGCAAGAGCAATTGCGTCGGGAATTGAATGGTTAACGTGAATTGCTTCAACGGTGAATTCACCGAGCTGAACAACGTCTCCGGGAGCAATTTCATGAAGCTTTACGCTTGAAAGAATTCCGTGTTCCTTAAGCTTGCCTTGAATAAGACCGATAGTAAGCTTTGTTCCGTAAACTGGAATGTTGACCGTTTTAAGGAGATAGGCAAGACCGCCTATATGGTCTTCATGTCCGTGAGTTATAACAATGCCCTTTATCTTTTCCGCGTTCTTTTCAACATAAGTAAAATCAGGAATTACAAGGTCTACGCCGAGCATTTCGGGATCGGGGAACGCAAGACCGCAGTCAACAAGGAACATATCCTCCTTATATTCATAAAGAGTCATGTTCTTTCCAACCTCATTGAGACCGCCGAGGAAAGAGATTTTTATCGGAAGCTCATTTACTTTTCTGTATTTCTTTGCAGAACCGTTTCTCGATTTTGAAGAAGAATTCTTCTTTGACTGCTTCTGCTGATTTGAGCGGTTTTTTTGCCATTTCTGATTTGATTTTGTTTTCTGTGCAGATTTCTGATTGTTATCTTTGTTTTGTGTATTGTTCTTTTTCTGCATATAATCTCCTATTCTGTTTTGAATTGGTATATCTGAAATTGTTATTTATCTGAAGTCTGATATGTTAATGGGGGTAACTGCTCTTACCCCACTGTATATAATATCTTTTTATTCTTATATTGTCAAGTAAATATATTATTAATTATATTAGGGATCAGTCCGTCAGAGAACCGATAATTTCTTCGATATCTGAACAAAGTTCATTTGCCGCCTCCATTGTATCCGCCTCGGCAAATACTTTTATTTTCTCTCCTCCTCGTTCAGGTATAACAAGCAGTCTTCCCTTTTCTTTTGTCAGTCTGACACCTTCACCCGAAATATTTACGTTTTTCTCACCGCAAATCAAACAAGAAAGTCTTGATACAGGGAAATTAATCGGAAAGATTTTGCTTTCAACATATTTTTCAGGAAGCTCCGATGCGAGCATATCGAGCGTCATGCATCTCTCATTCATAACCGAAACAAGCTTCGCACACATAAAAAGCGCATCTCTGATAAAAACCTGTGATGATGCAAGTTTTCTTGCAGATGCATCCGAATTATCTGCGGGAGTTGTCAGATAACGCATAACTCTTCTTCCGTGTTTTTTCGCAATCAAATCAAGATAATCCGGTGCGGTGTACGGGACAGCAACATCCCTGCCCTTTCTCATCTCATCAAAACAGCATATTGCAAGAAGCTTTTCAAATCCGATTCTTCCGTTCCCTGTTTCGGCATAAACCTCAGTACCCGAACAGTTGATATTTAATATGATTTCCGATTTCTTATTCATTCCCAAACGGTAAAAACAGTTGCTTATCAAGTTGAATATCCTGCCGTTTTCACACTTAACACTGACAGAAAATCCTTCAGAAACGTTGCCGAATTGCTTCATCAGTTCCTGAACATAAAGCGTTTTAAGCCCCGACATATCCGATATTCCCTTGATTGATTTTTCGTCTGTTCCGTGGAATTCGCACCTGCTCATACCGTTCTCAACTTCTCTTTCAAATGCTCTGCAAGGAGTCAGACCGTTTTCTCCGCACAGTGAAATTCTGCATTCTTCGTCATTTGAGATAAACATACCCGAATCAAGAGAACAAATGCCGACAAGGAATCTGAGTTCAGCTTCAAAACACTCCCCGAAATCCCACACCGAACTTCCTCCGTCCGCAAGTCCCGATAACAGTGCAAGATGCATGGCAGAGGATTTTTTTGTTCCGTCATG
>CALAQQ010000189.1 GCA_937888485.1 uncultured Clostridia bacterium
GTGAGGTCGTTATCCGATAGAAACAGTCCAAATGATGCAGAGTTCATTTGAACTGTTGCTATTCGGAATTTTGCGTTTTTTACAGTTCTTGCAGTTATCTTTCGTGTGAGTTGTCACGAGTTTTGTGACGTGTTTGCGGAACACTTTTCTCGGGGTGTAATATTCGTCTGATAAATTCTTTTACAATCTCGGGTGAGCGTTTTAATGCCGCGATGAAATCTTTGGTCTGTTCATAAAGAGCTTCGTATCGTTTGCGCCATATGTCGCTGCCCTTTCTTGCTGATTCGAGGTCGTCTTTCAAACGGGATATCTGATTTTCCTGAATGATGCTTTTCTTTGCTTGCTCTTTCAGATAAGTACATTCATCTTTTGTCATTTCAACTTTCCCGAAAAAGGTTGTTTTACCTATTTCTTCTATTTCGTCAAAATTCCTTTTCATCGTTTTGCGGACTTTGGTTTTATCTTTGATGTCTTGCAAAGCAGATTCGCTTTTCTCAATCTGACTTTGTAAATTTTCAAGACGTTCTGTTTCCTTCTGAACCTTGAACTGCGTAACGGTGAGATGTTCTTCCGAGCTTCCACGCTCACCACGTTCGACATCGTCATATCCTGCATTACGCATATAGTTATAAAAATCATCTTGCAGAACGCTGTAAGATTTTTTGAGAACGGGTTTACCGTTTTTCTGTAAAACGGGATTGCCGTTTTCGTCGAGAGCAGGTTTTGAAATCCACTTTTTACTGCTGCTCACTTGCATGATTTTTTCTTTGACGGTGCCACGCAAGTTTTCATCCTTGCACCGTTTCAACCAAAGAATTTCTTTTTCAACAACGGGGACATAAACGACGTGCAAATGATAGTGATAAACGTCTTGTCCGAGTGCTTCCGACATCGCTTTGTTTCGCTCATCGGCATGCATTACTGCGGAGATGATATACTCTTCACCGCCGACAATTTCGATTGCCGCTTTGTAAGCATCTTCATAAAATTTCTTTGCGAATTCGTAACCGCCGTGATTGAAAAAGTATGCGGAGTTGACATCGAAAATCAGCTCACCGTATTTCTTTGCATCGGCTTTCAGACCTCGGGTTGAAATAATTTTATCTTCAACCATTTTATTAAAAATGTTTTCGTAAGTGTCGTTTGGTTTTTTATAGTGAACATTGAACGGAGTCATTTCCGTGACGATGTCGGAATTTACATAAGACTCTTTTTCTCGTTCATTGTGTCGCTGAACATTTGCTATTTTTGTGTCAGCAAGATTAACATTTCGGGCGGTGACTCGGTCAACGCCGTCCTTTCTTGCCATATATATTTTTTCTCCTTTCTGCGATTTGTGTATACACTGCAAGCCACAGGGGTTTCACTTCTGCGGAAGTGTAATAACCCACTATAACACTTTCATACGTACCGTCTGCAAAGTGCCGTGGGCTGTCTGCGGACAGAGGGCAGGTTTACGGCTCTTGCGAGAGCCTTGACGGATTTGCTGCATACATTTACACCACAAATCCGTGAGCCGATGAATTTTTTCGACTAGTATTTTTCATCAGCTCTGTGACGGTTGCCTTGTCTTTTTCAACTACTGCAACCGCCACTTTTTCTGAAATCAATCTGTGAAATTTGTGTTGATTTCAGAAACAACTGCTGTTATACTTGAATTACATTTTTGTGGTTGACTGTTCAGCGTCTGCGCCAACAGACGGTTTTCTGAACAGTCGATTTTTTATTTTAATCCGTTCATTATGTTTGATATCATGGATATGATTTCAATCAACTCTCCGCTGACTTGCTCACCCGATTCGATCCGTTTCAGTTCATCAAGAACCTCCGACAGTTGGTCTTTGAGTGCTTTGTAAACCCTCGGATTCGGCTGAACTGTCACATCGTGGTTCAACAGTTTTTGGATTATATATTCTTGCTTCGTCAGTCCCGAAAGTTTTACGAATGTGTTTATCATTTCGCTTTCTTCGGGTGATGCTCTAAACGATACACTGACACTTCTCCATCTTTCATAGCGGTCAAGATTTTTAACTGACATTTTTGTTTTCTTCCTTTCTGATATCATTTAATTTATCTGCCATTTCCGTCTGTGTTGTCGGGAAAAGGTGAGCATATCTGTATGTGATGTCAATACTTTCGTGTCCGACTCGGTCTGCGATTGCCACAGCAGAGAATCCCATTTCTATCAGTAGTGAAATGTGTGAATGTCTTAAATCGTGAATTCTGATTCTTTTAACTCCGGCTTCTTTTACCCCTCTGTTCATCTCGTGGTGAAGATAACTTTTTGAGATTTCAAACATTCTGTCATCTTCATCTATTCCGTAAAGCTGACTTATGAAATCTTGTATTTCTTCTGCGAGAAAATCCGGCATTTTTATCACTCTGTTACTTTTCGGCGTTTTAGGGTCAGTGATAACATCTCTGCCATTTATCCGCTGATATGATTTTGAAATCGAAACTGTCTTTCTTTCGAAGTCAAAATCTGCAGGAGTCAGAGCTAATAATTCTCCTTCTCGTATACCGCACCAATAAAGTATCTCAAACGCATAATATGAAATCGGTTTGCTCATCATTGCTTCTGCAAATTTTTTGTATTCATCCTGTGTCCAGAAAAGCATTTCCTTGCTTTGTGCCTTCCCCATATTACCGACCTTTGTGGCAGGGTTCTGAGATAATCCGTAGTATTTAACTGCGTGATTGAAAATTGCACTCAGCTGATTGTGAAGTGTTTTTAAGTATGTGGGAGAATACTTTTTGCCGTTTTTGTCTTTTTGATTCATCATCTCATTTTGCCAGGCGATGATATCTTTCGGCTGGATTTCATTTATTTTGCGGTTGCCGAAGTAGGGGAGAATCTTTGTACGGATAATGTGTTCTTTGGTTTGCCATGTGTTTTCTTTCAGTCTGCTTTTCATATCTTCGGAGTAGGTTTCTATGAAGCTGCTGAAATTCATATCCAAATCGGATTGCAGTTTACTTAACTGCTCCCGTTCCCAAGCCTGAGCTTCGCGTTTTGTTGCGAAGCCTCTCTTTTGGGTTTGTTTGCGTTCTCCACGCCAGTCGGTGTAGCGGTATATAGAACGCCAAGTGTTTGTTTTAGGCTCCTTATATACTGCAAAATTAATCCTTCCTTTCTTTTGTGCCGTAGCAGGTCTTTTCCATAATATACTGTTTATTGACTCTGCCCGAAATTGTGATATAGCCCATTGATTCGAGTTCCTTGTTAAGCTTCTGAACTATTTTATAAGCGTATGATTTTGAAACATCCAATATTTTGGCTACATCATCAACTCTAAAAAACGAGTTGGTCATTTTATCCTCCTTTCGCAACTATTTTTGCCGTTCTGCCTGAATGTCGTTTCTGCCCCCGGTTTTTCAACGACGTTTTCCCGCAACTCTTGTTTAATAACGAAGTCCTTTACGGCGTATCCCATTCAGACGGTCATTCAATTATATTAAACAAAAACGTTTAGTACATTTCATATTATACTAAACAAATTTGCTTATGTCAAGTCAAATTAAACTGAAAGTTAAACAAATATGTTAATATTCTGTTGACAAATCTTAAACAATTATGTTATACTCATCGCATAAGAAGAAAAAGGAGCAAAAAACTATGGCAACAGGAGAAAGAATCCGATTTATCCGTAATCTCAGAGGTATGACACAGAAGTGGCTCGGAACAGCTGTTGGTTTTGATGAAAAGGCGGCTGATGTTCGTATGGCACAGTATGAAAGCGGTGTCAGAACTCCGAAAGAGAATCTGCTCAATGATATTGCAAAAGTTCTTGAAGTAGCTCCCGAAGCTTTGGATGTTCCTAACATTGAAAGCTATATCGGACTTATGCACACTCTTTTTGCATTGGAAGATATTTACGGTTTAAAGATTGATACAATCGAGGGTGAAATTTGTCTGCGACTTGATAAAAACAGAGGAGTAAGCTATCTCACAATGTTTGATAATTTCTATGCTTGGCAGCAGCAAGCAGAAAAGCTCAAGAACGGTGAAATCACCAAAGAGGAATATGACGAGTGGAGATATAACTATCCGAGAGTGTAAGGTGCTGATTATATGAATGACAAGTATAATTCAATAGGTATATTAAGAAATATGGCATCGGTTTTCCTTACCTGCGGTGACAGTATTCTTTTGCTTTACAGAGAAAACTCGAGTGTTATTGATGATTCTTGGATCGCATCTGCGGGCGGTCATTTTGAAGAAAATGAAATTAATGATGCCAAAGCCTGTGCAATGCGTGAATTATATGAAGAACTCGGAATCACCGAAGACATGATTGATAACCTTTCTTTGAGATATGTAACGCTTCGCAGAACAGATAAAGAAATCAGACAGAATTATTATTTCTTTGCTGAACTCAATAACGGCATAAAGATGAACCTTAAATCAAACGAAGGTCAGCTCAAATGGTTTTTGTTGGATGAAATTAATGGCTTGAAAATGCCGTTTACCGCAAAGCACGTTACGGAACATTGGCTTGATGTCGGAAGAAACACAACCGATATTTATGGTGGTATCGCTGACGGTGAAAAGGTTGTTTTCACAGAAATGTGTGCGTTTTGATATTAAAAAGGAGTTGTTTTAATGATTAAAAACGTAATATTTGATTTAGGCAAAGTTTTAATCAACAACGACCCGAGCGAATATTTAAGAAAATACGGATATGATGAAGAAAAATATCAGGCTTTGCTTGATGCAATATGGACAGATTCTCTTTGGGGAGATATGGACATAGCAAAGTATGAGAGCTTCAAGGATATTATCGAAATATATGTTGAAAAGCATAAGGAATTAGAGCCTGAACTCAGAAGTTTTTTTGCTGAGGATTGGATGGAGCTTTATGTTGCATACGATGATACGGTGAAATTCTATAATGAGGTTTACGAGCAGGGTTATGACATTTATCTGCTTACAAATTTCTCAAAAGACGGATATGAATACATCAGCAACAAATTTGATTTCTTCAAAAAAGCAAAGGGTGCTGTTGTTTCGTCACATTTGAAAATTGCAAAACCCGACATGAGAATTTACAAATACCTCTTGGATACATATAATCTCAATCCCGATGAATGTATTTTTATTGATGATTCGGTTGCAAATATCAATGCCGCAAATGAACTCGGCATACACGGAATTGTTTATACGGATATTGAGAATTTAAGAAAAGAGTTTAAAAGGATTTTGTGCTGATATGGAATTTATGTGGAACGATTATAACGAAACCCATTTGAAATCAATTGAAAAATTGCTTGACAAATCTGCACGAAGAAGCACCGGTATGGATGACGGATTTAAAGAATATTATGATTATTGGATAAACGAACCTGAAACAAAATACGGTGAGAATTTTTGGGTAAAGGTTATTTCAGCTGATTCAAAAACAATCGGAATTATGGTTATCGGATATGCAGAAGATTCTTTTTTAATCAGTGAATATGTGATTGCTCCAAAAATGAGAGGTAAGGGCATAGGAACTAAAGCACTTAAAGAACTTCTGAATGAAAGCCAAGCTATAATAGGTAAGAAAATTCATAGAGCAGAAGCGGTTATATATCCGAGCAATACTGCATCACAAAAAGCTTTTGAAAAAGCAGGTTTTAAATATTATCACACACACGAAGATGGTGATGCTATGGAGTATATTTATGAACAAAGAATTTGATAGTATATTGAAGGAACGTTTCAGCACTGACTCACTTGTTTCAGTCGCAACAGTTGATGAAACGGGAAAACCATGGGTCAGAATTGTTGATGCTATTTATATTGATGGAGCTTTTTATACAATTACTAATGCTGCAACAAATAAGATGAAGCATATTAACGGAAATCCTGTTGTTGGTATTTGCGGTGAATGGTTTTCGGGACACGGCAAGGCTGATAGTTTAGGCTATATCCGAAAAGAAGAAAATAAAGATTTGGCTGACAAGTTGAGGAGTGCATTTGCGTCTTGGTATGATAACGGTCATACCGATGAAAGAGATGTTAATACTTTGATTCTGAAAATTACTGTTTCAGACGGTGTTATTTATAAAGACAGAAAAAGATTTGAGTTTTGATAAGGAGGCGGGAAAATGCCTGCTGTTTACATAAAGCAAAAGGGATTTAACGGACATATAAAAGAAATACTCAATGCTATGCCCGAACTGCCCGAACATAATTGGCTGATAACAGATTTGGAATGTTATGATTATTGCGGTTGGGACGGTTGCGAGAAATGGTCAGAAAGCAGACTTTTCCTTTCTGACGATGAATTACGCCACGATGTGAATTTAAGGGATATGCAGTTTATATGGGGTGCATTTTCTGCCTTGCCGAAAAGTATTACCAAAGAGGAAGCATTAACTTATCCCGATATCGGATTTGCCGAAGATTGTGACGGACTTTTTATCAAAAACACTATACTTCCGCAACAACAGAATTCAATTCTTGAAATATGGTCGGTAGATTCGACATATGTAATGGTTGTTGCACATGATCCCGATTATCTTAAATCGTTTTATAATCTCGATTGTGAAGTTCGCAACGAGGAACTTAATAATCAGAAAATGAATTCCGAACTTTGCAGAATCAGAAATGCATTAAAAGTGATAAATTCAGATATCCCCGAAAACAAAGCGGATGCAATCCAATGGCATTGTTGGAGAAACCTTTTATTGAATTCCGATAAATATCACGACGACGAAGCCGTTGCTGAACAGGTTAAGAAATCAATGGAGTATATAGAAGAAAAAGGTTTTTACGATAGCGGATTTTATTGGAATCCGTATGAAGCGTAGTTTGTAAAATGAAATAAGCAAAACAAAAAGAGCTAACTGACTATAAAAATCAGTTAGCTCTTAACTTTTAGATAATTCAAATGTTGCCAAAACGATGCCACGGAGCATTTTGGAGACCTCAAAACTGAGGTATATCAACGCTTCCGCCGCTTGGTTGTATTATTCCCACTCGATTGTGCCGATCGGCTTGGGAGTGAGGTCGAGGAGAACACGGTTAATGCCTTCAACTTCATGGGTAATTCTGTCGGTAATCTTATGAAGAACAGAGTAGGGGATTTCTTCAATTGTAGCTGTCATGGCATCTTTTGTGTTGACTGCTCTGATGATTGCGGGCCAGCCTTCATAACGTTTGCCGTCTCTTACACCAACGCTCTTGAAATCGGGAACAGCGATAAAATACTGCCATACTCTTTCTGCAAGTCCGCAGTTGTCGAATTCTTCACGGAGAATTGCATCTGCCTCACGGAGTGCATGCAGTCTGTCGCGTGTGATTGCACCGAGGCATCTTACGCCGAGACCGGGACCCGGGAACGGCTGACGGTAAACCATTGCGTGAGGAAGACCGAGAGCTTCGCCGACAACTCTGACTTCATCTTTATAAAGAAGTTTTACCGGCTCAACAAGCTCCATTTCCATATCTTCGGGAAGTCCGCCAACGTTATGGTGAGCCTTTACACCGTCGGATTCAAGAATATCGGGATAGATTGTTCCCTGAGCAAGGAAGGAAATGCCTTCAAGCTTTGCTGCTTCTTCATCAAAAACCTTGATAAATTCACCGCCGATAATCTTTCTTTTCTTTTCGGGCTCTGCAACATCCTTGAGAAGGTCAAGGAATCTGTCTGTTGCATCAATATAAATAAGGTTAGCATCAAGTGCTTTACCGAAAACCTCTATAACCTGTTCACTTTCGCCCTTACGCATAAGTCCATGATTAACGTGAACACAAACGAGCTGTTTACCGATTGCTTTGATAAGAAGAGCTGCTACAACGGAGGAATCAACACCGCCTGAAAGAGCAAGGAGAACTTTTTTGTCTCCGACTTGAGCTCTGATTTCTGCAACCTGTTCTTCAATAAATGCATTAGCGAGTTCAGGTGTGGTGATGCGTGCCATTGATTCGGGTCTTACATTGCTGCTCATATTTTATACCTCCGTTACTTTATAATCAGTTTGTATAGTTGTCAAAATATCCCTGAACGAGAACTACGGGTGTACCTTTGTCGCCCGAGCCGCTTGTAAGGTCGCAGAGAGAACCGATAAGATCTGTGAACTGACGGGGAGTGGTACCCTGAGAAGACATATCGCCAACAAGACTGCTGCCGTCTTTTGATTCGATTTTCTTTGTAATAGCTTCTTTAAGTGCGTCGCCTGAAAGATCTTTGAAATCATTATCTGCAAGATACTTGAGTTTGAGTTCGTTGGGAGTGCCTTTAAGACCATCTGTATATCCGGGTGAAACAACGGGGTCTGCAAGTTCCCAGATTTTACCCTGAGGATCCTTGAATGCACCGTCGCCGTAAACCATAACTTCAATGTGTTTACCGGTTGCTTTGATAAGAAGTTCCTGGGTTTTATTTACAAATTCACTGCAATTAGCAGGGAAAAGTTTTATTGTATTTTCTGTTGATTTGTTTGAACCGAGAAGACCGTAAGCTTCATTGAAGCCGCTGCCGTCGATTGAAGAAGTGAGAATATCGTCAAGACCGCAAACAACTTTTGCACCGGCAGCCTTGAGAAGACGCTTTGTTCTTGCTCTTGTGTGGATATCGCAGGTAAGAACGCAGTCGGCATAATCAAGGATGCTTTTTGCCTGATTTGCAAAAATAATTTCGCATTCAGCGCCTGCATCTTTAATAATCTGTGAATAATAATCTACATAGTCAACACCTGTGAATTCATGCTTGTTTTCACCGAAAAGTTCACGGTATTTATCGAGAGTTAAAACGTCGCTGTAGGGATTAATGCCTGCATCGTCAAGCTGGTCATAGGTAAGAAGATGGTTGCCTACTTCATCGCTGGGATAGCTGAGCATAAGAACAATTTTTTTGGCGCCCATTGCAATGCCCTTAAGGCAGATTGCAAAACGGTTTCTTGAAAGAATGGGGAAGATAACACCTATTGTTTCTCCGCCGAGTTTAGCCTTTACGTCTTTTGCGATTGCTTCAACGCTTGCATAGTTGCCCTGGCTTCTTGCAACGATAGATTCTGTAACTGCAACAACATCCTTATCACGAAGCTCAAATCCGTCACATTCGGCAGCTTCGACAATGCTGTTGCAGACTATCTGTGCAAGGTCATCACCTTCACGGATAATAGGGCAACGAATGCCTCTTGAAATTGTACCTGTTTTTCTTTCCATAAATTTATAGACCCCCTAAACTGAGTGGCGATTGAATATATACAATCAACTGTATTATTTTATCACTGTGAAAAACATAAATCAATAGTTATTTTAGATATTATCTTTATTCTCACTATAAAAATTTTTTGTAAATATTAATAATTACATTCAAAGATGTAATTGTAACGTTTTTTAGTGTATTTTTTGAAGAAATATTGACTTTTTTTTACTTAGTTTGTATAATTATATTACAGAATATATTCGGAGTTCTTCCGAAATGATTAGGGAGGCTAAACATGAAAAAGTTCATATCGTTATTATTGGCATTTGCAATGTTGTTTTCAATTGCTGTTCCTGCATTTGCGGGCGGTGATGCTGAAGAAGGTGATATTCCTCTTATTGATGCCGGCTTAAATGTTTTTGACAGAGTATTAGATTTCTTTGCCGGAATTTTTTATCGTATAGTTTCTTTTTTTGAAAAACTATTCAATCCGCCTGAGGAGATTGCAAAATACAAAATAAGTTATCTTGATACTGACGGCTCTGAAATCGATTGTGAATATGTTCCCGCAGGTTCAAATATTCCTGCACCTGAAATTCCTCACAAAGAGGGTTATGTGTTTATGTATTGGTATCCTGCACTTCCCGAAACAATGCCTGAAAGAGATTTCAGTGTTACAGCTGTTTGGGCTGAAGAAGTTTAAAAACAACTACAATGAAAAATCCCCTGATTTATCAGGGGATTAATTTTATGCTGAAAATTCATTTTTGATGGCTTCAATAACTTCATCTACATCGGATTTGACAACAAGCATGGAAATTTCGATTTCGGAAGTTGTTATCATTCTGACGTCGGCATCAACACTTGCAACAGCCTTGAAAACTCCGGCAGAAACACCGGGAGTTCCTCTCATTTCTTCACCGCTTACGGTGATTTTACAGTTGCCGCTGCTGACACTTATTTTTGTTTTTGGGGAACGAGAACGAAGCTCCGATGCGATTGCAAGAACGGGAACAAAATCCTTATCGTTAACTGTAAAAGAAAATCCGGAATTTGCACCGCTTAACGGAAATTGAGAAATCATATCAACATCGATTCCTGCATCAGCAATCATTTTGAAAACATCTGCCATATGAGAAATGTCTGCAGGTGCATCGCAAAGTGAAAAAAGAGTAACGTCTTCAGTTACAAAAATATTATCAACAAGCTTCATTTTACCCACTCCTGAATTTTATTTAAGCATATCAGTCATATTATAAAGTCCTGCAGGTTTATCGCAAATGAACATTGCGGCATTTATTCCGCCGGTTGCAAAAAGTTCTTTGCTTCTTGCGGAATGTGAAATTTTGATGATTTCATCATGACCAGCAAAGATTATTTCATGTTCACCGGTTATAGTACCGCCTCTGACCGCGTGAATGCCGATTTCCTTTTTGGTTCTTTTCTCGCGTTTTGAGTGACGGTCGTATTCATATTTAATATCTCCGTCAAGTTCATTGCGGATTGAATCGGCAATCATGAGAGCTGTTCCGCTTGGTGCATCAATTTTTTGGTTATGATGCATTTCGACGATTTCAATATCAAAAGAATCTCCGAGAACCTTAGTTGCTTTTTTTGCAAGTTCACAAATAAGATTAACACCGAGTGACATATTTGCACTGAAAAACACAGGAATTTTTGCTGATGCATTTTTAATAAGATTAATCTGCGCATCATTAAGACCTGTTGTACAGATTACGGCAGGAATTGAGTTTGCGACAGCAAATTCAAGAAGACCTGCAAGTGCATTAGGATTTGAAAAATCAATAATAACATCGGTTTTTTCAATTATATCATTTGAAACAAGAGCGGGGGAGGAGAAAACGGGATAACCGTAACGAACTTCATCATAAACATCGACACCGCAAACGATTTCGCAATCATTATTTTCGGCAACGCTCATTGTAACAGCTCTGCCCATTTTTCCATTGCAGCCGCTTAATAAAATTCCTGCCATTTTAATATATACCTCAATTAATTATTTAACAAGACCGTAGTTTGCAAGAACTTTTCTGAGATGTTCCTTTGCAGGTTCGGTCATTTTGTAAAGGGGAAGTCTGCAGTCGCCTACATTCATACCCATCATATTCATTGCTTCCTTAACAGGAATGGGATTGACATCGCTGAAAAGAGCATTGCAGAGTGCAAGATAATCAAGCTGAAGCTTTGCACTGCCTTTGAAATCGCCTTCAAGATATTTTGCGGGGATTTCATGTGCGATTTCAGGAACAATATTTGAAAGAACTGAAATTGAACCTTTACCGCCGAGTGACATGAGAGCTGTAACCTGGTCATCATTACCTGAATATACTGAAAAATCTTCACCGCAAAGTGAAATTGTTTTTGCGACAGATGAAATATCTCCGTTAGCTTCTTTTGTGCCGACAATTCTCTTATGATGAGAAAGCTCAAAATAGGTTTCGGGAGCAATATTGACACCTGTTCTGGAGGGAACATTATAAAGAATAATGGGAACACTTACATTATCTGCGATAAAGTTGAAATGCTGAACAAGACCTCTCTGTGAGGTTTTGTTATAGTAGGGAGTAACAGAAAGAAGAGCGTCAACTCCGGCTTTTTCGGCTTCGTTAGAAAGCTTTACTGCATAGTTTGTATCGTTACTGCCTGTGCCGGCAATAACAGGAATTCTTTTGTTAACAACATCAACGGTGAACTTTATAGCCTGAGAATGCTCTTCATGGTCAAGAGTTGAACCTTCACCTGTTGTACCGCAAATAATAATTGCATCTGTTTTGTTTGCAATCTGGAATTCAAGAAGTTCTGCAAGCTTATCGTAATTAACCTTATTATCTTCTGTAAACGGAGTTACGATAGCAACGCCTGCTCCTGTGAAAACAGTCTTTTTCATAATTGACTCCTTTCAAAAATTAAAACTTTGAATCAATGTAGCCCTGTGCGCAAAGCTGTTCAGCCATAAGAACTGCACCGCCTGCAGCACCTCTGAGAGTGTTGTGTGAAAGACAAACGAATTTATAGTCGAACTGTGTATCTTCTCTGAGTCTACCGATTGAAACAGCCATACCGTTTTCGAGATTTCTCTGAAGCTTTGTCTGAGGCATGTTATCCTCTTCGAAATAGTTGAGGAACTGCTTGGGAGCGCTGGGAAGTTCTGCTTCCTGGGGATAGCCCTTAAAGTTCTTCCAGATTTCCTTCATTTCTTCAATTGAAGGCTTGTTTTCGAATCTTACGAAAACAGCTGCCATATGACCGTCTGATGCGGGGACACGAAGGCACTGTGCTGTGAAGTTTGGAGAAGTAGCGGGAATGATTTCATCGCCTTCGATTTTACCCCAGATTTTAAGAGGTTCTTTTTCTGATTTTTCTTCTTCACCGCCGATATAGGGGATAACATTATCTACCATTTCAGGCCATGTTTCAAATGTTTTGCCTGCACCGGAAATAGCCTGATATGTGCAAACGAGAACGTCCTTAACACCGAATTTGTTGAGAGGGTAAAGAGCGGGAACATAGCTCTGGAGTGAGCAGTTTGATTTAACTGAGATAAAACCTCTCTTTGTTCCGAGACGTTTTCTCTGCGAATTGATGATTTCAGCGTGGTTTGTGTTGAGTTCGGGAACAATCATGGGAACGTCGGGAGTCATTCTGTGAGCGCTGTTGTTGGAAACAACGGGGCATTCTGCCTTTGCGTATGCTTCTTCAAGAGCCTTGATTTCGTCTTTCTTCATATCAACTGCGCAGAAGATGAAGTCAACTGATGCGGCAATCTTTTCGATATCAGCAGTTGCATCCAAAACAATCATGTCTGCCATTTTTTCGGGAATATCTGTTGCCATGCACCATTTTGCACCGACAGCTTCTTTATATGTTTTACCTGCGGAACGGGGGCTGGCAGCAAGAACCGCAACTTCAAACCAAGGATGGTTTTCAAGAAGGGTTGCAAAACGCTGACCAACCATACCTGTTGCGCCAACGATACCTACTTTGTAATTCTTCATAACTTTAACCTCTTTTCAGATAATTGCTGTATTAAATTTTAGTCATTATGAACCTTGACAAAAACTTATTATAATATTATGATGATATCACAACTTGCAGTATTAAGTCAAATAATTATTTATACAAATATATTGGAATTTTTGAGAATAATTTGAGGATTTTTAATGAAAAGAAGCGATTTTTACTATGAATTACCCTCTGAGCTCATCGCTCAGACACCTTTAGAACCTCGTGACAGTTCACGATTACTTGCTATGAATAAGAAAAGCGGAGAGATTGTTCATCGCCACTTCAGAGATATTATTGACTGGTTCAGACCGGGCGACTGTCTTATTTTGAATAACACAAAAGTTCTTCCTGCAAGAATGTACGGCGAAAGGATTGACACAGGTTCTGTTGTTGAATTTCTTCTTCTCAATCAGAAAAGCTTTGATACATGGGAAGTCATAACGGGTCCGGGAAAAAAGGCGAGAGTAGGACATAAATTTACATTTGGCGAAGGCATTCTTACAGCCGAAATTATTGAAGTTTTACCCGATGGAAACCGTATTGCCAAATTCGGATTTGAGGGTAATTTCTTTGAGGTTATTGATAAGGTTGGTGAAATGCCCCTTCCTCATTATATTACTGAAAAACTTGAGGATAAAAACAGATATCAGACACTCTATGCCAAGGAAGAAGGAAGTGCTGCTGCACCGACTGCAGGTCTTCATTTTACGCCTGAATTAATGAAGAATATCAAGGAAAAAGGCGTTGAAATCGGATATGTTACGCTTCATGTCGGTCTCGGTACTTTCAGACCCGTAAAGGCTGATGATATAAAGGACCATCATATGCACTCTGAGCATTATCATCTTCCTGCTGAAACGGCTGAATTAATCAATACAACAAAGAAAAACGGCGGCAGAATTTTTGCGGTAGGAACAACTTGCTGCAGAACTCTTGAGTCGGTTGCAACATTCCGGGGCGAAATAAAAGAAGATGACGGCTGGACTGATATTTTTATCTATCCGGGCTATGAATTCAAGTGTATTGACTGCCTTATAACAAATTTCCATCTTCCCGAAAGCACTTTGATTATGCTCGTCAGTGCATTCTGCGGATATGATAACACAATGAACGCGTATAAAGTTGCAGTTGAAGAAAAATACAGATTTTTTTCACTTGGCGACAGTATGCTGATTTACGGAGAATAATTTATGTATAAACTTTTGAAAAAAGACGGCAACGCAAGAAGAGGTGAGTTCGTTACTGTTCACGGAACTGTGCAGACTCCTGCTTTTATGAATGTTGCAACCTGCGGTGCAATAAAAGGCGCACTTTCTTCAGTTGATTTAAAGGAAATCGGCTGTCAGGTTATGCTTTCAAACACCTATCATCTTCATGTAAGACCAGGCGATGAACTCGTTCGTGAAATGGGCGGTCTTCATAAGTTTTCGGCATGGGACGGTCCTATTCTTACAGACAGTGGCGGGTTTCAGGTTTTTTCGCTTGCTTCACTGAGAAAAATTCAGGAAGAGGGCGTATATTTCCAGTCACATGTTGACGGAAAGCATATTTTTATGGGTCCTGAAGAGAGTATGAGAATCCAGTCAAATCTTGGCTCGACAATCGCAATGGCATTTGACGAATGCGTTGAAAATCCAGCAAAATATGAATATTCGAAGCAGTCATGCGAAAGAACTACACGTTGGCTTATTCGTTGCAAAGAAGAGATGAAAAGGCTTAATTCGCTCCCCGATACCATTAATAAAAATCAGATGTTGTTTGGAATTGACCAGGGGGCAATTTTTGCAGATATCCGTAAGGAGCATGCAAAACGTATTTCGGAGATGGATTTGGACGGATATGCGGTTGGCGGACTTGCGGTTGGCGAAAGCCACGAAGAAATGTATTACATTTTAGAAGAGACAGTTCCCTATTTACCGGTAAATAAACCCACTTATCTGATGGGCGTGGGAACACCGGCTAACATTTTAGAAGCGGTGGAACGTGGGGTGGATTTTTTTGATTGTGTATATCCAAGCCGTAACGGTAGACATGGACATTTATATACCAATCACGGAAAAATAAACCTGTTCAATGCTAAATATGAACTGGACCAGCGTCCAATTGAAGAAGGCTGTAACTGTCCCGCATGTCGTAGGTATTCCAGGGCGTATATCAGGCACCTTCTGAAAGCGAAAGAGATGCTTGGAATGCGACTTTGTGTCCTTCATAATCTGTATTTTTATAATACTATGATGGAAGAAATCAGAGATGCCCTTGAAAAAGGGGAATTTGCTTCCTATAAAAAAGCAAAATTAGAATCAATGGGACAAAGTACTTTGTCATAATAAATATAAGAAAAGGCTTGTTTTTGAGAGCAAGATTGTGTATTATATTTTTTAGACAAAATGAGTAAGCATATATATTGATTTAGGAGGAACCAGAATGGGCATCTTATTAACAGCAGCTGCAGCACAAGCCGAGGCAGCTCGATTGGCGCAAGAGGCTAAAGCTGCACAGGAGCAGAAGGCTGTGGAGTCTGCTTTGGCAGAAAATGGCTTGAAGGGTAGAGTCCTATCCCGTAACGGAAGAGTTGCAGTAGGCAACACTAATGTTACAATCGAGGGAACACAGTTCAAGGCTACAACCAACGCGGATGGTTACTTCGAGCTGAAGGGCGTACCTGCAGGCGACTACCGTTTGTCGGTTAGCGCACCCGAACACGAGAAGCTCGA
>CALAQQ010000190.1 GCA_937888485.1 uncultured Clostridia bacterium
GAACTTACAGATATATTGACGGCGATGCACTTTATCCCTTCGGTTTCGGTCTTTCGTATACAAACTATAAATATGCAAATGCAAAGGTTGTTTCGGCAGACGGCGAAAAGATTACCGTCAGCGCAGAGGTTGAAAATGCAGGCGGTATTGCAGGCAAGGAAATTGTTCAGGTTTATGCCGCTTATACAGACAGCCGCGTTGCAACTCCTCATTGGCAGCTTTGCTCGCTCAAATCCGTTCCCCTTGAAGCAGGCGAAAAGAAGAAAATTTCTCTCGATATTGACCGCTACTGGATAAAGGCGGTTACAATGGACGGCGAAAGAGTTGACCCCGACGGAAAGATTACTCTCTACATCGGCGGACATCAGCCCGACAGCGTGAGCACCGAACTTCTCGGATATTCATGCCTTGAAATTGAACTCTGATAAAACTAAAAGCTCCGACTTGATAGTCGGAGCTTTTTTCTTACTGTTTTCTTATTATTCCGTTTTCAACTGCCGTATGGGCGCAGAGCTTGAGGATTTCAACAACATTTTCGGGAACATCGGGTAGCATAAAGCTGTTGCCGAAGATACTTTCACCGAAAATCATTTCGTAAAAGCAAGCGCTTGCAAGGTAACAGCCGAGGTCGTTGCCGTGGAAACCGTCTTCGGTAAGCTTGTCACCGATGGGAGTGTTTCTTGCTGTCTGCCATGCTCTGCCGCTGGGAATGATAAGATTGATATCCGCTTCAAGTGAAGCATCTGCATAAGCTTCGGTCAGTGCACGGTACATCTCCTGCTGACTTCTGCCGTAGTTGGCAAAACCCGGATGTTGACATCCGCTTTCGTATGCCCATGTCTGATGGAGCATGATTCTTGCATCGGGTTTCATCATGCGGCAGTATTCCGCAAGCTCCGAAAGATAGGGTGAATAGCTTTCGGGAATTCCGCTCAGATGACTGCACTGCTGAAGAGTTATAACATCCCAGTCCTCATCTTCAACCGCTTCGTGAAGAGCAACACCGTCAGGTCTGTTCATTTCGGTTTCGAACGGAAGATATATTTCGTAGTCATATGCATCTTTTTCTTCCCGCCAGTTTTTCCAGTGCTGTTCGAGCGAGCATCCGCCGATAAAAAGATTGCAGAGAAGAAGCTCTTTTCCTGCCGCTTTTGCCATGTGAGGGAGGAATTTATGTGCGTTTGTTGAAAAGCTGTTGCCTATTGAGAGAACATTCATGGTTTTTCACCTTTCATGATTCTTGACAGAACTTTTTTGTCATTATCGTTGTTGCATCTTTCCATCATGACGAAATAAATCGTAATAAGGAAAAGATAGGGGAACGGTGCGAATATACCGGGGTTTACAAGCGACATGAGTTCGAGTCCGATATACGATAAAAACATAATGATGTTGAAGAATGTGAAGTTCTTGAGTAATGTTTTGATGCGCAGATAAATAAGATATCCGTAGGCGGCAATACCGCAGATGCCGAAACTGCCGAAAATCTGAACGGGCGAGCAATGATACCAGCAAAGTGCAAAATCGGCGCTCTTGTGAACATCTCTGTTGCCCATATATCCTATGCCTCTGCCGAAAAGCGGATTCGCTTTGAAATCCTCGATTCCTCGGGAAATGAGCTGAAGACGGATTGAATTTTCGTCGGGGTCAATGAGTCGGAGCAATGTGTAGCTCATCATGTCAATCCATGTTCTGTATGTAAGTGCCGTCACAACGAGAGCAACACCGATTATTGCCGCAATTGCGGGACGGTGTCTTTTGTCAAGAATGAACATAACAACAATGCAGATTAAAAGCTCAACCATGCCGAAAAGCATACCGCCTCTTGAACCGGTAAAGAGAATGAGAATGTAGTCGAGGATACCGATAAAGAAAAATCCGAAATCCTTGGCAGAAAGATAAAATGCAAAAGGCATTGCAAGCATGAGAGTGGTTGCGGCGTTGTTGCGCCACTGGAACGGGATTATTTCAAAGCCCTCCGTAAGAAGCTCGCGGTTGCTGAAATATTCTTCAAAAAGACAGACGGCAAGAAGACAGATGACGCATACCATCATTTTTGAGAATTTTTCACCGAAAGAATATTCATTCCTTGCTTTCAGCGTTGCACTCATAAAGGAATATATGATAAGCATTGCAAAGCCGAGCATGAAAACGTTGAAAATCGAGGTGTAGAAGAAATATTCTTTAAATGTAATGATACCTGCACCGCCGAGGGTTACGGCAAGCGAGGCTGCGAGAATACCGTTGAAACACATTCCTTTTGAGAATTTTGCTTTGAAACGGACAAAGTGGATAACAATTAAAACAATCATAATCGGCACAATCCACCAGTATCCGAGAAACGTGCTGAATGAGTTTTTGCACCGTATCGCAAAGCAGGTTGTGAACATGATAATCTGGAGTAGGGGCATCCAGTCGTCGGTCAGAGCCATCGTAACTCCGAAAATCAGAACGAAAGCAACCGTGCCGATGATTTCCGCGCCGCTGAAAACAATGCCGACGGCAGAAATGAGCAGGATAACGGTAAACCAATCGGACACGAGGAATTTTTTTATCTTTTCCGTAAAATCACCGCAATTCATAATAAAATGATGACAGTATAACATCATAAATATAACAATAATTTCTTTCAAAGTCAATTAATGTTACAACTTTGTAAGATATTCTTAATTTATGACATTATTGTAAATTTTGGAAAAAGGACTTGATTTTTCCGTAATAAGAGGCTAAAATACAAATTAGCACTCGGGAACAATGAGTGCTAAAAATGACAAACTATTTATTGGAGGTAATATATTATGACTATTAAACCGCTTGCAGACAGAGTTGTTGTTAAGGCAGTTGAGGTTGAAGAAACCACAACAAGCGGAATTATCCTTGCAGCATCTGCTCAGGAAAAGCCCCAGATTGCAGAAGTTGTTGCAGTCGGTCCCGGCGGAATGATTGACGGCAATAACGTTGAAATGTATGTAAAAGTAGGCGACAAGGTAATCACAAGCAAGTATTCGGGTACAGAAGTAAAGCTCAACAAAGAAGAATATACTATTGTTAAGCAGAGCGATATTCTTGCTATCGTAGAATAATTCACAGATTTATAGGAGGATATTATAATGGCAAAGCAGATTATTTATGGCGAAGAAGCCCGCAAGGCTCTTCAGGCAGGCGTTGATAAGCTTGCAAATACAGTCAAAATTACACTCGGACCCAAGGGCAGAAACGTTGTTCTTGATAAGAAATACGGCGCACCCCTCATCACAAATGACGGCGTTACAATCGCAAAGGAAATCGAGCTTGAAGACCCGTTTGAAAACATGGGTGCACAGCTTGTAAAGGAAGTTTCAACAAAGACAAACGACGTTGCAGGTGACGGTACAACAACCGCAACTCTTCTTGCACAGGCTCTTATCAGAGAAGGCATGAAAAATGTTACCGCAGGTGCAAATCCCATGGTAGTCAGAAAGGGTATGGCAAAGGCTGTTGAGACAGCAGTTGCTTGCCTCAAGAAGAATGCAAAGCCTGTTTCGAGTTCAAAGGATATCGCAAGAATCGGCACTATTTCTTCGGGTGACGAAGAAGTGGGCAAGTTCATTGCAGACGCTATGGAAAAGGTTACTTCCGACGGCGTTATTACAGTTGAAGAATCAAAAATCGCTGTTACCGAAGCAGAAGTTGTTGAAGGTATGCAGTTTGACAGAGGATATATTTCTCCCTATATGGTGACAGATACAGATAAGATGGAAGCTGTTATCGACGACGCTCTCATTCTTATCACTGACAAGAAGATTTCAAGCATTCAGGACCTCCTTCCTCTCCTTGAGCAGATTATGCATGCAGGCGGAAAGCTCGTTATCGTTGCGGAAGATGTTGAGGGCGAAGCTCTTTCAACAATTCTTGTTAACAAGCTCCGCGGTGTATTCACCGTTGTTTGCGTAAAGGCTCCCGGCTTCGGTGACAGAAGAAAGGAAATGCTCCAGGATATCGCTATCCTTACAGGCGGTGAAGTTATCACTTCCGATCTTGGTCTTGAACTTAAGGATACTCAGATTTCACAGCTCGGCAGAGCTCGTCAGGTCAAGATTTCAAAGGAAAACACAATCATCGTTGACGGCGTAGGTGCAAAGGAAGAAATCGCTTCAAGAATTGCACAGATTAAGCAGGAAGAAGGTATTACAACAGAGGATAATTACAGTATCTTCCTCATTAACTTAGACCATAAGAAGGAAATTACACCGGAGGAGAGGCAGGCGTATATCGGCGTCTACCGTGCCCTGCATCAGCTGGACGGCTCGGAAGAGCAGGCGCTGGGCGGTGTATTTAAGAACGGTCAGGAGCTGACGCTGCAAAATCTTCTTACGGCAGTGCGCAGCGGCAGGGCCCAGGGCATGAATACCCTGATTAACGAAACCTTCCGCACGGCTGCGGGGGCGTCTTCTGACAAGGCACTTATCGAAGACCAGATCAATGCGGGTCTCATGGGGGCAAAATTGGGAAAAGGTGCAGAAGCACTAAACAATCTGGCGGAAAAAGTCGATAATACTATCAGTGAATGTTCCCAGGATACGGGAGAACTGGCCAAGGAACAGCTGGCAGAAGTCCGCACCCTGGCAACGGAGGGACAGAATGCTACCCGGTTCCTGGAGGA
>CALAQQ010000191.1 GCA_937888485.1 uncultured Clostridia bacterium
CAGTAGAACCGCCGTTACCTCCTGTAGTCCCGTAGTAGTTGAACTGGTTCGCGGCACCGTCGGACATAAAGATAACGTAAAGGTCTCTGTCTTCCTTATTCGCCTGTTTAATCGCATATCCAAGCCTATATATGGTATCGAACGCATAGTCGTAGTTTGTACCGGTGCTGGGTCTGAAGTCAGGTATATCGGTAGTTATACCGTCGCTGAACTTGGTTACATCCAATTCCGTTGCGGGAATAAATGCAGCTGCATTATAATCCTGGGATCCCGTATAAACATTGTCATAGGGAGTACCATTCAATCCAGCAGCGTCTTGAGTTCTATCATTGCTATCATAAGCAGCAGCACCGCTCGAATACATTCCGTTAAAGTCGGCAACGGCAACCTTGATGTTTGCAGCATTTTTGGACTTTTGCAACTCGTTCTGGAGGACAACAAGAGCTTCCTTCATTTCGTCGTAACGAGAAACTCCATTGTTAGCGCAGCTACACGAATCGCCCTTATTAGAGTCTTTACCGGTGTATTGACCGCAATAGATACATCTATCCATCGACGAAGAAAGGTCGAGCATAACGATAACGTCATCGTGCTGATTAAGGATTGAGCAGGGGATTCTCGGTGTGATTTCGCCTGAGTGGAGAGCTTTGATTGCCTCTGCCTTGGCTTCACCTGTTGCGATAAGAAGTATCTTCTTTGAACGCATAATTGAACCGATACCCATTGTCATAGCATAACGGGGCATGGGAATATCGTCAAAATAGATTGAGTTTGCATCGATAGTGCTCTGTGTAAGAGCGATTTTGAAGCTTTCGCCTGTGAATGCATCGGAGGGTTCATTGAATGCGATATGGCCGTTTCTGCCGATACCGAGAAGCTGAACATCGATTCCGCCCTTTGAAGCAATTGCAGCCGCATATCTTGCGCTTTCAGCTTCGGGGTCGTCGGTGTTACCGTCAAGGAAATTAACGTTATCAGCATTCACATCAATCTTTGAGAAAAGATTTTCAAACATGAATGAATAATAGCTGTTCTTATGCTCTTTGGGAAGGTCGCAGTATTCATCGAGATTGAAAGTTGTGATGTCCTTGAATGAAACGTTGCCTGCCTTATATTCTTCAACCATATAGTTATAGGTCGGAACGGGAGTTGCGCCCGTTGCAAGACCGAGAACGCATGAGGGATTTTCTTTTACTGCATCGCAGAAAAGCTGACCTGCAGCCTTACCGATTTCTGCTTCGTTCTTAAAAATTCTGATATCCATATTATAATCAACCTTTCTTATGAAATTTTTATTTCGCAATGATTTTCGGAGGAGTCGTAAATTGCCTGCATAATCTTTGAGGTTTCAACAGCATAATCAATATTCTGCTGATTCTTGTCGCCTGTCTTTATGCATCTGATGAAATCGTTGATTTCGTTTCTGTACATATCGGTCTGCTTTGATGAAACCTGAGTTTCGGTAAGCATACCGTTTTTGACAGACCAAATTCTGAAATCGGAGCAATACTTAAGTCTGATGCCTGCCTTATCGCCCATGAAATCGATAAACATTTCATCTTCGCCGATATTCTGAGCCCATGCGCCGTTGAAGGTTATAACGGGACCTGTTGTTCTTACAATACCTGTTACGGAATCGTCAACGTCGTATGTACCGTTCATTTCTGCTGTATCTTCAGCCCACATACCTGTGTATATATAGTTGGGAATATCCTTACCGAGCTTGCAGAATGCTTCACCCGAAGCGGTCAGAGGCTTGGGGTCGCCGCAGCAATACATGATAAGGTCAAGGAAATGAACGCCCCAGTCAATAAGTACACCGCCGCCCGACTTTGCCTTGGTTGTGAAATCGCCGCCGATACCGGGAATTGAACGGTGCTTTCTGAAGGATGCATATACGTGATGAACGTTGCCGAGTTCACCCTGATCAATAAGCTCTTTAACCTTCATAACGTATGTATTGAAGCGGTTGCAAACACCGATATTGAGAACTCTGCCAGTTTCCTTTGCAACCTTCTGCATTTCGAGAGCCTCGGAAAGAATTCTTGCAGCAGGCTTTTCGCAAAGAACGTGCTTACCTGCAATCATGAAGTCAATCGCAATAACCGAATGATAATCGTTATGGGTGCAAACGGAAACTGCATCAAGGTCGGGGTCGCTGAGGATTTCATGATAATCAACAACCGCCGTTCCGCAGCCGTACTTTTCAACAGCCTTTTCGGCTCTTTC
>CALAQQ010000192.1 GCA_937888485.1 uncultured Clostridia bacterium
AGAATTCTTCCCACCAGGGTGACTGATAATGGATTGAAGCGGGGTAGTCTCTCTTGGCTTCACCACCCATTGCATACCATGAAAGATGAGGAACTCTGATTGTTACGCCGAGGCATGCCTGCCAGTCACCGTGAAGCTTGTATCCTCTGAAATCGTAGTTCCAACCCGTAACGCCGTAAAGTTCGGAAAGCATACCTTCTCTGCCGAACTGATGAACGGCGGACTGAGCTTGCTTTGCGGTTGTAAATTCAAAACTTGCACAGAGCATATCAATGCCGGGAAGGTCAAAACCTCTGTATGAACGCATTGCTTCGCCGAGTGCCGCAGTCTGACTGTGAAGAGTGGGTTCTTCCATCATGTGACCGGTAAGTGCTATTCCGTTTTCACGGCACCAATTACCGCAAACATCGGCAAATGCCTGGGAAAATCTTTCGGAAATATGGTCGTGATAGTGATAACGGATAAGGGAAACCTTACCGTCGGGAAGCTCCCAGAAAATTTCGGGAAGATGAGCGATTATGTCTTCACCGTACTGTGCCTTATATGTTTCGGGAATATCGTCTGTCCATGGCATTGCGATATCGTCTTTGTCGGTTGAATTGTGAAGGAGTGTTTTTCGCGTGAACTGGGGTTCATCGGTGAATATTGCGGGAACAACATTGCCGAAATGTTCGCCGATTGTTTCTTTGTATCTGTCGTGAGTAACCTCAACGAAACGTTTGACAGCTTTGGGGTTAAGGGTGTCAAGATATGTTTGGTTATTATACCAGGGGGAGGGCGCATGGACTTTAAGGTATGCATACCATTTTGTGCCCTCAGCCTCATCGTTTTCACCGATTTGCTTATATGATTCAAGGAAACCGTTTTCGTCAAGCACAACATCATAGCAGGTAATGAGACAACCGTCACCGTTTCTGCTGCCTTCCGCACGTGAATCAATGTTTTCGGTTTCTTCATCGTTGCTGTTGCAGGGAACGGTTGTCATGAGCAGACAGCGTGCACGGTATTCTTTATCTTTTGTTACAAGACCGCCTGCAGCACCCGAAGGCCATCTGTCCTCGTCATAAAGCCATGCAAGCATATGCTCTTTATCCGCTTTTTCGGCACAGCACTTGATGAGTGCCATGAATTCATCAGAAAGATAGTTTGTTGACATTCCCGTACGAACATGCATATGGAAACCGCCGAGACCCATTTTCTTGAAAATATCAATCTGACGGCAAAGTTCTTCTGCCTTAAGGTCGCTGTTCCATGCCCAGAAGGGTGTGCCTCTGTATTCGCAGGTGGGATTTTTGAAAAGTTCGTCTGTCAGAACGGGAGCTGTGTTCTTTTTGTAAAGCATAAATTTTCCTCCTTATGGATGTTTGTAGAGAGGTTTATCCTCGCTTGCAGTGTTCCAGTTTATATAATTGTTTCTTTTGGCGTGATACCATTCCATTTCAAACATCTTTGCACTGTCATCAACGGGAACGAAAAGCTGATTTCTGACAAAATATGCTTCTCCGCTCATTTCAACCGTTCCGAGGTCGGTTTTTGCAAGCTTGCTTCCGACAGTGAATGTTGCCCTGTGACCGTAAGCTTCAACAAAGAGTGTTTCGGCTTCTTTGATAACTTTACCGCCGATGAACTGAATGAGCACTCCGAAAGGTGCATACCATATTCCGTCTTTGAATTCGGGATAAAGCTCTCTGGAAATGAGTTCAAGCATCTGACCCTTGAATGCCATTTTAGTCCAGTCATATGTCGGTGCGAGTGCATAAGGTGTTATTAAATCTTTGCTTTTATCGATTGTGAAAACGTCGATTATTCTTCCGTCGTCAAGATATGCCGTTGCAGTAAGAATATTCCCGTCAATTTCAACAAGTGTATACGAACCCATTCTGATTTCCTGAGGATAGAAGCAGGAATGCCAGATTTTCTGTGCATTTGAATGGTAAATATTACCTCCGCCGTTTCCTACAATATAGTGAACCGTTCCTTCCGAAGGCTTATCGAAAAGCTCATCGCCTTTTGTGGGGTATGTTCTTGCAAATGAATGCTCATGACCTTCAAAAAGAATATCGAGCCTTCCTTCTTCAATCGGTTTTCTCAGCCACGGATATCCGTCGTTGTTTTGTCCCTCGGGCATAACGGGATAAATCGGGAAATGATATCCGCCGAGTTTCCATGTTTTATCGCTGTTCTGCAAATCATTATATGCCCAATCCTCAAGAACATCGGGTGCATTGATACCAATAACAATGAAATGAGCGTTGCCGTAGTCAAACGAATAGTTCTCACCCTTGTATCCGTCGGGACCGTTGTTGGGGTATGCAGGCGCAAACTGAAAATCGAAAAAATCTGCGTGTTCAAGATAGAACTTGCCTGTAGGTTCGGGGAAATAAGTAAGAAAGCCCCTGTTATCGTGGTTTCCCGTTGTCATCATATAGGGCATACTTTCAATAATACCCTTAAGCCCTTCGAACATACCGTTCCATTGAAGCTCGTTCTGACCGTTGTCACAGTTATCGCCTGCAGTGAAAATGAACTTGCATTCGGGATGTCTTTTAAGTGCTCTTTTAAGCATATCGCCTACCATTGAATAATCGGGAAGGTGGCAGGGGTCGCCCTTCTGATGGTCTGTTATAACAATAAAGCTGAATTTGTCAAGGCTTTCAGGTTCGGTTTCAAACGAATATTCTTCACTTCTGTATTCATCGGAACCGACGGTATAAACATACTTTGTTCCCGGTTCAAGCCTGTTGAGTCTGACGGAATAATAGTTGCTGATATCAATGTCGGTTTCCTTTGTTTCAAAAAACGCATTCTTTTTCTGCCAATCCGTATCGGTTTCTTTTCGGTACATAATATATCCGTTTTCGATGTCGGTGCATGTTCTCCAGATAACCGACATCTCGCTTTTTGCATCTCCGCAGAAAGCGAGCATTATGTGGTCGGGAAAGGGGGACGAACCTCTTTTGGGTTTATGGAAATTACCGTTTGAATCATACATAATTATTAAAATCTCCTAAGCAAACATTAAAAATATTTTAGTGTTTTGAAATGCGTTTGTCAATATTAAACAAATATGATTTTAATAATTACAAAAAACTATTGATTTTTGCGTTGGATTTGAGTATAATCTAATCTGTGATATTTTATTATCAGGGGGGTTAACCATGAAAAAAATCACAAAATTAACAAGTGTAATAATTACGGTTCTGATTGTTTTGTCATGCATATCCGTTTCCTTTGCTTCGGCAGCAGGCGAAGGCTTTACTTTTAATACATCTCTCGGTTATGCAATTCTGACACGCTGTCAGACATCTGCAATTGGTAAGGTTGATATTCCTTCGTCATATTCAGGTAAGGTTGTTAAGGAAATCAGCGCCAATGCATTTGCCAACTGCGGAGGCATAACGGAGGTTGTTATTCCTTCAAGTGTCACAAAGATAGGCAACGGTGCTTTCCAAAGCTGTCTTTCACTTGAAAAAGTAACTTTTGAGGGCTCAACTTGCGAAATCGGAAAATCCGCTTTTGTTCATTGCAGTGCCCTTAAAAACATTACGCTTCCCTCATCTCTTAAAACGATTCCCGACGAAGCTTTCAACGATTGCACATCTCTTTCTTCAATAGATATTCCTTCAACCGTTGAGCTTATCGGAACAGAAGCTTTTAAAATGTGCACAAAGCTCAATCAGATAAATATTCCTGCAAGTGTTAAGACAATCAGAAAGAATGCGTTCATCGGATGTGCTTCGGTTAAAGCGTTTGAGGTTGCATCGGGCAATAATGTTTACAGCGATGTTAACGGTGTACTCTACGGTCCTTTCGAAAGCTCATACGACCCGAATGCTTCTTCGGCAAATTTGGACAAAACACTTATACAGTATCCCAACGGAATGTCCTCTGCATCATTCAGCGTTCCTTCCGATGTAAAGAGAATAGCGGATTACGCATTCGGCGAAAACACAAAGCTCACAAAGATTACTCTTCCCGGCGGACTCATAACAATTGAAGCATATGCTTTTTATATGTGCAGCAATCTTTCCGACATAAACATTCCCTCAAATGTTACATTTATCGGTTCTCAGGCGTTCGGAAGATGCGATTCACTCAAAAAAATTACAATACCCGCTTCTGTTACAGATTTTGAAAGTGCATTTTATGATTCAGGTCTTACCGAAGCTGTTCTTGAAAACGGTTTAAAATCAATCAGTACAAGAGCGTTTGAAAACTGTTCAGAACTCAAGAATATAACTATTCCGGACAGCGTTGAAACCATTGATATGGGCGCATTCTATAATTGCACATCGCTTGGTGAAACAGAAATTCCCTCGAGTGTAACAACAATCGGAACAAGAGCATTTGACGGTTGTAATTCGCTTTCAATCATTGCCGAAGAAGGCTCTGCAGCTTATGAATATGCTGAATCAAACGGAATAACAGTCACACTCAAAGAACCTGAAGAACTTTCATTTTTCCAGAAAATCATAAATGCGATTAAAGCTTTTTTTGAAATGATTTTATCAATTTTTATGTAATTTATGCAAAGTTCTTGCAATAATTTGCAGAATAGTGTATAATCATGTGGTAATTGATTTCCGCTGCCGTTTTACGGAGTTTAAGGAAATTAAAAATAGGAGGTAAATTATGAAGAAAAAATTAGCTATCGTTATCTCGCTCGTTCTTGTTTTCGCAACTCTCTTTATGACAGCTTGCGGTGATCAGGCGCTCAGCATCAATGTTGGCACAGGCGGCTCAACAGGTACATATTACGGTTTCTGCAATGTTATTGCTACAACATTGAAAGAAAAAACCGGCATGAACCTCACAATCCAGTCATCAGGTGCATCAAAGGCTAACATCCTTGATATCAATGACGGTATCGTTGATATGGCTATCGTTCAGAACGACGTTATGGACTATGCTTACAACGGCACATCACTTTTCGCTGATGTCGGCGCAATCACAACATTCTCAACTCTCGGCGCAGCATATGCAGAAGTTTGCCAGATCGTTGCAAGAGCAGATTCAGGTATCAAGACAGTTGCTGACCTCAAGGGCAAGAAAGTTTCAGTAGGCGACAGCGGCAGCGGTGTTGAATTCAACGCTCAGCAGATTCTCGGTGCATATGATATCGCTTTCGAAGATATCGACAAGCAGAACCTTTCCTTCCAGGCATCAGCAGATGCTCTCAAGGATGGTAAGATTGATGCTTTCTTCTGCACAGCAGGTGCACCTACAGTTGCTATCACTGACCTTTCAACAACAACAGGTATCGTTCTTGTTGAAATCGATGCAGAACACCTTGCAAAGCTTCAGGCTGAATACGGCTTCTATGCAGAATACGTTGTTCCCGCAGGAACATACAACGGTGTTGACGCTGATGCAAAGACAGTTGCAGTTAAGGCAACTTTCATCGTAAGCAACGACCTCGATGAAGAAACTGTTTATCAGCTTACAAAGGCTATCTATGAAAATAAGGACGAATATTCACATGATAAGGCTTCCGAAATGAGTCTTGAATATGCTGTTTCCAGCATTTCCGTTCCTTTCCATCCCGGTGCAGAAAGATACTTTAAAGAGGTTGGCGCTATCAGCTGATGAGCTGTAAGCATCGTTCCGGCTTCAAAAAAAGGTTAATCGAAGCAGCCGTTTTAATGATAATCATTACAGCGGCTGCTTTCGCTATAAACTGTCTGACGGCAGAATATCTGGTTTTATATGATTCTGATTCCGGGGTCAGGTATATAACCGAGAAAGCCGAAGACGGCATTATGTTTTCGGTTGAATTTATTCATTCGGTGAATCAGACCCCCGTAAAAGATACTTATATAATTGAAAACGGCGAAATCTGTGCGTATTCCACAGTATACCGCTCTTTCGGTGCAGGTGTTCAGACTGCGCTTGAAGGAAATCAGAAAATGACTTATGATGAAGAGGGGAATATGGTAATAACGGGTTTTGATATAACCTATGACCCCCTCAGATATATTGTCGGTACTGTTTCCGACCATATTCTTACTTTTAAAGGCGAGGAAATCAGTCTTCGTGATATGTGCGGCAGAAATGCAAAAGTTGTTTTTGAAATTGCCCCGCTTTATGAAATTCTGACGAAAGGAATAATGTGATTATGTCAGATGTGAACACAAAGCCCATTGGCATGCAGGCTGATGAGGAAGAAATTGACGTTGACAAACTCATGGCGGAGTTTGATAAAGAATCCAACACCCGCCATTTTTCAGGAATATTTCAAAAGATAATCAAGATTGCCATGGTTCTCTTTTCTCTTTATGTGATGTTCGACGGTTGGACCGGAACAATGGAAGAAAGACAGAAAATGGCATGGTTTATAGGTGTAATCGTCTTCATGGCGTTTATAATCTATCCCGTAAGAAAGAAAGAAAAGAAAAGAATTAACCATGTACCGTTCTACGATTACATATTTGCCGTTGTCGGTGCAGGCTCGTTCTTTTATTATGCTATAAACTGTCAGGCTATTGTTGACAGAGCATCAAGAATCAATGAACTTGATATTGCCGTCGCAATTATCGGTACGATTCTGCTCTTTGAAGCGTGCCGAAGAGTTGTAGGTCTGCCTATTGTCTGCGTTTCTGCGGCGTTTATCGCATATGCGTTTGTTGTGGTTACACGCAGTCCTTTGAGAGTTATCATGTATAAACTCTTCTATACAACAGAAGGTATTGCAGGCACACCTCTTAATGTTTGTGCATCATTCATTGTTCTCTTTATCATTTTTGCATCCTTCCTTGAACAGTCGGGTATCGGCGCGTTCTTTGTTGACCTTGCAAACTCAATTGCAGGTAAGGCAACAGGCGGTCCCGCAAAGGTTGCTGTTATTTCCAGCGCAATGGAAGGCATGTATTCGGGTTCATCCGTTGCAAACACCGTAGGCAGCGGATCTGTTACAATTCCCACAATGAAGCGTTGCGGCTATAAGCCTGAATTTGCAGCGGCTGTAGAAGCTGCGGCATCAACCGGCGGTCAGATTATGCCTCCCATTATGGGTGCAGCTGCATTCCTTATGACCGAATATACAGGTATGCCATACTCACAGATAGCCATTGCAGCTATTCTTCCTGCAGTTCTTTATTTCACAGGCATCTTCATGATGATCCATTTTGAAGCAAAGAAGCTTGGTCTCAAAGGTCTTCCCAAGGAATCAATTCCCAATTTCTTCAAGCTCGTTTTGACAAAGGGTTATCTTCTTCTTCCTGTTGTAACCCTTGTTATAGCAATGAATTATTATTCGCCTGCAAAGTCAGCTATCATCGCTATTCTTGCAGCAATCGCTGTAAAGCTTGTTGAAGGCATTGTTAAATCAATTGTTCACAAGAAATTTGAATTTGATTTTTCACTTTATATTCAGTCACTCGCAAACGGAACAAAGAATGCAATCGGTGTTGCACTTGCCTGTGCAGTTGCAGGCTGTATTTCAGCTATGGTTCAGCAGACAGGTCTTGCAAATGTTCTTTCTGCTCTTGTTCAGTCTGCAGCAGGAATCCATCCGATTTTTGCTCTCGCAATTACAATGATAATGTGTATAGTTCTCGGTATGGGTGTTCCCACAACCGCAAACTATGTTATCATGGCGTCCATGGTTGCTCCCATTCTTATGAGAAGCCTGAGCATTCCGGTTCTTGCAGCTCACATGTTTGTTTTCTATTTTGGTATTGTTGCCGATATCACACCTCCCGTTGCACTTGCGGCATATGCAGGTTCGGCAATTGCAAAATCGAATCCCATGAAAACGGGTGTTATCGCAACAAGACTTGCAATCACCGCTTTTATCGTTCCTTATATTTTTGCGTTCAGCCCTGAAATGCTTATCATTGGTTCAGACAAACCCTGGTATGATATAGTTCTTCTTGTTATAACAGCACTTTGTGGAATTTATATTATCTCCGCAGGTATGGAAGGATATATGTATAAGAAAATGCCGATATGGGAAAGACTTATGTCAATCGCAGGCGGTTTGCTTATGATTATTCCCGGCTGGGAAACCGACGTTGCTGGTATTGCTATCATGATTATTGTTATTCTTCTTCAGAAAATCGGAGAAAAGAAGGAAAAGAACAAATCAGCTGAAAAAGCGGCGTAAATAACAAAAATAACCACCGAGGTCATCAGACTTCGGTGGTTTTAAAATTGTTAGGGATATCTTTCTTTTTGGTCTGTTTGTCCAAGCAGATAATCAATGCTTGTATTATAAAGATTAGATAATTTAATCAGAACGGATGTTGGTAAATCATTTTCACCGGTTTCATATTTGGAATATCCGGTTTGTGACATACCAAGTATTTTTGCGACTTGTGTTTGGTTCATATCGTTATCTTCCCGAAGGTCACGTATTCTTCTATACATAGACGAACACCTCCGAGGAAATTATATTATAACCTGAAATAGGGTATTGACTTTTAACCTAAAACAGGTTAAAATCTACTTGTAGCAGATAACTAATCTGTTACAAAAATAATCAGAGGAGGAAAAATAAATGTCAATCGCAATCGGTTCAGCAGTTGTTATTCTTGGCGGTTCAGTTGTATACTGTGTTGTCAGAGCAGGCAAGACAATAAAAAAGCTTATTAAAAAATAATCAAATGAAGTAAGTTAATGCTGGCATTTATATGCCAGCATTAACATTATAGGGTGGAATTATGATTGTTATTAATGATTTGCATAAAAAGTATGGGAAACATCCTGTATTAAATGGAGTTAATGTTCAAATAAATAGCGGAGAAATAACGGCTCTTGTTGGGAAAAATGGTTCTGGAAAAAGTACTCTTATAAAAATCTTATCGGGTTTGATTAAAGCTGATAGCGGAAAAATTGATGTTGGTTATAAAAATAAAGTTGGTGTTTTGCTTGGCGGTAATGTTAGTTTATATAATTCTATGACTGCCAAAGAGATTATTGATTTCTTTGGTTTTCTAAGGGGGATGTCTTTAAAAAATATAAATAATAAAATTGATGAAATGGACGAAATTCTTGGAATTAAAAATTTTATTAATGAACGAGCCGGAACATTTTCAAGAGGGATGAGTCAAAAAATTGCAATAACAGTTTCTTTGATACATGATCCGGATGTCTTGTTACTTGATGAGCCATCTACTGGTTTGGATATAGAAGCTGCAAATGATGTTATCAAATTCATTGAGTATTTAAAAAACAGCAATAAGACTATTCTTATTGCAACACATAATATTTTCGAAATTTCAGATTTGAGTGACAGCATTGCTTTTTTAAAGAATGGGATTATTGAAAAAAAGGTTAGTACATACGAGTTTTTTTGTGGATGTAATAGCAGTGATAAAAGTAATATCATTCTTAAGGAAATGGAGGAATAATGTTTGAGAGAAAGCATTACAATTGCTAAAAAAGAATTTGCAGAAATATTACGAGATAAAGCTTCAATTCTGTTAATGGTTTTTCCGATTTTTGTGTTTCCATTATTTAATCTTTTTACCACACAAATAGCAGAGGTAGAAATGCCTGAAATAAATGTTTCTATTTATGCACAAGATAATTACTTAAGGAAAGAAATAATAAGGATACTTAATGCTTCAAATAAAAAAATAAATGTATTTGAAACCGAACACAATGAAAACACAGCAAAGAATGAAGTGGTTGATTTTTGTATTGTTGCTGAAAATAACGAAATAAACTTTGTTTGTGATTTCACATCGTTGAAATCATTTTTGTTAGCAACTCAAACAGGAGAGAATTTTCAAAATTTATATTACGAACAGATTAAGTCTAAAAATACTGATTTTTATGTTGTGAATTTAAGGAATACTGACGGAAAAAAATTTGACGTATCATCAATTTCAACGTTAATAGTGCCAACATTAATTATTATGATTGTATGTCAAGGAAGTACAACTTTGGCTAACAATTCATTCGCAGGCGAAAAAGAAAGAAAAACATTTGAAATGCTACTATTGTCAGGTGCAAAGCGTTCAAATATTTACATAGGAAAATGTATACCACTTTTTATAATTACAATAATAAATTTTATACTTAGTATGTTATCATATATTATAACGTATTATGCAGATGGTTCGATTTTGAATATGGATTATTTGACAAAAGGTAACATGATAGTAAATATATTGTTTATAGTAGTTACATTATTGCTATTAAATATTTTGTCTGTAGTAGTTTCTGTAACGATTTCAATGGTATCGGATAATTTCAAAAATTCGCAACTAATTAATGAAATGATACTTGGAATACCATTATTATTATCTGTGGTGGTGTCATTTGATATTTTGAATTTTAATTCCAAAATGATAAACTATATTCCGATATTAAACATAGTTGTCTGTTTCTGTGATGCACTTAATGGAAAATCAGATATCAATTGTTTTCTTGTTTCAATTATTGAAACTCTGATATTAATAATATCTGTGTTTATGTTTAGCAAAAAATATATTGAGTCAGATAAGGTTGTGAAATAAAATAACCACCGAGGTCATCAGACTTCGGTGGTTTTAAGTTTATCGAGAAACTCTTTATCTTTTTTTGTAAGTTCTGCTTTTTCAAGCATATCGGGTCGGCGTTCAAGGGTTCGTTTAAGACTCTGCTCACGTTGCCATTTTTCAATATTGGCATGATGTCCCGATATCAGAACATCGGGAACTTTCTCTCCGTGCCATTCATAGGGGCGGGTATATTGAGGATATTCGAGCAATCCCGAATAATGGCTTTCAAGAGTGAATGCATCCTCGTTTGCAAGTACACCGGGGAGCATTCTCGCAATGCTGTCCGCAACAACAAGTGCCGGAAGTTCACCGCCGGTTAAAACATAGTCGCCAATGGAAATTTCTTCGTCAACGATTTCATCAATAACCCTTTGGTCAATTCCTTCATAATGTCCGCAAAGAAGTGCAATGTTGTCAAGCTTTGAAAGTTCTTTGACTCTTTCCTGAGTAAGTGTTTTACCCTGGGGTGAAAGATAAATCAGATGCGGTTTTGCACCTGTTTTCTCACAAAGTGCCGCATAGCAGTCATAAATCGGCTGGGTCTGCATTATCATGCCTGTGCCGCCGCCGTATGGTGCATCGTCAACTCTGTTGTGTTTATCAATGGTATAGTCCCTGATATTAATGCAGTTGATTTCAACGCATCCGTTGGCTCTCGCTCTGCCAATAATGCTTTCACCGAGCACGCTTTCGCACATTTCGGGAAAAAGAGTTAAAATATCAATCCTCATCGTCAAAAATACCTTTCAGAGGTCTTATAACAATACGGTCATTTGCAACATCCGTTTCGATGCATACATCGGGAATGGCAGGGATAAGATATTCCTTGCCGTTTTCACTTTTTATGTGCCATACGTCGTTTGCTCCCGTAGGACTGACATCGGAAAGAGTTCCGTAAATCTTTTCGGGATTATCCGCATCGTAAACAGTGCATCCGATAAGTTCCGCAATAAAATAACTGCCCTTCGGAAGCTTTGCATCGCTGCGTTTCATATAGAGGATTTTACCTCTCATCTTCTGTGCTTTTTCAACAGAGTCAATGCCTTCAACGGTAAGCAAAACAATGTTGCCGTGCGGCCTCGCAGTCTTAATCTGCGCCGCACAGCTTCCATTGCTGTCATAATATAGAGTTTTGAATTTGGATACAAAATCGGGGGAGTCGCACCACGGATTAAGGCGGATTTCACCTTTTATACCGTGAGTACCGACTATTTCACCGATTTCAAGATATTCCTTAATCAATTTCTACAACTACCCTTGCATTCTGGCGAGTTGCGGCTGCACGCATAACTGTGCGGATAGCCTTTGCAATTCTGCCCTGCTTGCCGATTACTCTGCCCATATCATCTTCGCCGACATGAAGATGATAAACAACAGAACCGTCCTCGGCAGGTTCGTCAACTGTAACGCTGACTGCTGCGGGGTCATCAACAAGACCCTGAGCAATGCTGACAAGTAAATCTTTCATTGGTTAAAACCTCGTTCTTAAGAATTAAAGAACGCCTTCCTTCTTAAGGATTGCCTTAACTGTATCTGTGGGCTGTGCGCCGTTAGCGATCCACTGCTTTGCCTTTTCAGCGTCTACCTTAACTTCTGTGGGAGTTGCAACGGGATTGTAAGTACCGATTTCTTCGATGAATCTGCCGTCACGGGGATATCTTGAATCCGCAACAACGATACGATAGAAAGGAGCTTTCTTTGCGCCCATACGACGAAGTCTGATTTTTACTGCCATTTTAGTTTCCTCCAAAAATAAAAATATACAAAATTAAAATATATAATGTATCAGCTTATGCTGTATTACATTCCGAGCTGTGAGGGATCAAATCCCTGGGGCATTCTGAATTTTTGTTTCCTGCGGCGTTTACCGCCTTTTTTGCCGCCCATCTGCTTGAACATTTTCTGCATCTGTCTGAACTGATTGAGAAGCTTGTTGACATCCTCAATGCTGCGACCGCAGCCTGCGGCAATTCTCTTTTTGCGAGATGGATTGATTATATCGGGATTCTGACGTTCCTTTTCAGTCATGGAAAGGATGATTGCTTTTGTGCGGTCAAACTGACGCTCGTCAATTTCGATATCTTTCGCTTTGTTTCCGATTCCGGGAATCATTCCGAGAATATCCTGGAGCGAACCCATCTTGCGGATTTGCTCAAACTGGTCAAGCAAATCGTTGAGGTCAAATTTATTCTGCAGGAGCTTCTTTTCAAGTTCTTCTGCTTTTTTCTCATCGATTGCCATTTCGGCTTTTTCGATAAGCGAAAGAACGTCGCCCATGCCGAGAATTCGTGAAGCCATTCTGTCGGGGTGGAAAACATCGAGATTTTCGAGTTTTTCGCCCATACCGACAAATTTAATCGGTTTTCCTGTAACGGCTCTTGCTGAAAGAGCTGCACCGCCACGGGTGTCACCGTCAAGCTTTGTAAGAATAAGACCGTCAATTCCAAGAGCTTCATCAAAAGCTGTTGCAACATTAACGGCATCCTGACCTGTCATGGCGTCAACAACGAGGAGGATTTCATGGGGCTTAACCTCTGATTTAACAGCTTTGAGTTCGTCCATGAGTTCTTCGTCAACATGAAGACGGCCTGCGGTATCGAGGATAACATAGTCATAACCGTGTTCCTTCGAATATGCTATAGCTTCTCTTGCAATCTGAACGGGATTTGTCTGACCCATTTCAAAAACGGGAGCACCGACCTGTTCACCGACAACCTGGAGCTGTTTGATAGCTGCGGGTCTGTAAATGTCGCAAGCAACAAGAAGGGGACGGTGGTTATCTTTTTTCAACATAAGTGCAAGTTTTGCACAGTGAGTAGTTTTACCTGAACCCTGAAGTCCGCACATGAGCACAACTGTCGGCGGATGGTTTGCATAGGCAAGGCGGCTTTTTGTTCCGCCCATGAGAGCAACAAGTTCCTCTTTAACGATTTTGATAACCATCTGAGAGGGGGTAAGGCTTTCCATAACCTTTTCACCGATAGCTTTTTCGGTTACGGTATTTGTGAAATCCTTGGCAACTTTATAGTTAACGTCAGCTTCAAGAAGAGCCATACGGACTTCACGCATTGCAGAGCGAACATCCGCTTCGGTAAGACTTCCTTTGCTTTTGAGATTATGGAACGCAGC
Source organism: uncultured Clostridia bacterium (assembly GCA_937888485.1). Lineage (GTDB taxonomy): Bacteria > Bacillota > Clostridia > Oscillospirales > Acutalibacteraceae > CAG-177. The sequence continues at coordinate 13,617 of CALAQQ010000192.1, forward strand.
TTCAAGTCTTTCTGAAAGTCCTTCAAATGCCAATGTTTTCACCTCGGTTTCTTATAGTATGTATATGTATCTCAGCTTTCGAGCATTGTCATGGCTGCAGCTTTGATACGAACGCTGTAGTCGCTTATTTCTTTTGACAGACTGTGACGGAGATTATGTTCAGCAATGAGATTGGAGCATTCGATAATTTCGTTAAGCCCCTGACGCATTTCTTCGAAGCGTTTTGCCATTCCGAGACGGTTTTCCATGTCTTGGAGCTGAGTTTCTGCTCTCTTTATCGCATCACGTACGCCTTGTCTTGTTATGCCTTCATTTTCGGCGATTTCCGAGAGAGAAAGGTCATCATTATAATAGTATTCCAAAAAATCACGCTGTTTTGCCGTAAGCATTTCGCCGTAAAAATCAATAAGCACGGCTATCTCATAATTTTTTGCCATTTCAGACCCTCCTTTCTCATGAAACAGAAATTTAAACACAAAAATAGCGGTCTTTTCCCGGACTTTTATACCCTGAAAAAGAACCGACCTGTAAAGTTTCTTTGCTTTACAGGTCGTTATTATACTAAAAATAATCAGAGTTGTCAAGAGCTTTTTTAACAGTGTTTCGGGAACTTTTCCACTTTTTTCTCACCAAAATACCCGAAAACACGTGGAAACTCTATTTGTTGTGGTTTATGTGTATCAAAACTACTAAATATATAAGGTTATCCACATTTTCAGAGTGGAAAACTTTTTTACACGCACCCGGTGTTCAGTGTTTGTAAAGTTACAGGACTTTACAAGCATTACTTGAGTGTAACAATGGTCACACCGTCTTCACCTTCACCGTAAACACCGAGGCGACTTGTTTTTACGTAAGGGGAAGCTTTGAGATAGCGTGTGACTGCAGTACGCAGAGCACCCGTGCCTTTTCCGTGAACAACAGTGAACTCGTTAAGACCTGAGCGAAGCCCCTGGTCGATGAATCTGTCAAGTTCAATGAGGCATTCGTCAACCGTCATACCTCTTAAATCAAGCCTTGTTGAGGCTGACATATTGAGTCTGCTTTCGCCCTGAATTGAAATGCCTGATTTTTTCTCTTTTTTCTTAGATGCGTTTTCACAAAGACGAAGATTTGCAAGCTTGACTCTTGTTTTGATTGAACCTGCCTGCACCTCAACGTTTCCGTTTTTATCAACGGGCGAAAGCACCTTTGCCTGTTTTGCGATATCACGAATTATGACCGTATCGCCTGCGACAAGTGCCCTGGGAAGCACATAATCCTTGTCATCATCATCGATGCTGATAACAGGGTCAGCGGCTGAATCAATAGAGTCGATACCCTTTCTGACTGCAGCTTTAGCACGCTTTGCCAATTCTGCGGCATCTTTTGTTTTCTGCTGTTCTTTTTTGAGTTTATCAATTTCCTGAAGAAGTGAATAAGCTTCACGTTTTGCCTGTTCAACGACACGTAATGCCTGTGAACGGGCTTTTTCCATTTCCTTCTCACGGAGTTGTGCGATTTCTTCACGGAGCTTTTCGGCACTTTCTTTTTCTTTATCTGCTTTTTCAGAAAGAATTTTTGCTCTGTCGTATTCATCCTCCATGCGACGGCGTGTTTCTTCAAGCTTATCAACAACATTTTCAAATTCCTTGTTTTCGCTTGAAACAAGGTCGCTTGCACGTTTTATAACCTCGATATCAAGACCGAGTTTTTCACTTATCGCAAGAGCGTTTGATTTTCCGGGAACACCGATAAGAAGTCTGTAAGTGGGTCGGAGCGAAACAATATCAAATTCGCATGAACCGTTTTGAACTCTCGGAGTTTCAAGTGCATATGCTTTGAGTTCGGCATAATGGGTTGTTGCGGCAATTTTTGCTCCTTTGAAATGAAGTGCTTCAAGAATTGCCATTGCAAGCGCCGCACCCTCAACCGGGTCTGTACCTGCGCCGAGTTCGTCTATAAGAATGAGGCTTTTATCATCGGCTTCGTTGAAAATGCTGATGATATTCGTCATATGAGCAGAGAAAGTTGAAAGAGACTGCTCAATTGACTGCTCATCGCCGATATCGGAAAGAATTTTGTCAAATTGGACAAAATGGCTTTTCAAGCGGGTTATCTCCTCTGAAACATCGCCTTTGTCAGCGTAAAAAAGTATCTCTTTTTGCAATCTTTCATCATTAAGGTCGATATTAAGCCCCGATTCCTGACAGCGTTCAATGAGTTTTTTACGGATATTTTCATTGATTTGAGCTGTAAACGGGATGATTTTATCCAGCAGAGACTTCAAAACAAGCAGTCTTGACCGCAAATCAGCTTCCAATGCTTCTCCTTCAAATTTGCGCATGGCAATGAATTGCGTCAGAGCCGAATCGAGTGCGCGCAGTATCCTGCCTGCGGTTTCGGGATTTTCCGTATCCGCTTCGGCAATGCTGATAACTCCCGGCACGCAGAAAAATGAGCTTAAATCACAGCAGCTCTGCGCCAATTCCGGATGTTTATTTTTCAGTTCCAGCGCAGCAGAAACCACTTTGTCAAGCAGTTCGGCATTGATATCAAATTTATTCTGTGCAACATTGTCAGCCGGAGTATAAACGCCTTTGATATTGACCATGCCGCGGCTGATTTTGCCTTTAAGAAAGTTGCGTATATCGTTTTCAAAAGAGTTGAATTCACGCGGCAGAGATACGCGCAATTCAAGCTGTTTGCGGTTGACGGAAGAGATTTCAAAGTTCCATTTTGTTGCGGCGAAAACTTCCGGTGAAGTTTTGCCGAATCCGGTCATGCTGTAAATCATTTGTCACGTTCCTTGATATTTTCTGCAGGTTCGAGTTCGGGGGGAGCGGGAAGTTCGTCAACGATTTTTTCTTCTTTGGCGATATCTCTTTTGAATTTCCCCTGCCTCACAGGTAACATATT
>CALAQQ010000193.1 GCA_937888485.1 uncultured Clostridia bacterium
AAGAGAAATCTTCGCAAGACAACTGTTGCTGACGTAACAAACTGCAAGCAGATCAAGCGTCTTGTTCCCTACAAATAATATCGGAACTTTGTAAAACAACTTAAAGATTAACGGAGGATTTTAAAAATGGCACGTATTAAAGGCGCTATAATGACTCGTAAGAGAAGAAATAAAGTACTCAAGATGGCTAAGGGCTACTACGGCTCAAAGAGCACTCTTTTCAAGACTGCCAAGCAGGCAGTTATGAAGAGCGGTAACTACGCTTACATCGGCAGAAAGCAGAAAAAGCGTGATTTCCGTCGTCTTTGGATCACCCGTATTTCAGCAGCTTGCCAGGCAAACGGCATGAACTATTCAACATTCATCAACGGTCTCAAGAAGGCTGACATCAGCCTCAACCGCAAGATGCTTGCTGAAATCGCTGTTGCTGACCCCGCAGCTTTCACAGCTCTCACTGAGAAGGCAAAGGCAGCTCTCAACTAATCATAGCAATCATTATCAGAGATGTGGCAAATGTTACATCTCTGATTATTTCTTTCACCTGTGTTTTTTACACGGGGATTATTTGATTTAAGTGAAAAGTGAAGAATGAAAAGCGAAAGGTTAAGGGACTGCGCCGCTTAATATATTGGGTACGGGTGTAACCCGTCCGAAACTATTCACTATTCACTTTTAACTATTCACCTGAAATATCTCATATATAAAGGTATCAAATATATGGTAATGGAAAAGATAACCGCACGGACAAATGATAAAATAAAACACGCAGTTCGTCTTGGAGAAAGTGCTTCACTCCGCAAAGAGGCAGGGGAATTCTTTCTCGAGGGCGCACGGCTTTGTTTTGATGCCGTTCAGACGGGAATCGAAATAAAGCAGGCGTTTTTAACTGCAAAGGCGCTTCTCAAATATCCCGAATATACCGATAGCATAATTGCCAAAAGCGGCATATGCTATGAAATAAGCATGGAAGTTTCGCAGAAACTTTCAGACACGGAAAATCCGCAGGGAGTTTTCTGCATCTGTGCGATAAAAAAAGACGTCTCCAAAAAGCTCAACCCGAACGGCAAGTATATTGCCCTTGAAAATCTTCAGGACCCGTCTAATCTCGGTGCGGTCTGTCGAAGTGCGGAGGCTCTCGGTCTTGACGGTCTTATCGTCAGCGGAGGCTGCGATGTCTATAATCCGAAAGCTCTCAGGGCGGCAATGGGTTCATCTCTGAGAATGCCTGTTATTTCCGTTGAAAACCTTCCGGTTCTTCTCAACGAAGCCAAATCTCTCGGAATGCAGACTCTCGCTTCCGTACCCAGAAACACCGCAACGGATATCCGCAAAATCTCCATGGAGGGCGGCGTTATCTGCTGCGTGGGCAACGAAGGCTCAGGTCTTTCCGACAAGGCAATCAACGCCTGCGGAGAGCTTGTAACCATTCCCATGAACGGAAGAGCCGAATCATTCAATGCATCGGCGGCGGCGGCAATACTTGCATGGGAGCTGATGAGATGATGCAGGACGGAAAGAAATACTGGATATGGCTTTCAGGCATTATCGGACCCGGCGCAAAAACAGACGAGATTTTTTCGGCATTCAAAACGCCTTGTGAAATCTATGAGGCGACGAAAAAAGACAAATCTCTTTCGGGTATCTTCACCCAAAAGCAGTCGGATAATCTTAATTTCTTCACTCTTGAAGATGCCGAAAAAATCATTTCGGAATGTGAATACAGAGGATGGAATATAGTAACTCCGGAGGATACCGATTATCCCGCAGGTCTGCGAAAGCTTCGCAATATGCCTCTTGTTCTCTATGTTGACGGCGACATAAGCTGTCTTAAAGGCAAGGTCATAATTGGCGTTGTCGGAACAAGAAACCCCGGTCCCGAGGGCATAGCCGTTGCCCATAACATCTGCGCTGATATGTCTGCGGCAGGTGCGGTTATCGTCAGCGGAGGAGCGCTCGGAATAGACAGCTCGGCACATAAAGGCGCTCTCTTTGCAGGCGGAAAAACAATCTGCGTCATGGGTTGCGGTCTTGGAACGAATTATCTTCGTGACAACCAAAAACTGCGCCGTGATATCAGCAGAAACGGTGCGGTTGTTACGGAATTCCCTCCGTACACACCCGGCTCAAAGCATTCGTTTCCGACAAGAAATAGAATCATATCAGGCATGAGCCATGCGGTGCTTGTTGTTGAAGCGGGAGAAAAAAGCGGTTCGCTCATAACCGCAAAAACCGCAATCGAACAGGGAAGAACGGTTTTTGCCGTTCCGGGAAACATCCTGTCGAGTGCCTATTCGGGCGCAAACAGGCTTATAGCCGACGGTGCGAATGTTGCGATAAACGCAAGAGATGTCCTCACACCGTATGCGGATATGTATCCCGACCGATTGAGGCTTGATTTAATCGGAACAATAAAATACGGTGAACTCCCCGTCAGAAAGGAATGTCTTCCGGGTCTTGACCCCGATATGCAGAAGATTTATGACTGCCTCGGAAAAGTACCCGTTCATTTTGACGAAATCATCGCCATGACGGGTCTGAGCCATACAAAAGTCGTGACATCAATAATGATGCTTGAGCTCATGGAGTATATCAAAGAAACAGAAAGTAAGAAATATATTATTAATTGAGTGAAAAGTGAAGAATGAAAAGTGAAAAGTTAAGGGGCTGCGCCGCTTAATATACTGGGTACGGGTGGAACCCGTCTTCAACTATTCACTATTCACTTTTAACTATTCACTAAATGTAATTTATAAACAGGAGTCAGATAAATGTCAAAGCTTATTATCGTTGAGTCGCCTGCCAAGGCGAACACAATCAAGAAATATCTCGGCAAGGATTTCGATGTTGTTGCTTCAAAGGGTCATATCAGAGATTTGCCTGCCGCAAAGCTCAGCGTTGACGTAAAGAATAACTTTGCGCCGAAATATGCTCTTATCAAAGGAAAAGAAAAGCTCGTAAAAGAGCTTAAGGATAAAGTTGATGTCAGCGAAGCTGTTTATCTCGCAGCCGACCCCGACCGCGAGGGAGAAGCAATTTCATGGCATCTTGCAACGGTTCTCGGTCTTGACCTTAATCAGGCAAACCGTGTAACTTTCAACGAAATCACAAAGTCGGGTATTGCCGCAGGTATGGCAAACCCCAAAAAGGTTAACACCGACCTCGTTAACGCACAGCAGGCAAGAAGAATTCTTGACCGTCTTGTGGGTTACAGACTCAGCCCCTTCGTTTCACAGAAAATCAGAAGAGGTCTTTCCGCAGGCAGAGTTCAGAGCGTTGCGCTCAAGATTATCGTTGACCGTGAAGACGAAATCAACGCTTTCAATCCCGAAGAATACTGGATTATCGAAGCAAAGCTTGCAACCTCACAGAGAAGAACCTTCACCGCAACCCTCTATTCCGATGAAAACGGCAAGATAAAGATTGCCGACGAAGCTCAGGCAAAGAAATATCTTGAACGCCTTGACGGTGCGGATTACAGTGTAAAATCCGTTAAAAAAGGCACAAGAAAGAAAAATCCCGCACCTCCGTTCATTACCTCAACTCTTCAGCAGGAAGCTTCAAGAAAGCTCGGCTTCCAGGCAGAAAGAACAATGAGAGCTGCTCAGGAGCTTTACGAAGGTGTCAATGTTAAAAGCATGGGCATGACGGGTCTTATCACCTACATGAGAACCGACTCGCTCCGTATTTCCGAAGAAGCAAGAGCTGCGGCTAACGAATTTATAACAAAAACTTACGGCGGAGAATATCTCCCCGAAAAGCCCGTTTACTATAAGTCAAGAGCAAATGCTCAGGACGGTCACGAAGCTATCAGACCTTCCATTCCGTCACTCACCCCCGATGAAGTGAAGAGCAGTCTTTCGAGCGACCAGTATAAGCTCTATAATCTTATCTGGAAGCGTTTCATGGCGAGCCTTATGGCTCCCTGTGTTCAGAACACGGTGAAGGCAGAAATCCTTGCAACAAAGGATGAAAACGCCAAGGAATTCTGCATTTTCACAGCAGCAGGCTATTCAATCAAATTCGACGGTTTCACAAGACTCTATGAGCTTCCCGAAGAAGATGCCGAAAAGGGCGTTCTTCCCGAATTCAAGAGCGAAGAAAGCCTCAAACTCCGTGAAATCATTCCCAATCAGCATTTCACACAGCCTCCCTCACGTTATACCGAAGCTTCTCTTATCAAAGAGCTTGAAGAAAACGGCGTAGGCAGACCCAGTACCTATGCAACAATTCTTTCAACCATCATCAAGAGAGGCTATGTCCAGAGAAAGTCAAAACAGCTTATCCCCACCGAACTCGGCGTTGCGATAACGGGACTTCTCAAGGATAAATTCCCCAAGATTGTAAACACAAAGTTCACCGCACAGATGGAAACCAACCTCGACAAGGTTGGCTGCGGCGAATTTGACTATATAAAAATGCTTGACGAGTTCTATGCCGACCTCGAAAAATCACTCGACAAGGCAAAGTCCGAAATGAAGAACGTCAAGATTCAGCTTGAAGAGGATACAACCGATATTCCCTGCGACAAGTGCGGAAGAATGATGGTTATCAAAACCGGCAGATACGGAAGATTCCTTGCCTGCCCCGGTTATCCCGAATGCAAGAACGCAAAGCCGCTTATCGTTAACACCGGTGCAAAATGTCCCGAATGCGGCGGCGAAATCATTGAAAGAAAGTCCAAAAAAGGTCATGTATTCTACGGCTGCGGCAACTGGCCCAAGTGTAACTTCATGAGCTGGGATGCTCCCGCAGGCGAAAACTGCCCCCAGTGCGGAAAGTCGCTTTTCAAGAAAAAGACAGGCAAAATCGTTTGCATGACAAAAGACTGCGGTTATGAAAAATCCGCAGGAAAGAAAAAGA
>CALAQQ010000194.1 GCA_937888485.1 uncultured Clostridia bacterium
GCATATCTTCCCGATAACACATGGTTTGTTGACGGTCTTTTCCACGGAATGACATATAAGGATAACTATTCAAGAATCCTCATGATGACCCTTCTTCTCACTGACAGCATCACCGATGTTTATTCCGATAAAAACTATCCTCAGTTCAAATATTCCACCAACGCTTCCCATGCCGTTCATGCGGCATTCAACGGCTGTGACGAAGGAATTCTTACAGGCGAAGCGGAAAAACTTGTTGTCACCAACGTCTGCAACACCGGCAAAGTCAATATTCTTGCCGTTTACTGCGACGGAGCAAATCTTAAGTTTGATGTCCCCGCATTCAACAGCCTCAATCCGGGCGACACTCTTGAAATTCCGTTTGCGGGCGATATCCCCGAAAAATCGGCGGCTGTTGTCAACGTGACTGTTTATTATACTATTGATAACATAACTCCCGTCGGCTACAGAACTCAGGGCTTCACCCTTGATAACGGTGCGGCAGCCGAAAATCAGGAAGGCTATGTAAATGCCGAAGCAAAAACACCATTTGACAACCTCCTTTTCGGTGAACTTGATACAATTCTCAGAAAACTCGGTTTAAAAGAACTCCTTTCGATGTTCTATACAATTATTTATTGCATTTCAACTTCACTTTCCGTATTTTAAGGAGATAAATTTATGGCTGATTTAAACAGTTCAATCTGCATTTCTTCGCTCCACGCTTCTGCGGTGTCGCTCATAGGCGGCGAAGTTTATGACACAACAGAAAAGCCCAATGCAGCGATAACGGCTCTGCACGAAAAGAAACTCGGAGAAAAAACCGTTGACCGTATTATCATCTATAATCCCGATGCTGTTGCACTCTGGGTATGGCAGAAATACACCGAAAAATTCGCACCCGCCATGATTCGTTCGGACATCGCAATGCCCATGCTTTCGGTTATGCCGAGCGTAACTCCCGTCTGCTTTGCTTCGATGTATACAGGCGTTATGCCCGATGTTCACGGAATTAAAAAATATGAAAAACCCGTTCTCACCACCGAAACCCTCTTTGACCGTTTCATAAAAGCAGGCAAAAAAGCGGCAATTGTTTCAACGAAGAACGACAGTATTTCCGTTATTTTCCTTGAGCGTGAAATGGATTATTTCATCTACGACACACCCGAGGAGGTCAACAAGAAGGCTCTTGAAATCATCGACGAGGATAAATATGACCTTGTTGTTATCTACAACGGCGACTACGACGGCACAATGCATAAATTCGGCCCCGAATCCGAGGAAGCTCTTGCAAGGCTTGATAAAAACATTGCATTCTATTCGGAAATGGTCGATAAAATCAACGAAAGACTTGCCGGCAAGAACGTTTTCTACGGCTTCTGCCCCGACCACGGCTGTCACGAAATCGATGGAGGCTGCGGTTCTCACGGTCTTGACATGGAAGAGGATATGAATGTTATCCACTTCTACGGTATTAAAAAAGCTGAATAAAATACAGAGTGACGGATTATTCTCCCGTCACTCTTTTTGTTAACAAAAAATTCATAAATTTCTTGTAGGAATTATAAGATTTCTTTCGTATTAATATATGAAGGGGTGAAAAAAGATGAAAACCATCAGAGAAACTGCTTGTGAAAGAGAAAAGCAAACTTTATCTCCCAATGCGGCGCTTGCAAGCGAAACCAAGGGAAGACTGCGCCCCGAGGAGGAATGTCCCGTCAGAACAGCTTTCCAGCGTGACCGTGACAGGATTATACACTGCAGTTCATTCCGCCGCCTTAAGCACAAAACCCAGGTTTTCCTCTCTCCCGAAGGCGATTATTACCGCACCCGTCTGACCCACACCCTTGAGGTTTCTCAGATTGCAAGAACAATTGCGGGCGCACTTATGCTCAACTGCGACCTCACCGAAGCCATCGCTCTCGGTCACGATTTGGGTCATACCCCCTTCGGTCATGCAGGCGAAAGAGCTCTCAACGCTGTTTGTCCCACAGGATTCAGACACTATGAACAGAGCCTTCGTGTTGTTGACGTACTCGAAAAAGACGGCAGAGGTCTTAACCTCACCTATGAGGTGCGTAACGGCATAGAAAGACATACAAACGGTGAACAGGCAGCAACTTTAGAGGGCAGAATTGTCCGTCTTGCCGATAAAATCGCTTACATAAATCACGATATCGACGATGCAACCATAGCCGGAATAATGGGCGAAAATGATATACCTCTTGCCATACGACACGAACTCGGCACTTCGAAAAGCGCAAGAATAAATACACTTGTTCTCAGCTGTATCGAAAACAGCGATGACGATATCCGAATGGAAAAAGGCATACAGCAGGCATTCGATGAGCTTCACAGCTTCATGTTTGCAAAGGTCTACACCAATCCCGCCTGTAAGAGCGAAGAAAAAAAGGCAATGGACCTTATCCAGAAGCTCTATTTCCATTTTGCAAAAAAAGAAGAAAATCTGCCTCCTCAGTTCCTTGAAATTGCAGAAAAAGACGGCATGGGTGTTGCCGCCTGCGACTTCATTGCAGGAATGACGGACAGATACGCCGTAAGAATATTCAATGAACTTTATATTCCCAAGGCATGGAGCGAAATAAACGATGCGTTCCTTTAATCAAGGTAATCGCTGAATAAATCTTGGTCACAATTCTCAGCGGTTATTTATTCCGTCAGAAACGCCAAAAATACTCGTTAATACACAAAGTATTG
>CALAQQ010000195.1 GCA_937888485.1 uncultured Clostridia bacterium
ATCCGCCCCTACATCCACTTATTGCAGTGCCTGCTTCAGCAAGATCAGAGAGCAGAACTAATCATTTTCATTATGATTATAAAGCAAGAGTGCCCAACGGCACTCTTGCTTTCTTTATGTGCTTACTGGCAGGGAAGGAGAAGTCATTCCTGTTTTCGGCAAATTTTGGATTTATTTCATGTTTTTATTGCAATGTATATGATGGTGTGTTACAATATTAACAATTATGAATACAAGGGGATTATTGCGAAAAAATCCCCATCGGCACAGACGATTTTATCATAAATTGGAGGAATCACTATGAAATTAACCATCAAAAAATATTCATCGAATATATTAGGGATGTATAAAATATGTGATGAAAAGGGGTATCTTAAATATCATGTCGTACATGAATCAGTGGGAAAATTAAGATTGTACGAAGATGATAAAGAATTGGGCTGTGTAAGACATAAAGCGAATAATATGGAAGATATTTATGAATTTTGCTTACATAGAAAACCATTTTGTCGTCAATTTCTTTACCGGTTCCATCGGCTATACAACCGCTTTGACGGAATATGCAGGCTGAGTTATTTCGTTATCCTTGTCAACATAAACACAGCCGTCTTTTCCTAGAGTTATAACCGCTTTCAAATCGGGATGATTATTGCGGATAAAATCTGAAAATGCTTTGTAATTCTCCGAACCGCTGTAACCGGAACTTTCCGTTTCATTCAGAATAATACAATAAATCTTAGAAAGATCAATTTTTTCAGCCGTTTCATTGAACGGTGCAGGATTGAAGAATATCTTCATTCCCTTCTCACAGGCTTTATCGGCAATATACTCAACATTGTTGATTTCATTCTGAAGAACAAGAAAATCGCCTTCCGAAAAATCTGACAAAACATAATCAACATAGTCTTTCGTTATTTCATGATTTGCGCCCTTATAAAGAAATATTGCATTCTCACCGTTTTTGTCTACCTGAATGGTTGCCTGACCCGATTTTCCGTCAGTAACACGAAGATATTTCAGGTTAACGCCTGCATTTTTCAAAAATGAACGAAGAATTTCACCGTCTGCACCGATGCATCCTGCATGATAAACCTCTGCTCCCGCATTCGCAAGAGCAACGGACTGATTGAGCCCTTTACCACCGACAAAATGCTCAATGCTCTCTGCAGATATGGTTTCACCCGGTCTTACGATATGGTCAACAACGCAGACAATATCAATATTGCATGAACCGAAATTCAAAATTTTCATATTATTCTCTGTGCCACTTAACGCCCTGAGCTGTATCTTCAAGAACAATACCCATAGCCTTGAGTTCATCTCTGATTCTGTCAGCTTCTGCCCAGTTCTTGTCTTTTCTTGCCTGAGTTCTTGCTTCAATCATAGCATCGATTTCTTCATCGAGAACTTCGGTTTTACGGTTATAAACAAGACCGAGAACACCTGTAAGCTCATCGAAAATCTTTGCGGCATATTCTGCAGTTGCCTTTGATTCGCCCTTACCGATAACAAGTGAGTTGATATCTCTTACAAGCTCAAATACTGCGGCGATTCCGTCAGCTGTATTGAGGTCATCATCCATAGCATCGATGAACTGGGTAACTCTCTTATCAAGCTGAGCCTTGATTTCGGCATTAAGCTCGCCTTCGGCAGCATTCTTGAGTTCGAAATCAATGCTGTCACGGCAGGTATAGAGTCTTGAAAGAGAAGCCTTGCACTGCTCGATGATATCAATGCTGTAGTTGATGGGGCTTCTGTATGATGATGAAATCATAAGATAACGGATAGGTTCATAGCCGTAAACCTTTGCAACGTCACGAACGGTCTTGAAGTTGCCGAGCGACTTTGACATCTTGACGTTATCAACATTGATATAGCCGTTATGCATCCAATAATTCGCGAAGGGTTTGCCCGTGAAGCATTCGCTCTGTGCGATTTCGTTTTCGTGGTGAGGGAAAACAAGGTCCTGACCGCCGCAATGGATATCAATGCTTTCGCCGAGATATCTGCATACCATTGCAGAGCATTCGATATGCCAGCCGGGTCTGCCCTTGCCCCAGGGTGATTCCCAATAGGGTTCGCCGGGTTTTGCCGACTTCCAGAGTGCGAAATCCATGGGTTCTTTCTTTATATCGCCAACCATGATTCTTGCGCCTGCTTCAAGTTCTTCAAGGGGCTGATGCGAAAGCTTGCCGTATTCATCAAAGGTTTTGGGGCTGAAATAAACATCGCCGTCAACCTCATATGCATGACCGTTTTCAATAAGACCCGAAACAATTTCGATAATCTTATCGATGTTTTCCGTTGCCTTGGGATGAATTGTTGCGGGACGGAAATTCAGACCCTTTGCATCAGTCCAGAATTCTTCGATATATTTTTCAGAAACCTCTGTGAATGTTGAATCTTCTTCGTTTGCTCTCTTGATAATTTTATCATCGATATCAGTAAAGTTCTGAACAAAAGTTACATTATAGCCTCTGTATTCAAGATATCTTCTCAGAACATCAAAAACGCAGATGGGTCTTGCATTACCGATATGGATAAAATTATAAACCGTGGGACCGCAGGCATATATTTTTGCCTCGCCCTCTTTTATCGGTTTGAATTCTTCTTTTTCTCTTGTTAATGTGTTGAAAATCTTCATTTATTTTACCTCCAATTGACTTTTGAGAATATTGATTTCATTTTCAAGTCTTGCAATTTCCTGGGCAACGGGGTCAGGTACATGAACCTGGTCAAGATCATCAACTCTTACGCCGTCGCGCTTTACAACCCTTGCAGGAACACCGACTGCGGTTGAATTCGGAGGAATATCCGAAAGAACAACAGCACCCGAAGCAATTCTCGAATTATCACCGATAACCAAAGGTCCGAGAACCTTTGCACCTGCGCCAATCATAACATTATTTCCGATAGTGGGATGTCTTTTGCCTGTATCCTTACCTGTACCGCCGAGGGTTACGCCCTGATAAATCGTTACATCATTGCCGATAACAGCGGTTTCACCGATAACAACGCCGGTTCCGTGGTCAATAAAAAATCTCTTTCCGACCTCAACGGCGGGATGAATTTCAATCCCTGTTTTCTTAGATGCGCGCTGTGATAACCATCTTGCGGCAAAATACATCTTTTTCTTATAAAATTTATTGGCAAGTCTGTAAAGCCTTATTGCCTTAAGTCCCGGATAAAGAAGCAGGATTTCAAGTGCTGAACGGGCAGCAGGGTCTCTGTCCTTTACACAGGCTATATCTTCTCTGAGTTGATTGAACATAATTACACTCCCAATATAACAAAAAACCTCCGCAGTCAACCTGACTACGGAGGCGTAATAAACGCGGTTCCACTCCTGTTTATAACTCATTGGTCGGGAGAAATCTCCGAACCGAGCAGCTTTAACGCAGCCATACGCACAGAGATACTGTTATTTCCCCCTGCGTGCCGGCGGGTGCATTTCACCAAATTGCGCATAAGAAGCATTTTCAGCTGCCTGCTTCCTCTCTGATATGCCCGAAAGAGGTTACTCTCCCGACGATTGCATTTATGATATCTATAATATTATATGTTTTTTATTTAGAAAAGTCAATTACTTTTTTGCCGTCAACAATATATTTTATTCCCGAAATAACTGTCAACACTGCTGTTATCCAGAGAAGAACATTGGAGACAAGTGAAAACGTTTCAAAATCAAACGAAATGAACTCGCTGACAAATAGTCCGATCATTACGAGAATCGAGAAAACCATCTGACTGACGGTTTTGATTTTTCCGAGCAACCCTGCAGGAATAACAACTCCTTGTGCCGACGAAACAAGTCGGAATGATGTAACAAGAAATTCTCTTGTCAGAACAATCATAACAACCCATATATTGCAAAGACCAAGCTGCATAAACGCAAGAAGCGCCGCAGTTGTCAGCATTTTATCAGCAACAGGGTCGCAGAGTTTTCCAAAAGTAGTTACAATATTATTCTTTCGTGCAATTTTACCGTCAAGAAAGTCGGTTATTGATGCAACAGCAAAAATAATAAGTGCAACAAGATAATGATATCTGAATTCAATAAGCATCGCCGCAAGATAAAACGGCGTAAGAATCATACGGATTACCGTTAATTTATTGGGTAAATTCATTTCAGCTATTTATATCCTTTCCGATAAGGTCGTAATCATTCATTCCGATAATTTCAACATCGGCAAATTCTCCGACCTCATAATGGTTTTCGGTTGTGAATGAGATAACGCCGTCAATTTCGGGTGCATCCATATATGTTCTGCCCGAGTAACTGTCGGTATAGCCGTCATAATCTTCAACGATAACACGGTATGTTTTTCCGATTCTTTCATGATTTTTAACGGTTACAATTTCGAGCTGATCCTGCATAATGATTTCGCCTCTTCGAAGCTTTACATCCTCTTCAACCTGATTTTCAAAATCATAGGCAGGTGTTCCCTCCTGAGGAGAGAAAGAGAAACATCCGAGACGGTCAAATTCAATTTCGTTGACAAACTCTGCAAGATTTTCAAATTCCTTTTCACCCTCACCGGGGAAACCGACAATGAATGTTGTTCTGATAACAGCATCGGGCATTGCTTCACGGATTTTTGAAATAACACAGCGAATATGGGCACTGTCACCCCTTCTGTTCATCGCTTTGAGCATACCGTCATCTGCATGCTGAAGAGGAAGGTCGATATAATGAAGAACCTTCGGCTGACGAGCCATTGTTTCGATAAGCTCATCGGTGATTTTGTCGGGATAGCAATAGAGCATACGTATCCATTCGATTCCGTCAATTTCACAAAGAGCATCAAGCAATTCGGGAAGACGGAGCTTTCCATAAAGGTCGATACCGTAGCTTGTTGTATCCTGAGCAATAAGGATAAGTTCCTTTGTACCTGCATCGGCAAGTGCCTTTGCTTCTTCGATAAGAGTTTCAAATTCAACGCTTCTGAAATCACCTCTTATTGAAGGAATTGCACAGTATGTACAACGGTTTGAACAACCGTCAGCAATTTTGAGATATGCCCAGTGCTCCGGAGTAGTGAGAAGTCTTTCTCCGACGAGAGGCAATTCTGTATTTGAAGGCATTTCAAAAATCTTTTCACCCTCAATAACCTTTTTTGTAATATCGGCAATATTTCCGTTGGCACCTATACCGATTATGGCATCGGTTTCTGGAATTTCAGCAAGAATTTCCTCTTTATAGCGCTGTGCAAGACAGCCTGTTACGATAATCTTCTTAACAAGCCCTTCTTCCTTAAGCTGTGCCATTTCGAGAATATTCTCAATTGCTTCCTGCTTTGCGGCATCGATAAATCCGCAGGTATTGACTATAACGGCATCAACACCATCATAGCAATCTGCAATTTCAAAGCCGTTTTTATCAAGCTGTGCGAGCATTCTCTCTGCATCAACCTGATTTTTTGGGCAACCCAAAGAAATCATTCCGATTTTATACATCGCCAAAATCCTCCGTTTCAATTTCAATCTGCCGAAGTGCGCTGTTTATATCCGACCACTTATAGCCAAGGCGCTGAAGAGAAGATATCATTCTTTTCATACCTTTTTCATCCGACAGACAGCGTGAATATTTGGTGTTTATTAAATCTATAATACGCAAAACGGGGTCAAAGTCAAGACCTTCGACAATATTTTCGGCAATTTCCCGTGAAATACCTTTATGAAACAGCTCGGTTTTAACCCCTCTTATGCTCATTCCTTTTCTCTCGACAAGGCTTTCGGCAAGACTCTGAGCATAACGTTCGTCATTTACATATCCGTAGTTTTTCAAACTTTCGCAGGCTATTTCAGCATATTCCCTTTTATGCCCCTTCTGACAAAGCTTATTAATAAGCTCTTTTTCGCTGTGATCACGGTAGGATAACAGCCTGAGACCTGCTATGAAAGCGCAACGGGAGCCGACGGCTTCATAAAAAGCCGCCAACTCCTCTTCATCTTCAATATTGCTTTTGCCGTAATAAGGACTGCTGAACCAATATTCCGCATCAACGGTATACGTATACTCACCGTCACAAAGAACATGGATTTTATTCTGTTTACCCCGGTTTATGCTTATTTTCATATTATTCGTCGTCGTCAACAACTATATCAAGCTTTGCTCTTGCGCCTGCTTTGGTTGTCGGTTCCGGAGCGGGAGGTGCGGGAACAGCCGGTCTTGCGGGCTTCTTAACCTTTGCAGCCTCTGCAGCTTCGCGCATTGCGGCGTTGATTTTTGTTTCTATTTCCTGAGCAAGTTCGGGTGAATTGAAGAAAAGTTCTCTTACATTATCTCTGCCCTGACCGAGACGCATATCGCCGTATGAGAACCATGCGCCGCTCTTCTGGATAACGTCAAATTTCACGCCAAGGTCAACCATTTCACCCTCTTTGGAAATACCTCTGCCGTAGAGAATGTCAAATTCAGCTTCCTTAAAGGGAGGAGCAACCTTGTTTTTGACAATTTTACATTTTGTTCTGTTACCGACAATTTCATTGCCTGCAGCCTTGAGGGATTCGACACGGCGCACATCAATTCTCATCGTTGAATAGAATTTGAGTGCACGACCACCTGTTGTTACTTCGGGATTTCCGTAAATAACTCCGACTTTTTCACGAAGCTGATTTATGAAAATAATGATAGTGTTTGACTTTGCAACCGCACCTGCAATTTTTCTGAGAGCCTGCGACATGAGTCTTGCGTGGGCGCCTACATGGGAATCACCCATTTCGCCCTCAATTTCCGAACGGGGAACGAGAGCTGCAACAGAGTCGATAACAACAACATCAAGAGCACCTGAACGGACAAGAGCCTCTGCAATTTCAAGAGCCTGCTCACCGTTATCGGGCTGTGAAACAAGGAGTGCATCAACATCAACACCGAGATTTGCCGCATAAGCGGGGTCAAGAGCGTGTTCAGCGTCAATGAAAGCTGCTTCGCCGCCGCCCTTCTGTGCCTGAGCAACAACAGTGAGAGCAAGGGTTGTCTTACCCGATGATTCGGGACCGTATATCTCTATAATTCTTCCTTTGGGTAAACCGCCGATACCTGTTGCGGCATCAAGAGCGATTGAACCTGTGGAAATAGCTTCAACATTCATACCGTCATTCTGACCGAGACGCATAATTGTTCCTTTACCATACGCCTTCTCAATCTGAGCAAGGGCTGTTTCAAGAGCTTTCTTCTTATCTGCCATCTTTATACCTCCAAAAAGTCCTGTCAAACAAATGTTCTGTATGCATTATATACCATTAACTTCAAAAAAGCAAGAGTATTTTTAAATATTTTTTGCAAAGTTGAAAATAACGATAAAAAATATAAAAAAACACTTGCAATTTGTGTTGCAATCTGTTAATATATCATCTGTTAATGAGTAAACAAAGGAGGTGTGACACATGGCAAAATGCGATTTCTGCGGTAAAGATGTGTCATTCGGCATTCAGGTTTCCCACTCACACAGACGTTCAAACAGAACATGGAAGCCCAACGTAAAGAGAGTTAAGGCTGTTGTTAACGGTACTCCCAAGAGAGTTCACGCTTGCACAAGATGCCTTCGCTCCGGTAAGGTTACAAGAGCCGTTTGATTTTAAACGCAATGATTAAGAGACTGCTTCGGCAGTCTCTTTTTCTTCTCTTTTGTGAGTTTTGCCGACATTATTGTGTTTGATGTTTTTCAAAAACACAACGTGTAGTGATTTATTACATTATAATATAGAATATTGCACAAACACAATTTTTTTGCTTTTTTCTTATTCCATTTCGGGCTGAAAAATTGTATAATTATATGTAATGCTAAATTTTCGAAACGGAGAATTATTATGAGCTATTCGGTCAACCCATCTCTTTTTAAGTCAATATTTGCCGTACCGACGGATATTGTGGACAAGCATATCCGACTTGCAAACGGTGACCAGCTTAAGGTATTGCTCTGGATTCTCCGCAATTCAACGGATAATCCGGATATAAATGAAATGTGTAAATCTCTCAAAATAAACCCATCCGACGCCGACGATTATCTTCAGTATTGGGTGCTGACGGGAGTGCTTTCCAAAAACGGTGAAACAGTTATCCCTTCACCCGTTGAAGTTAAAAAAGAAGAAAAAACAGCCGAAGTGAAAAAAGCGGATATCACACCCGTTGCTCCTTCAAAACCGTCAAGCAAAGAAATCCTTGAAAGAATTGAGGAATCACCCGAAATCGGACATCTTTTCAATGAGGCACAGAAGCTTCTCGGAAAAACAATCGGGTATGACGGTCAATGCACACTTCTGCTTCTCCACGACCACTACGGTCTGCCCACTGAAGTTTTATTCATGATGATAGACTATTGTGTTTCAATCGGCAAATCAAACTATGCTTATCTTGAGGCAGTCGGAAAAGATTGGGGTACAAGGGAAATCGACACTCTCGACAAAGCTGCGGAGCAGATTACAATTCTTAAAAAAGCTAATTCCGTATGGAAAGAATTTGCACAGAATGCAGGCATAAACAATCCCCGACCCACGGTTAAACAGACTGAATATCTGCGCCGTTGGAGTAACGAATGGAAATTCAGCATCAGCATGATTCTGCTTGCATACGAAGAAATGGCAAATCACACCTCAAAGCTCAGCATGGGTTACATAGATAAAATTCTCATAAATTGGCGTGATAAAGGATTTAAAACTCCCGCTGATGTTGAAAAGGCATCGGAGGAGCAAAAGAATAATAAGCCTGTTTCCAAAACAAACTCCGGCAATGACGCATCATATGACCTTGATAAATTCATGCAGGATTCGCTTCACGGCGAGCTGAAATACGAAAGGAAGAAAAAATAATGAGTTACAGCAATCAGATCTATATAAAAGCTGCGCAGACTCTTGAAAAAAGGCGCAAAAAAGCCGAGCGTATTCAGCTTGCAAGAAAGCTTGAAATTTCGGAGAAAATTCCCGAAATTACAAAGTATGAAGCAGAGCTTGCTCAAACGGGTCTTGCAGTCATAAAAGGAATCGGCATGGGCGAGAATGCCGAGGAATATATAAATCAGCTTTCAAAAATCAACCTTGCAATTCAGGACAACATAAAGAAGCTTCTTTCCGCCAACGGATATTCCGAAGATTATCTTGAAACTCCTTACACCTGCAAAAAATGCAATGATACGGGGTTTTCGGGCGGTTATGTCTGTGAATGCAGAAAAGCACTTCTGAAAGAAACCGCAAAGCAGGAGCTTGCAGCTGTTTCCGCAAGTGCAAAATGCACCTTTGATAATTTTGATATAAATTATTATCCCCTGCCCGTTGACCAGAATCTTGGCATATCTCCTCAGAGCAGAATGAAAAGCGTTGCGGAATACTGCAAATGCTACGCCGAGGATTTTGACAGCGAATCCGAAAGCCTTTATATGCACGGCGCAACGGGTCTGGGCAAAACACATCTTTCACTTGCGATTGCAAATGTTGTTACCGAAAAAGGATATAATGTTATTTATGATTCGGCACAGAATATTTTTTCTTCCCTCGAAAGAGAAAAATTCGGTTATTCGGGTAACGGTGAAAGAGAAAAAGAGCTTCTCGACTGCGATTTGCTCATAATCGATGACCTCGGCTCTGAATTTGCAACAAGTTTTACCACATCTGCGCTTTATAACATCATCAACACAAGAATCAATCGCTCAAAGCCCGTTATTATCAGCACAAACCTTACCGAAACGGAGCTTGAAGACAAATACACACAAAGAGTCACTTCCAGAATAATAGGCAATTATGTTTCTCTGTTATTCCTCGGAAAAGATATAAGACAGCTCAAGAAATAAGGAGAGAAAATAATGGATATTATTCAGGAACTTACCACTCATTTCGGTCTGCAGAAATGGCAGGTTGAAAACACAGTTAATCTTATCGATGAAGGTAACACCATTCCGTTTATTGCACGATACAGAAAAGAAGCTCACGGCACACTTGACGACCAGGTTATCAGAGAGCTTTCCGAAAAGCTTGAATATCTCAGAAACCTTGATAAACGCCGTGAAGAAGTGCGTTCTTCAATCGAAGCTCAGGAAAAACTGACAGATGAAATCTCTGCAAAGCTTGACGCTGCTTCAACTCTGGCGGAAATCGAAGATATTTACAGACCTTTCCGTCCCAAGAGAAAAACAAGAGCATCCGTTGCAAGAGAAAAAGGTCTCGAACCCCTTGCAGATGCAATTTATGCACAGAATGCTGATTCCGCAGCCCCCATTGAGCTTGCAGAAAGCTTTATCGACCCCGAAAAAGGCGTTGAAACAGCAGAGGATGCACTCAAAGGCGCACTTGATATTATTGCAGAAAACATTTCGGACGATGCGGATATCCGCCGCAGACTCCGTAACCTTTTCAGCGTTATCGGCGTTGTTACATCAACTGCAACTGACAAAGATGCAGACAGTGTATATACAATGTATTATGAATATTCCGAACCCGTCAAAACAATTGCAGGTCACAGAGTTCTTGCAATCGACAGAGGCGAAAAAGAAAAGTTTCTCAAAGTCAGCGTTACACTTGATGCAGTCAAAGCATCGAATGTTATCATAAGCGCAACTCTCAATCCCGAGGGTTCACCATGCACGGAAGCTGTCCGTGAAGCCGGCGAAGATGCATATAACAGACTGATTTATCCTTCAATCGAGCGAGAAATCAGAAATATGCTCACGGAAAATGCCGCCGCAAGTGCAATCAAGGTTTTTGCTCTCAACACCAAGGAGCTTCTTCTTGCACCTCCCGTCAAGGGCAAGGTTGTTATCGGTCTTGACCCCGGTTACAGAACAGGCTGCAAGGTTGCCGTTGTTGCACCGACGGGAAAGGTTCTTGATACCGGCGTTATCTATGTTACTCACTCCGAAGCGCAAAGAAATCAGGCAAAAGAGCTTATCAAAAAGCTTATTGCAAAGCATAACGTAAACTGCATTTCAATCGGCAACGGTACAGCTTCAAAAGAAACCGAAATCTTTGCCGCAGAAGTTCTCCGTGAAATTGATGCAGAGGTTTCATATATGGTAGTCAGCGAAGCCGGTGCTTCGGTTTATTCGGCGTCAAAGCTTGCCGCACAGGAATTCCCTCAGTACGATGTTTCACTCAGAAGCGCCGTTTCCATCGCAAGACGTCTTCAGGACCCCCTTGCAGAGCTTGTTAAGATTGACCCGAAGGCAATCGGTGTCGGTCAATATCAGCATGATATGCCCCCGAAAGAGCTCGACGCAGCACTTGACGGCGTTATTGAGGATGCGGTTAACTCGGTAGGCGTTGACCTCAACACAGCTTCTGCTCCCCTTCTTTCAAGAGTTTCGGGCATCAATTCAACTGTTGCTAAAAACATCGTCGATTTCAGAGATGAAAACGGCGAATTCAAAGAGCGTTCACAGCTCAAAAAAGTTCCCAAACTCGGCGCAAAGGCATTCGAGCAGTGCGCAGGCTTTTTAAGAGTTCCCGAAAGCAAGAATGTTCTTGATAACACAGGCGTTCACCCTGAAAGTTATTCGGCGGCAAAGGATTTGCTTAAGCTTTTCTCATATTCGCTTGATGATATCGGAACAGAAAAAATCAAGGATATCACATCGGCGGTTGAATCTCTCGGCGAAGAAAAGGTTGCGGAAAAGCTCGGTATCGGTGTTCCCACTCTTAAGGACATCGTCAAAGAACTCATTCAGCCTGCAAGAGACCCCAGAGATGAGCTTCCTCCTCCGATGCTCCGCACGGATGTTATGGACATTAAAGACCTTGTTCCCGGCATGGAACTCAAAGGCACGGTCAGAAACGTTATCGATTTCGGTGCTTTCATCGATATCGGCGTTCATCAGGACGGACTTGTTCATATTTCGCAGATAACAAACAAATACATCAAGCATCCCTCAGAGGTTCTCAAGGTCGGACAGATTGTTACCGTCTGGGTTATTGCCGCAGACGCCGCTAAAAAGAGAATTTCCCTTACAATGAAAGAGCCCAAAACGGAGGAAAACAAATAAAAATGGCAGATAAATTCAGACAGGACCTGACACAGGGAAGTGTCGGTAAACAGCTTATTAAATTCTCAATTCCCTTTTTGCTTTCAAATCTTCTTCAGGCGTTTTATTCCGTCGCCGACATGATTATCGTCGGCAGACTCTGCGGCACTCACGGCATTACGGGCGTTAACATCGGAAGCCAGATAAACATTCTCGTTACGGGCGCGGCATTCGGTCTTGCAGTCGGCGGAACAGTTCTTATTGCGCAGTACGGCGGCGCAAAGAAATTTGATGAGCAAAGGAAAACCATCGGAACGCTTTTCACTGCATACATGATTCTTGCAGTTATATGCACAGCCGTTATGCTTCTTCTCGGTGACACATTGTTAAAGCTTCTCAACACTCCCGAGGTTGCATATACCGAAGCATTCAATTATTATATGATTTGCATGAGCGGACTCGTTTTCATGTTTGCATATAACGTTATCAGTGCAATCCTCAGAGGTATGGGCGACTCAAAAAGACCGCTTTATTTCGTTCTCATTGCAACAATAGTCAACATAATCTTTGATATTATACTTGTAGGTCCGTTCAAAATGGGTGCGGCAGGTGCGGCATATGCAACAGTCGGCGCGCAGGCACTCAGCGTTGTTCTTTCTCTTATTTATCTTGCAAAAAACCATTTCTTTGTCGGATATAAAAAGAGCGATTTCAGGATTGACGGGACAAAAATGAAAATGCTTCTCAAGCTCGGACTTCCTTCGTCCGTTCAGCAGGTTGTTGTTTCATTTTCTTTCCTTACTCTTACTGCACTTGTCAACTCACTCCCCAATGCAGATATCGCATCGGCATGCCAGGGAATCGGCGGCAAAGTGAACTCTTTCGCAATTCTTCCCGCCCTTGCAATGAGCAGTGCCGTTTCATCAATGGCAGGTCAGAATATCGGCGCAGGAGATGCAAAAAGAGCAAAGAAAACCATGCTAACGGGTATGGGAATCGCCTTTGCGATATCGATGGTTGTTTTCGTTATCGTTCAGCTTTTCCCTCAGCAGATTATTTCGCTTTTCGACACAAACGAGGAGGTTCTGAAAGTCGGTGCGGATTACATGAGATTCATTGCACTTGACTATATTTTCGTTCCGTTTGTTTTCTGCATGAACGGTCTTGCAATCGGTGCGGGCTACACAAATTTTGCTTTGTTCAACGCCTGCTTCAGTTCAATTCTCGTCAGAGTTCCGTTTGCATATCTTGTTGTTAATCTCACAAACCTCGGATTCAACGGAATCGGTCTTGCAACGGGTCTTGCTTCTGCAGCTTCAATCATCGTGGGCGCAATTTTCGTTGCAAGCGGCAAATGGAAAAACCCAAAAATCAAGATCTAAATTTATTGACAAATATTGTATTATATAATAGAATTATTTATATGATTTTTGAAAGGAAGATATAAATGGGCATTTACGAAATCAACAACATGGGCGAGCTTATCAAGGATAACACATATGTCGGAAGAGGCATCGTTATCGGTAAGAGCGCAGACGGCAAAAAGGCTGTTACAGCTTATTTCATCATGGGAAGAAGCGAAAACAGCAGAAACAGAGTTTTCATTGAAAACGGTGATGAAATCGTTATTCATCCCTTTGATGCTTCAAAGGTTGAAGATCCCTCACTCATCATCTATTCCCCCATCAGAATTCACGAAAACAATCTCATCGTTACCAACGGCGACCAGACCGACACCGTTTATGACTTCCTTAAAAACGGAAAGACTTTTGAGCAGGCTCTCGAAACAAGAGAATTTGAGCCCGATTCACCTAACTGGACTCCCAGAATCAGCGGCATGATGACATTTGCAGACGGCAATTTCTCATATAAAATGAGCATTCTTAAAAGTGCCGATGCTGAAGGCACTGCATGCAACAGATATACATTCTCATATCCTTCACTTGCAGGTCTCGGTCATTTTATCCACACATATAATCACGACGGCAATCCCATTCCCACATTCACAGGTGAACCCGAAAGAGTTGCTGTTCCCGATGATATCGATGAATTTACAAATCTTATCTGGGAAAACCTCAATGAACAGAACAAGATTTCGCTTTATGTACGTTATATTGACCTTGAAACAGGCAAGTATGACAGCAGAATGATTAACAAGAATAAATAAG
>CALAQQ010000196.1 GCA_937888485.1 uncultured Clostridia bacterium
ATCAGCGTATCGCCCTTTTTGAGCTGTTTTATGGCAGGAGAGTCAAATCTGGAAACATCGCCGTGCATATCTCCGGTTACATATACCATTTCTCCACACTCCTTATTATCATAGTCCTAATTAATATACTCTAATAACCGAAAAAAATCAAGACGGAGAGATATATTTCCATATAAAAATCATTTTTGGGTATTTATTTTTTTGTATTACTGTGATATAATAAGCGGTATCGAATTTTTTGAAACGGTGTTGTGATATGAAAAAGATATTAAGTATATTATTATCAGCGGTTTTGTTTGTAAGCACATTTTGTTTTACAAACGCAAACGCCGCATATGACGATGTTATGGAATCCATGGACCTCTACTCCGACTGCCTTCTTCTTGTCAGTACGGATAATGATGAGGTTATTTTTGCAAAAAATGCGAATAAGCAGTCTCCGCCCGCAAGTCTTACGAAGGTTGTAACGGCAATTGTTGTTCTCGAAAACTGTTCTGACCTGACTGCGACTGTAACCGTTCCTGAATCATGCATAAGAGAACTTGACGGAACGGGAAGCTCACTCGGAGGCATTCAGCCGGGTGAACAGATGACGGTTTATGACCTTCTCTGCTGTCTTATGCTTGTCAGTGCAAATGAAGCGGCAACAACTCTTGCCGACTATGTTTCGGGCGGTGACAGAGCGAAGTTTATTTCCATGATGAATGAGGTTGCCGAAAGACTCGGCTGCACAAACAGCCATTTTGAAAATCCTCACGGTCTTGACCATGACAATCAGTATGTTACCGCAGCGGATATGGCGAAGTTCATAACCCATGCGATGACGTTCCCCGCATTTGAAGAAATTGTCGGAAGAACAAGCTATGTTCTCCCCGAAACAAATATGCAGGAGTCAAGAACGCTTCATTCTTCAAACTATATGCTTAACAGCGCTTATAAAGATTATTACTGCAAATATGTAAAAGCAGGTAAGACGGGTTCAACATCCGGTGCAGGCAGATGCTTTGTTGCATACGCATCAAAGGACGGCTATAACTATGTTGCCGTTGCACTCGATGCACCTTTCGGCGATTTTGATAACGACGGCGTTAACGAAAACGGTTCGTTCCTTGACTGCAAAGAGATGTTTGAATGGACATTCAGCAATATTGAGCTTGTTGCCATTGCGGATACAACAAGGGTTGTCGGCGAAATACCCGTAAAATATGCAAAATCTGTTGACTACATAACACTCTCACCCGCAGAAACAGTTTACAGCCTTGTTCCGAAGGGCACAGATTCCGGCAGTCTTCTTGTTGAGCTTGTCGATGCACCCGAATCGGTTAAAGCACCCGTAAAAAAGGGTGAAATCGTCTGCAAGGGCAGGGTTCTTTATGCCGGCAGTGTTATAAAGGAGATTGACCTTGTTTCGAATACGGATGCAAAAATCAGCATTTTCGCATTCATAGGAAGTACGGCGAAATCGGTTCTTTCGTCATGGATATTCCGCATTGCGGCAATAGCGGTAATTGTTTTGCTCATTATCCTCATTTTCAGAAAACGCAAGAAGGAAAATTCAAGACCCGTCAACAATAAGGATTACAGAATTCTTAATTATAACGACTTTATGAAATTGAAATAAGGGGTAAAAAATGAATAATATCTACAAGGGCAGATGTCCCGAAAAATATACAAACGAGCTTATTGATATGCTCGACACGGTTTTCTTTACCGGTGACCCCAACAATCAGAAATTTATGACGCTTCTTCCGAAGCTCTATAAAGAGAAGTATTCGCCTGCATATAATAATGTTGTTGTTATGGAGGGCGAAGAAATAAAAGGTGCAGTCGGATGCTATCCGCTGTATGCCGTCGCATCGGGCAGAAAGCTTAAAATTCTCGGCATCGGCAACGTTGCTGTTACCGAGGATTGCAGAGGCAAGGGCTATATGAAGGACACAATGCAGATGGCTCTTGACATTATGAAAGAAGAAAATTTCGACTATTCTCTTCTCGGCGGTCAGAGACAGCGCTACGGATTTTTCGGCTATGAACCCATCGGCCTTGAATATCGCTTTCTTATTGACAAGGGTAATGTAAGAAGAATTATCGGTGAAACGAGAAAATCGGAATTCACCGCCCGTCAGATAACGGAAAACGATACCGATATCATTAAGAAAATCAAGGAAATCCATGAAAAACTCCCGTTCTTCGTTGAAAGAAAAGAGGAGGATTATATAGATATTATGCATTCATGGAACAATATTCCGTATGCCGCGTTCAAAGGCGATGAATTCAAGGGGTATTTCACTCTTGAAAAGCACGGCGGCAAGTATCTCCACGAAATCAGAGCGGTTGATATCGACGATATGCTCGAGCTTATCATGTGTGCAATGGATACGGGAAATCTCGAGGGCGTTGCGATAAATCTTCCTGCTTTTGACACGGAATACTGCGATTTCATGGCGAAAAACTGCGGCGGTTATTCAATCGGCACTCCCGAAATGATAAATATCTTCAATTTCCGTAATTTTATTGACGCTTTCCTTGCTCTCAAAGCGGAAAGAATGAATCTGGCATCGGGCACTCTTAAAATTCTTGTTCACGGCATGAACGGCGATGAATTCCTTGCCGTTACCGTTGACGGAAAAGAAGTTACCGTCAAAGAGGCAGCGGGTGATGCGGATATCGAACTCAGCCACAGAGATGCGATAGTTTTCATCAGTGGTCTTTATTCAAAAGACAGGCTTGACATTCCCGCATTTGCGCAAGGCTGGTTTCCTCTTGATTTCTTCTCATATTCGCTCGACAACGTGTGATAAATTTTTTCTTGACTATTTTATAAATAAGATATATATTATATGTGTATGAATTACAAAGGAGGAAATATCCAATGAAAGTATTTATGATCGGCGGCACAGGTCTTCTCGGCTGCGAAGCAGCAAGAATTTTCCTCGAAAGAGGCCATCAGGTTAAGAGCGTTGCTCTTCCCCCTCTCCCCGAAGGCGCACCCATTCCTGAGGAAATGGAAATCGAACTCTGCAATATTTATGAAAAGTCAGACGAAGAAATCAAAGCTATCATGGCAGGCTGTGACTGCTTTGTTTTCGCTGCAGGTATCGACGAAAGAGTTGAATTCCCCGCACCCGTTTATGATGCATATTATAAGTACAACATAGCTCCCCTCAAGAGAATTCTTCCTCTCTGTAAGGAAATCGGCATGAAGAATGCCGTTATCCTCGGCTCATACTTTGCATATCTTGCAAAGGAAAGACCCGATATGGAGCTTACAAAGAAGCATCCCTATATCAGAAGCCGTATCGACCAGGAAGAAGTTGCTTTCTCATTTGCAGACGAAAACTTCGATGTAGCAGTTCTTGAGCTTCCCTACATCTTCGGCACTCAGCCCGGCAGAAAGCCCGTTTGGGTTATCCTTATTGAACAGATAAAGATGATGGATAAGCTTCCCCTCACAATGTATCCCGGCGGCGGCACAGCAATGCTTACAGTTCGCCAGGTTGGTGAAGTTATCGTTGGCGCAGCTGAAAAGTCAAAGGGCGCAAAGGCATGGCCCATCTCCATGTATAACCAGACATGGAAGGAATTCCTCAAGATTGTTTATGCCGCAAGAGGCATGGGCGAAAACAGAAAGATTCTCAGCGTTCCGCCCTGGATGATGAGAATGGGTCTCGGCAAGGTTAAGAAGGAATATGCCGCAAAGGGCATTGAAAGCGGTATCGACGTTGACGGTCTTGCAGATATCATGGCTCTCAACCTTTTCATCGACAGAAAGTATTCGGTTGAACTCGGTGCAACGGAAGATGATATCAAGGCAGCTATAACAGATTCAATCAAGGTAAGCCAGGCTTCCTACGACGGAACAGTTAAGCTCCTTGAAATGAAGGGCGAATAATTTAATTCGCAATGCGTAATGCGTAATTCGTAATTAAACCCGAATGAACATTAACGCAGCAGATAAATAAAAGGGGGTTGTTTTTAACAGCCCCTTTTTTTGAGTAAAGATTTATTTAAGGTGATAAATATGGCACAGCTTAAAATGTACTGGCTCAAGGGTACTCCCGTTGCGGAGCTTGAATTGCCCGAGGGTTATTCGATTTCAAACTATAAAGATGCTTCCGACAAAATGCCGTGGGTTGAATGCTGCAAAAACGGTCTTGAGGCAGACGATGCCGACGAAAGCCGTTTTGACGACCGCATTACCAACCATGACGATATAAACATGGAAACCGACGTTTTCTTCATTGACTATGAGGGTGAACATATCGGTACCGCAACCGCTGTTTTCCATCCCGAGGATAACTGCGGTGAGCTTCACATGGTCGGTATCAGAACAGAATTCAGAGGCAAGGGTCTCGGGAAATATCTTAACAATGTCTGCGTAAAGAAGCTTGCAAACCAGAACGTTGACTATATCTATCTTACTACCGACGAATGGCGCATGGGTGCTGTAAAGAGCTATCTCACCGCAGGATTTGTTCCCGTTGAATATGACGAGGGAATGAAACAGCGCTGGGAGTGGATGCTTGCAGAGCTTGGAGTTGACTCGGTTGATATGGTTAATGAGGACTGCTCATTCTGCAGAAAACTCGAAAAAGCAAAAACAATCAGAGTCGGCGTTCTTGGTGTCGGCAGAGGCAGAAGCATGATCGATTATTGCCGCAGTGTCAAAGGTGCAAAGACCGTTGCAATCTGCGATAACTATATCCCCATGCTTGAACTCGCAAAGAAAGACTACGAGGGCGAAGGCGTAACTTTCTATGATAATTATGAGGATTTCCTCACTCATGATATGGACGTTGTTGTCCTTGCAAACTACGCAACCGAACACGCACCCTTCGCAGTGAAAGCTCTTGATAAGGGCTTCAATGTTATCAGCGAGGTTCTTCCCGTTCAGACAATGAAGGAAGCGGTTGAGCTTGTTGAAGCGGTTGAAAGAAGCGGAAAGAAGTATTTCTTTGCCGAAAACTGCTGCTATATGCCCGCTCCCAAAAAGATGAAAGAGCTTTATGAGGCAGGCGCACTCGGCAAGTTTGAATACGGCGAAGGCGAATATATGCACAATCTCGAAGCAGACTGGCATATGCATACCCAGGGCAGACCCGACCACTGGAGAACCCTCATGCATGCTTTCTATTATTGCACTCACTCAATCGGTCCCCTTATCCATATCACAGGCTTAAGACCCGTCAAGGTCAGCGGATTTGAGGTTGCTTATAACGACAGAATGTACCGCATGGGCGCAAAGGCTGCTCCCATCGGTCTTGAAATAATCACGCTTGAAAACGGCGCACTTCTCAAGAGTGTTCACGGTATCGGGTGCGCAGGTCATTCAATCTGGTTCTCAATCAACGGCTCAAAGGGCAGAATGGAAACCGCCCGTGAAGATGCCGAGGCGGGCGACGTTCAGACCCTCTATGTAAACTGTGACGAAAACGAGGGCGATAACAACTCGAAGCCCCGTATTGTTCCCACATGGGACCATCTTTCGGATTTTGCCGAGTTAACAGGTCACGGCGGTGCAGATTATTATTTCATGCACAACGTTATCGAAGCGCTTCGTGGAAACAAAGCAGATACCATTGATGTTTACGAAGGTCTCGA
This sequence comes from uncultured Clostridia bacterium, assembly GCA_937888485.1. Classification (GTDB taxonomy): domain Bacteria; phylum Bacillota; class Clostridia; order Oscillospirales; family Acutalibacteraceae; genus CAG-177. Next base: position 5,602 of record CALAQQ010000196.1, read on the forward strand.
TATGTTCCTTCCCGGTATGTTTGCATATTTCTCGGCGCTTGAAGGCGGTATCCCCATGGATATCCCCAATCTCCGCAATCCCGAAGAAAGAGACAAGTGGAGAAACGATACCCGCTGCACCGACCCGAAGGTTGCAGGCGATATGTTCATTCCCGGTTATTCAAAGGGCAACCCCGATATTCCCGAAGAAACATATCTGAAACATCAGGCTAAATTCCGCGAAGAAATGGCAAAGAAACAATCATAATTCAATTTTTTATGTAGGGGCGATTCATGAATCTCCCGTACGGTTTTTAAAAATTTCCAAATCCACAATGAAAGGAAAGTAATCATGGAAGATAAAAAATACGTCAGCAAAAAAGAGCTGTGGATGTTTGCTCTCGGTGCAGGCGGTCAGGGCATGATTTATGCCATGATGTCAAGCTATATCAGTGACTATTATGTTAACGTTCTTCAGCTTCCCCTTATGTTTGTTCTTATTCTTATGCTCGGAGCAAGAGTATGGGACGCTATCAACGACCCGATGATGGGTATGATTGTTGACAGAAGAACAATGAAAAAGGGCAGAATGAAGCCCTACATCATAATGGCAACTCCCATTATTGCCGTGCTTACTCTTCTTATGTACCTCAGCCCCGATATGGAACAGACTCCGCTTATGATTTTCTCAGCGGTTGTTTATATTCTCTGGGGTATGGCTTATACCATGGCAGACGTTCCGTTCTGGACCCTTCCCAATGTTCTGACTCCGAACTCAAAGGAGAGAAGCGATGTTATCTCCTTCACAAAGATTATCAACAGCATCGGCTCTGCTCTTCCCGAGGTGCTTTTCCTTGCAATCCCACTTATTCTCAATGCGATTTATGCGAAGTTCGGCAACGAACCCAATCCGCTTGACTTTGAGAAGAAGAAATATTTCCTCATTGCACTTTTTGCCGTTGTTATCGGCGGAATAATGTATGTTAACTGCTATTTCCATATCAAGGAAAGAGTTGTTCTTCCCGATAAGAAGAAGATTCCCGGTCAGCCCTCAAGCATTTCGAGGATTTTTAAGTGTAAACCCCTTATGCTTGTTGTTATAATGGGCATTCTTTCAAGCGGAAGATATCTTGTTCAGGCTGCAGCTATTCATGTTGCCCGTTATTCTTTCTATATCGGACCCGATAACCCCACTCAGGCTGATATCCTCAACAGCATCAGCCTTGTTAAAACAATTTTCCAGGTCTGCACAATCGTCGGCATGTTCGGCACAACTCTTGTTATGCCCATGCTCATGAAGAAGTTCGACTATAAGAAAATCGTTATCACAACCTGTCTTGCAGGATTTGCGGCCAGCGTTGTAACAACCGTTATCGGTTATGCAACAAATCTTTCAAGCATCTATGTTCTTGCACCGTTCATCATGATTCAGTCAATTCCTCTCGGCGTTATCAATGTTATCTCATATGCTATGATTTGTGACAGCCTTGACTATATGGAACTCACAACAGGCGTAAGAGAAAACGGTCTCGGCTCGGCTTGTCAGGGCTTCATTAACAAAATCGGCAACGCTTTCTCAACCTGCGGAATCATTGTGCTTTATATGGCAATTGATATGGATCCCGCCGCAATGCTTTCAAAGGAAGCTATCATGGCGGCAACCGATGTTGCATTCGGTCAGAGATTTGCAATGTTTACCCTTGTATCTCTCCTTCCCGGTATCAGCATGCTCCTTTGCTCAATTCCCATGTTCTTCTATAAGATAGCAGGCAAGAATAAAGAAAAGATGCTCGCAGACCTTAAAGCAAAGCGTGAAGCAGAAGGCTTTGTAATCACAGAATAAATTAAAGGAAACCAGGTGACCCCTTTGTCCAATAAAAAAGATTTAAGAAATATTGCTATCATCGCTCACGTTGACCACGGCAAAACAACCATGGTTGACGAAATGCTCAAGCAGAGCGGTACTTTCCGCGATAACGAGCAGGTTGCCGACAGAGTTATGGACTCCAACGACCTTGAGCGTGAAAGAGGAATAACAATCCTTTCAAAGAATACATCCGTTCATTATAAGGGAACGAAAATCAACGTTGTCGATACTCCGGGTCATGCCGATTTCGGCGGCGAGGTTGAACGTATCCTTATGATGGTTGACGGAGTGCTTCTTCTTGTTGATGCCTTCGAGGGCTGTATGCCCCAGACGAGATTCGTTCTCAAAAAGGCGCTCAACCTCAAGAAGAAGGTTCTTGTTGTCATCAATAAAATCGACCGTCCCAATGCACGCCCCTATGAGGTTGTTGACGAGGTGCTTGACCTCTTTATCGACCTCGGTGCAGATGAGGACCAGCTTGAATTCCCCGTTGTTTATGCAAGCGCAAGAGACGGTTATTCGAGCCTTGACCCCAATTGCAGAGAAGGCAATATGCAGCCTCTTTTCGATGCGATTCTTGAAAACATCGATGCTCCCGACGGAAATCCCGACGAGCCTTTACAGGTTCTTTTCTCAAGCCTTGACTATGATGACTATGTAGGCAGAATAGGCGTAGGCAGAGTTGAGAGGGGCAGAATAAAGAAGAATCAGCAGATTACTCTCTGCAAAACCGACGGCACAACCCAAAATGTCAAGGTTTCAAGACTTTATCAGTTCGAGGGTCTTGCAAGAGTTGAATGCGAAGAAGCCGAAGCAGGCGATATTATCTGCGTTTCGGGTATTGAAGGAATCAATATCGGCGAAACAGCCTGCGACCCCGAAAATGTTGAGGCACTTCCTTTCATCAAGATTGACGAGCCTACAATTTCGATGAACTTCATCGTTAACGACAGCCCGTTTGCAGGCAAGGAAGGTAAGTTTGTAACATCAAGAAACATTCGTGACCGCCTCTTCAAAGAAGTTGAAACGAATGTGAGCATGAGGGTTGAAGAAACCGAAACAACCGATACCTTCAAGGTTTCGGGCAGAGGCGAGCTTCATCTTTCAATCCTTATCGAAACAATGCGCCGTCAGGGCTACGAATTCCAAGTTTCAAGACCCAAGGTTATCTTCAAGGAAATCGACGGTCAGCTCATGGAACCCATGGAACTTCTTATTGTTGAAGTTCCCGAGCAGTACGTTGGCGCAGTTATCGAAAAACTCGGTTCACGCAAGGGTGAGCTTGAAAATATGGGTGCCCGTGAAGGCGGTTCAACCCATCTCGAATTCAAAATTCCTTCAAGAGGTCTTATCGGTTACCGTGCCGAATTCCTTACCGATACCAACGGCAACGGAATCATGAATCAGCTTTTCGACGGCTATGCACCTTATAAGGGCGATATCCAGACCCGTGAAAAAGGTTCGATTGTTGTTCATGAAACAGGTATGAGTACCGCTTACGGACTTTTCAACACTCAGGACAGAGGCAGACTCTTTATTCCTGCAGGCGTTGATGTTTATGAAGGAATGATAGTCGGCGAATGTGCCAAGAATGAAGATATAGTTTGCAACGTTTGTAAAACAAAGCATCTTACAAATACCCGTGCATCAGGCTCGGATGATGCTCTGCGTCTTGTACCGCACAGTGTTCTCAGCCTTGAACAGTGCATGGAATTTATAAAGGATGATGAGCTTCTTGAGGTAACTCCCGATTCGCTCAGACTCCGCAAGAGAATCCTTTCCAAGGAACTCAGAATGAAACAGCAATTCAAGAAGAAGTAATATTATGATGAGAAAAACCGCCGTAGCCCTCGGAAGTTTTGACGGACTTCATCGGGGTCATATGTCAGTTATCGCCTGCACAGCCGATTTTGAACGGGAGTGCGGGCTTTCTCCTCATGTGCTTTTGTTTGATACTCATCCGATGCTTGTTCTCAAAGGCTCGGCGCCCGACAAAATTCTGCAGGATTCTCTGCGTGATGAAATTCTGGCGGAAGCGGGTGTTGAAACAACGGTTATACCTTTTATATATATAAAGGATATGCCGTGCCGTGAATTTTTTGAAGAAATTCTTATCAAAAAACTCAATGCGGGTGCGCTCTGCTGCGGCTGGAATTACCGTTTCGGAAAAGGCGGTGAGGGTGACTGCGAAACTCTCAAAGCTCTTTGCGAGGAATACGGTATTATGCTGAAAATTCTTCCTCATGTTGATTTTGACGGTGAACCGATAAGTTCAACGAGGATAAGAAAAGCGGTTGAAAACGGTGAAATTCCACTTGCGAATGCAATGCTCGGCAGAGAATTCCGTTATAAATCAACGGTTGTCAGCGGCCATCAGAGAGGCAGACTCATCGGTGCGCCGACGATAAATCAGCATTTCGATAATAATTTTGTTCTTACCAAAAAGGGAGTTTATGCTTCGGTAACAGTTGTTGACGGAAAAGAATATCCGTCGGTTACGAATATCGGTCTGCGTCCGTCGTTTGAAAACGAGGATTTCAGGAGCGAAACCTGTATTCTCGGTTTTGCGGGCGACCTCTACGGACAGGATATCGAGGTCAGACTTCTTGAGTATCTCCGTGACGAGGTAAAATTCGACAGCATGGAAAAACTCAGTGCACAGATAGAAAAGGATGCGGAAAAATCCCGTGAATTATTTGCTCAAAGGGGTGCAGAAGACTATGTATGAGAATTGGGAACAGCTTAAGGCTGACTGTATGGAGTGCAGAAAATGCTCTCTCTGCGAAACAAGAACAAATCTTGTTTTCGGTGTGGGAAACGAAAATGCCGAAGTGATGTTCATCGGCGAAGGACCCGGCGAAAATGAGGATTTACAGGGTGAACCTTTTGTCGGCAGAGGCGGAAAACTGCTTGATAAATTTCTTGATGCTGTTGACCTTGACCGCAAAAAGAATATCTATATTGCCAATATGGTCAAATGCCGTCCGCCGAAAAACCGTGACCCTCTCCCCGAAGAACAGGAGCAGTGTATCGGCTGGCTTCGTGAACAGACAAGACTTATGCGCCCGAAAATCATCGTATGCCTTGGAAGAATTTCTGCGCAGAGACTTATCTCAAAGGATTTCAAGGTTACGCAGCAGCATGGAGAGTTCATCGAAAAAGGCGGAATTCTTTTCATGGGAACATTCCATCCTGCGGCACTTCTCCGCAACCCCAATCAGAAACCTGATGCGCTTGAGGACTTCCTTGCGCTTCAAAGAAAAATTAAAGAAATCTGCGAACACACCTATTAATCGGTTGATTTTGCCAATTTTATGCAATTTTTACTAAATTATTTTTCAATGTATGAAAAAAGTTGTTGACAAAATTCAAAAATTGGCTTATTATATAGCATACAAGGATTTTGCGAGGTAGTTTATAGTGCGAAAACAGAAAAAATCTTTGCCATATGAGGAGTTGGCGGTGCTTGCCGCAAACGGCGATGATGAGTCCATGGCTTTGCTCATTTCTGCGATAACTCCGATTGCAACGGCGAAGGGCTATGCACTTGCGAATGCCAGAGTAGCGGGTGATGACCTCACTCAGGAAGGCATGCTCGGATTCCTTGAGGCAGTCAGAAGCTTCAATCCCGAAAAGGGAAGTTTCAAGGCATACGCCGAAACCTGCATTAACAACAGAATTCTTTCTGCTGTGCGTGCAAGTTATAATAATAAAAATGCCGCCCTTTCAAAAGCGCTTCCTCTCGAGGAGGGCGAAAATGAAATCAGCGGCGACGAATCCGACCCTGTAAAGGTTCTTTCTTCGAAGGACGGATTCGAGCATATCACGGGTCTTATAAAAAGTAATCTTTCGGAATTTGAAAGGCAGGTTATACTCCTGCGTTTCTTCGGTCTGAGTTATTCAGAAATTTCTTCACGGCTTGAATGCAGCGAAAAAGCGGTTGACAATGCTTTGCAGAGAATACGTAAAAAGATGCGTGCAGAACTTAATAAATAAACGCTTCATTGAAGCGTTTTGGATATGCCCCCGTAGCTTAAAGCAGAGCGTTGTTCAACAAAGGTGACGGTGCGATTCCGTCCAAGGGCGAAAAAAATATTTTTTCAAGCGAGGTTAAAAACAATGTACGAAGACAAAACTCTCATCTGTAAGGAATGCGGCAATGAATTCACTTTCACAGCCGGCGAACAGGAATTCTATGCTGAAAAAGGCTTTGTAAACGAGCCCCAGCGCTGCAAGGCTTGCCGTGATGCACGCAAGAACGCAGTTCGTGGTGAGCGTGAATGGTTTGAAGCAACATGTGATTCTTGCGGTGGAGTTGCAAAGGTTCCCTTTAAGCCGCGTGAGGACAGACCTGTTTTCTGCAGCGAATGCTTTGCAAAGAAGCAGGAAGAACAGGCATAATTTTATCCTGAACTAAATGCTAAGCCCCCTCTTTTGAGGGGGCTTTTGACTGTCGATAAAGTCGCTGAAACATAAACGAAATCATTGTAGGGTTCGGAAACTCAACGCTCTATATCAACAACAGTATAAAAGTAGGGCGGGATGACCACATCCCGCCGTTTGTTTTTTCGTTTATTTGACGTTTTTTCTCCCATCGACGTACCTTTGTACCTCGGTACAAATTAAGGATACTGCCGTTTAATCAATTTTACCGACGAAGCGGTAAATGATATTGATAACGAGTTCGGTTTCTCCGAAGCTGTTTTCCTTGGTTTCGTGAATCAGAATTTTTTCAACCAAAGTGTTCAGCAGTTCAGCGGTCAGTTCCGTCGGATTGGAGTATTGTTTCAGAACTGCAATCCATTTTTCTGCATTGTCGGTTGCTTTCTTCTCGGTTGAAAGTTCGGCTTCAAGAGTGCGAATTTTCTCATCAAGCTCTTGTTGTTCATTCTGATATCGTTCTGACATCATATTGAAGTTGTATTCCGTGATGCGTTCGTTTGCCCAATCTTCATACATTTTAGCGAAAAGTCGGTCAACCTCGGCTTTTCGCTTTTTTGATTTTGCGAGTTCGGCGGTTCTATTCTTCATTGTTGCATCGTGTATTTTAGCATCGTTATCCACCAGCTTTTTCAGCAAGGCTTCTTCTTGTGTTTCTGCAAGCCTTGTCCAAAACTGTATTCTTGAAAGAATATACGGATAAAGTGTGTCATATCGGATGTAGTGTTGAGAACAGATTTCTTTGCCGTATGAGGAGTAACTGCTGCAATTGAAATAAGTGTATGTTTTCTTGTTTGTACAATATCTCATACTCTTTCCGCAGTCTGCACATTTGATAAGTCCCGCAAATATCTGAGTGTTACCAGTTCTTGTTGGCTTCTTTCTGCTTTCCATTTGCTGCTGCACAAGGTTAAAAGTTTCTTTTGAAACAATCGGTTCGTGTGTGTTTTCAACCTTCATCCATTTTTCTTTCGGGTTGCGGATAACTTTTTTGTTTTTGTAAGAAACATTCGTGTGCTGAAAATGAATTGTGTTCCCTATGTAGGTTTCATCCCTCAGAATGTTCTGAACCTGACTGAATCTCCAAAGATAATTATTCTTTTGCCTCTCGGGATTGTTATAGATTCTTGAAAATCCGCCGAATCTCGAATATTCCCAATAACTCGGAACAGGTATCTTTTCATCAATAAGATAATTCATAATTTTTGAAAGACTCGTTCCGTGTGCCGCCATCTCAAACATTCTGATGACAATCGGTGCCGTTTCTTCATCCGGAATAATCTTGTTTTTGATGTCGGGATGCTTTTTGTAACCGAACGGAGCATAATTTCCCATTCGCTCACCTGCAAGAAATTTTGCGTGGAAAGCTTGTTTGGTTTTACGACTTGTGTCTTTTGCATACCACTCATTGAACAGATTCTTGAACGGAACAAAATCGCTGAGTCCGTTTTTCGTATCCTCATTTTCAGCAACGGCAACATACCGCACTTTCTTTTCGGGGAACACAAATTCAAGATAATAGTCCATCATAATGTGTTCTCTGCCGAAACGACTGAGGTCTTTTGTGACTATGCAGTTAATTTTACCTGCATCAACATCTTCCATCATCCTAATAAATGCAGGTCTTTCAAAATTTGTTCCACTCCAACCGTCATCTATGTATTCATCAACAACATTCAGGTTATTGGCTGTTGCATATTGACGGAGGATTGTACGTTGCGACTCAATGCTGACACTGTCGCCATAGGTTTCATCATCACGGCTTAATCGCATATATAATGCTGTATTGTAAGTTTGTTTCAATTTAAAAAATTCTCCTTTCTTTGAAACAACCCACGCTTACAATACTTTCCACTTGGATTATACTGTAAGCGCAGGTTTTATTCAAGGCTTTTTATCGGACAGTTACATTTGTTTTGACTGATAAACGACCAAATCTTCGATCAATTCTTCGACGGTTCTGCCTTCTGAAGGGAAATGTTCTGAAACTTTTATCATAATCCCATTACGACAGTAATGAGTTTCACCGTCGGAATTTTCAACATAACTGCCATCGGGGAATACAAAAGGCTTGCATCTCTTTCGCCACTCGGAAAGCCAATATTGAGTACATTCTTTCAGAAAACTTTCGGGCGGTTCAAAAATCGGTTCGTAGAGTTCACATAAATCGTAGGGGTCATAATTGTATTCGGTGGGTTCGTAAATATTGTCTGTCATTATAATCTTCCTTTCATTATTCAATAATTTTTTGTTTTGATTTTTGTGAGGGTTTGCGTTGGTTTTCTTGTTCCTGATATTTAACATTTGCAAGAACTTTTGAAATGATATATTTTGCTCGTTTGAGTTCTTCAAGGCTGCCGTAATTGCTTTCAATTAAAGCTTCATCGGCGGCTTTTTGTGTTTGCAGTTTATCGAGTTCGGCTTTCATGGATTTGGTTGTGGATTTCGGATTTTCATCAATCCACCGTTTTGCTCTGTAGAATGAATTTAACTCTTTGCTGTGTTCGGTTTTGAACTTATCTCTGCCGAATTTCTTTTTGCTGTATTCGTCTGCGACGGATTTGAATTTTTCATAATCACCGATAAATTTAAGTCCCTTTTTGAGTTCTTTAATTTTGTCATCGGCAGAATCAATATGACTTTTAATTTCAGAAACTTTTTTAATCATCTCCCATAAAGAATCTGCGGTGGTGATGTTATGTTGCTGAAGAAATGTTACTATCTGTGAAATTTGTTTCAAGTCAACCGCCAAATCTTTGTTGTAATAATATCTGCTTTTTCCGTTATGTGATTCTTGCCGTGAGTTCAGATAGTCGATGAGAATATCTGTGATAGTCGGCTCTTTTTCTTCTTTGAATTCGGAAAGAATTTTCTTGATTTCTTCAATCCATTCTTTCAACTCTGCAAGTACCTTTCGTAAATGTTTTCTCACAGAGTTGAATTTCACAATGTCCCGATTCAGAGTGCCGAGAATTGTTTCTTCTCCTCTGCGTTCCATTTCCGATGCAGCAGGTCCGAGATGAACTGTCGGAACTATATCTATTCCCTGACGTTCATAAGAACGCATATCAATTCTTTCGGGTCGGTTGTTTTTCTCGAGATATTCATTTACTTTTTCTTCCCATGCGTGCCGCCAGATTTCTGCATTTTCTCTTTTGTTCCAGTCAACAATATCTTCACGGTGTTCACCGATACGGTTGCCGTGTTCATCAAGGTCGTAAACCTTTCTGCACTTTGGTAGCCACTTTCCGTTTTCATCAATCGCTCTCATCGTCAGCATAATATGTGTGTGCGGATTGCCGTCACCTTTATCGTGAACGGCGAAAT
>CALAQQ010000197.1 GCA_937888485.1 uncultured Clostridia bacterium
CCGCTCCACCTTACCGGTAAAGAACAGGTACTGCAGGTGGGAGATGGCCTCGCCGGTGGCAAACCATTTCTGAGGTGCCGGGAACTCATCCCAGTTTCTGCAGTCGATTTCCCACGTCATGTCCCGGGCGGTCTCATAGGCGTTCTTCCACTGGTCTCCCAGAATGGTGACCACCTCTGCCAGACGGACCTCATGGTGATGATAGAGCTCTGCGATGCGCTGATGCATATCATCCACGGGGATGCCGTGGGTGGTCAGCAACTCATCCACTTCCAGTACATCCACCTTGGCAAGGCTGTCCATGTAGGCCTGCAGGGGATTTTCCAGACTCAGCTCAATGGTGATATTGGGCGTAATGAGGCCCAGAATGTGGTCGCCGCAGAGCAGGCGCTTGTTGACCTCATCATAGAGACACATATGGCCGGGGGTATGACCCGGGGTCTCGATGACACGGAACTGATAACCGCCGTACTCCAGCACATCGCCGTCAGCCACATAGGTAAACTTCACGGGATGGGGATGGCACCAGGTTCTGCCGGGGTGGATATCCGTATTTCTGCCGAAATCCGCCTTGGGGAAACCGTATTTGATGAAGAGGTCATCCAGCATTCTCCAATAGAGATTGCCCGCCTCAAAATTCATCAGTTCACCATCCGTCTCGCCGGCATAGATCGTCCAGCCCAGGTCACCGTACTTGGAGATCAGGCCGCAGTGGTCGGAGTGCAGGTGGGTGATAAAGAGATCCGCCTGCTCAACCCCCAGTTCTCTCAGCGCGTCAGCCATGGCCTCCTCGCATTCGGGGCGGTTGAACCCGGTGTCCACCACCAGTGTTTTCTCGCCGGTAATGATATAAACATTGATATACCGCAGAGGATTTTCGGGCAGGGGAATCTCTTTTTTATAAATATTGTCTGGTCTAATACTTTAACACCAATCTTTTCAAGCTCAGCTTGTAAGAAATCAATTTCTTTTTGACTATCATTTTGATATATATATATGTTACATAATGGAAAAGCTTTACCTATAAATTCATAGTATTTTTCAAATGATGGTACAAGTTCAAAATAATTATTGATAGATATTTTTTTATCTTTGTTAGATGCAGAGTAAATGTAAGTGTTTATGGCATTTTTTAGTTGTTCCATTAAACCCATTGAGGTAAGAATAGAATGGAAGGGAAGAATACAATTTGTAAATGTTGTATTATCAAATTCAGAATATTCTAAGTTTAAAGTAGACATTTCAACATTTATAAATGAACAATCTATAAAACGAGTGTTCTCCATCGAGCAAGTTCTTATGGTACAGTCTTCAAAGGTTGTATTATAAAAAACAACATCAGTAAAACCACATGCTTGAATATGAAGATTCTTGAAAAAATCAAAAACGGAATAACCTATTGCGACGGCGGTGCAGGCACACTTCTGCAATCATGGGGTCTTTCGGCAGGCGAATATCCGGAAAGCTGGAATATCACAAAGCCCGAAAAGATTATTGAGATGCACCGTCTTTATCTTGAAGCAGGTGCAGATATCATAACATCCTGCACTTTCGGTGCAAACCGTTTCAAATTTGAAAATCTTGAAGAAATAATAACCGCGGCAATTAATAATGCAAAAAGAGCCTGTGAGGGTTACGATGCATATGTTGCTCTTGATATAGGACCTCTCGGGAAAATGCTTGAGCCTCTCGGCGATTTGCCGTTTGAAAAAGCTGTCGAAGTTTTTTCCGAAAGCATAAAAATCGGTGCGGATGCAGGCGCAGACCTCGTTCTCATTGAAACGATGAACGACAGCCTTGAAGCAAAAGCCGCTGTTCTCGCAGCAAAAGAAAGCTGTGATTTACCTGTTTTCGTAACCTGTGTTTACGACGAAACAAAAAAACTCATGACAGGTGCAAATCCTGCCGCAATGATTGCAATGCTTGAAAGTCTCGGTGCGAATGCAATAGGCATGAACTGCTCACTCGGACCGAAGCAGATGCTTGACATTGTTCCCGAATTTGCAAAATATGCAAGCGTTCCCATTATAGTTAACCCCAACGCAGGTCTTCCCAGAAGCGAAAACGGAAAGACTGTTTTTGATATTGATTCAGACGAATTTTCGGACATCATGTGCAAAATTGTTAAATCGGGCGCAACAATAATCGGCGGATGCTGCGGCACAACACCCGAGCACATCAGAAAAACGGTTGAGAAAACAAAAAATATGCCTTTTGCTCTCCCCGAAAAGAAAAACCTTACGGTTGTTTCTTCGTACACCCATACGGTTGAAATCGGTAACAAACCCGTTATAATCGGTGAACGCATCAATCCCACAGGCAAAAAGCGTTTCAAAGAAGCTCTCCGTGAAAATGATATAAACTATATTCTCAATGAAGGTCTTGCACAGAACAAAAAAGGCGTTTCTATCCTCGATGTCAATGTCGGTCTGCCCGAAATTGACGAGGCCGAAATGATGGTAAACGTTATCCGTGCACTTCAGAGCGTTATTGACCTTCCGTTGCAGATTGACACGGTTGACCCTGTTGCCATGGAAAAAGCGCTCAGAATTTACAACGGCAAGGCTCTCATAAATTCTGTCAGCGGTAAGGAAGAAAGCATGAAAGCGGTCTTCCCCCTTGTCAAGAAATACGGAGGCGCTGTTATTGCGGTTACACTTGATGAAAACGGCATTCCCGAAACCGCAGAGGGCAGAGTTGAAATTGCGAAAAAAATAATTGCCCGTGCCTCGGAATACGGCATAGGCAAAAACGATATTATCGTTGACCCTCTCGCCATGGCTGTTTCAAGCGATTCAAAAAGTGCAAGCACCACTCTCGAAGCAGTTAAAACACTTCACGACATGGGCATAAAAACAAGCCTCGGCGTTTCAAATATTTCATTCGGTCTTCCTTCAAGAGCAGATGTCAACGCTGTTTTCTACACAATGGCAATGCAGAACGGTCTTGACTGCGCAATCATCAATCCGTTTTCGGTTGAAATGATGAAAGCATGGTACTGCTTCAATGCGCTGACGGACAAAGACGAAAACTGCACGGATTATATTGAATTCGCACAGTCGCTTGAACCATCGGAGAAAAAAGCCGAAGTCAAATCCTCAACAGGTCTTGACGGCTGTATCATAAGCGGTCTGAAAGAACAGGCAGGAGAAATCGCTTCGGAACTGATAAAAACAACATCCCCCATGGAAATCATTGATTCAATGATTATTCCCGCACTCAACACAGTCGGCAAGGGATTCGAAGAAAAGAAGGTTTATCTTCCCCAGCTTCTTATGAGTGCTCAGGCGGCAAAGGAGGCTTTCGACGCAATCAAATCCGCAATTCCCGCAGGCGAAAACAAGAAGGGCAAAATTGTTATCGCAACCGTAAAGGGCGATATCCACGATATCGGCAAAAACATCGTTAAAGTTCTTCTCGAAAACTACGGCTATCAGGTTATCGACCTCGGAAAAGATGTTACGCCTGAAAAGATAGCTGAAGCGGTTAAATCAAGCGGTGCAAGGCTGGTCGGTTTAAGCGCACTTATGACAACAACCGTGCCTGCCATGGAAGAAACAATAAATCTTCTGCGTGAAGAAGCACCCTATTGCAAAGTTATGGTCGGCGGTGCGGTTATGACGGAGGAATATGCCAATATGATTGGCGCAGACAGCTACGGCACGGATGCCATGTCAGCAGTAAGATATGCTGAAAAGATTCTATAAAAATCGAGAGGTTGTTTCAAAACGAAACAACCTCTTTGTTTTTATTTTATAATTTCAGCAGTCCATGAAAACTCAAACGTCCCGCCTTCTTCAAGACGCTCGATTCCCCTCTTTTCGGAGATATCCTTCTTCACCTCTCTGCCGTCATTAACGCCGTACCAGGGTTCGATGCAGACATAGGGTGCGCCCGGTTTCGCCCAGATTCCGAGGAATGGACATTTACCGAAGGTGAATTCGATTTCATTTTCACCCTTTATACGAAGCTTTTCCGATTTGATATCGGAAAGAATAAGTGCGTCGGGTTCGAAAATTTCTTTAGTGATAACAAAGCTCTTTTCGTTTTCCATGAACGGAAATTTTTCGGGAATGATAAGATTTTCTTTGTCTATTCTCTCAGTCGCAAGAGTTTCGGTCTGTTCAAATTCAATGATATCTCCGACCTTGCAGTTAAAAGCGGGATGTGCACCGACCGAGAAATACATCTCTCCATTTGTTTTGTTAACAACCGTCATTGTATTGACAAGAGTCTTTCCTTTAAGCTCAAAAGAAACAAGATATTCGAACTTGAACGGATATGCTTTAAGAGTGTTTTCATCGCTTTCAAGACTGAAAACCGCCTTTGCGCCTTCGCATTCTTTAACATTGAAAAGAAGCTTTCTCGCAAGACCGTGCTTAGGCATTGTATACTCAACGCCGTTATAAAAATATTTATCATTGATAAGCTGACCGATAACGGGGAACAAAACAGGTGCCTGACCGTACCATATGTCGGGATTGCCCTGCCAGATATATTCCGTGCCGTTTTCCTTTGATTTGAGTGAATGAAGCTGAGCACCCATATCGTCGATTTCGCAGGTTAAAAATTCATTTTCAATTTTGTAGAACATATTTATTCTCCTTCTTGACTTTGTATCTATAATTTATCATATCAAAGCATATATTGCAACAAAATTCATCGTTTCAGCGTTTTCAGATACGCTTTTTGTCCGGCATTGATACGGCAGCTTTCAACTGCTTTACGTATTGTTTTGTTATGGGTATCTGAATCGAGTCTATTTTGCTCAATGAACGGCAGAATTTCTTCATATCGTTCTGAAAGCGCAGTTGCAAAATACCACGCCTGCATCATTTTGATATAGTATTCATCGGAGCGGATTGCAGAAACCAATTCGGGAAATCTGAAGCTGAAATTATCATCAAGATAATAACACATGAGCATTTCAATTCCAAAACGCACGGCATATGTATGCTCAGATTTGAGCCAATTTTTGATTTCCGGAAGCAATTCAGGCAAATGCTTTTTAAAAATCTTCGGGCGCATCATATCGCAGGTTGCCCAGTTATCGACGAAAGGCAGAAATCTGTTTATTTCGGCAACGCATTTTTCATAATCGGATATTGTTTCAATGAGAAATGCATGTAGATTATTCTCCTCATAATAATCATGGGGAAGCGTTTTTATGAATTCATCGGCAAGTACGGTTTTGGAAATTTCTTTTGCAAACCGCCTTAATTCGGGAGTACGGACACCGATGATTTTCGATTTATCAACCGTCGGCATGAGCCTTGAATGAAAGTCACGGTATTTCAGATCCTGCATTCCAAAAAGCCTTTTCAGAATATAATTATCAGCCATAAAATCACCTGAAATTATTATAATATCACGCAAATACAAATGCAATAAAAAAGTGCCGACATAACGGCACTTACATCATAATTTTGATTATGTCTTCAGAAGAATCTGCAATATAATCCGAACCGTTGTCAAGTAAAACGGATTTGTCACGGAATCCCCATGTTACACCGATGCACGGAATTCCTGCATTTTTTGCGGTTATGCAGTCAACCTCGGAATCGCCGACATATACGGCTTTTTCTTTTGAAATTCCGAGCTTTTCAAGAACGTGATAAATTCCGTCGGGCTGAGGTTTCTGCGCAACCCCGTCAATCTGACCGAGAGTTATATCTATCAGATCGCCGAAGAAAATCCGTACTATCTCCTCTGCCGCTTCGTGCATTTTGTTGGTTACAACTGCCGTTTTTATTCCTTGTTTTTTCAAGTTTTCAAGCATCGGGATTATACCCTCATAGGGTTTGGTTTCATCAAGTGAATGTTTTTTATAATATTCCTTGAAAACCGAAAGGCAGTTTTCAGCCGTTTCCTCATCGGTATTATCGGGAACACTCGAATAAATCAGTCTTCTGACACCGTTACCGACAAAGCTTCTCACTTCGTCAAGCGTCCTTTCGGGAAAACCGAATTCACGCAATGCGAAATTAACGCTGTTTTTTAAATCACAGAGAGTGTCGGTCAAAGTGCCGTCAAGGTCAAATATTACTGCATCGTATTTCATAACAACCTCAAAAACGCCGTGCCAACCGACACGGCGTTTCAATTATTTTTTATTCTTAAATTTGTCAAAGAAGCCTTCTTTTCCGCTTCCGATGGGTGCGCCTCTCTGAACGCCGAGTTCCTTCTCAAACTCCATAAGAATTTCTTTCTGTCTGTGGCTCAGAGACTTCGGAACGTCAACGATTATGCGGACAAGCTGGTCGCCTTTTCCTCTGCCGTTGAGAATCTGAATGCCCTTACCCTTAAGGCTGAACACCGTTCCCGACTGTGTTCCTGCAGGAATATCAAATCTGACGTCGCCGTCAAGAGTGGGAATACGGATATTATCGCCGAGAGCCGCCTGGGTATAACTGATTCTCTGCTCAAGCCAGACGTTATAGCCGTCACGTTCGAAGTGCGAATGGGGTCTGACGAAAACGGCAACTTCAAGGTCGCCCTTGGGTCCCCCGTTAACGCCTGCATTGCCTGCACCGCTGACGGTGAAAATCTGTCTGTCGTCAATACCTGCGGGTATGTTGACCTCAACCGAGGTTTTGGTTGAAACTCTGCCCGTTCCTCTGCACTTTACGCAAGGGTCATCGATAACTCTGCCCTTACCCGAGCATTTCGGACATGATTTCTGAGTTGAAACAACGCCGAAAGCCGTTCTCTGCTGAACGTTGACAAAGCCTCTGCCTCCGCAATCGGGACAGGTTTTGGGCGATGAGCCTGCCTTTGCGCCCGAGCCGTGGCATTCAGAACAGGTATCAACACGGTTGATATCAATCGACCTCTTACATCCCTTCGCCGCTTCTTCAAACGAGATTGTGACTCTCGCCTGAACATCCTCGCCTCTGCGCGGAGCATTGGGATTCGACTGTCTTCCGCCGCCGAATCCTCCGCCGAAAAACGAACCGAAGATATCGCCGAGGTCAAAATCCATACCGTCGCCGCCGAATCCTCCGAAGCCTCCGCCGAAGGGGTTTCCGCCGCCCGCACCGTAATTGGGGTCTACGCCTGCATGACCGAACTGGTCATAACGGGCTTTTTTCTGGCTGTCGGAAAGCACCTCATAAGCTTCGTTGGCTTCTTTGAATTTGGCTTCTGCCTCTGCATCACCCGGATGAAGGTCCGGGTGAAATTCTTTGGCTTTTTTTCTGTATGCTTTTTTTATTTCGTCATCGCTTGCACCTTTCGATACACCGAGGACTTCATAATAATCTCGTTTATCTGCCAAGGGGATTAACTCCTTTAGTTGTTATCGTCAACGTCTGTATAGTTTGCTTCTGTGTAACCTTCGCCGCCGGGTGCTGCACCGCCCTGCTGAGCCTGTGCTGCTTCCTGAGCAGCCTTATAAAGCTTTTCGGAAACTTCATAGAACTTCTGAGTGAGTTCTTCCTGCTTTGACTTGATGAGGTTGATGTCTTCGCCCTTGAGAGCTTCCTTAAGAGCATCAATCTTTTCGTTGAGAGCAGCCTTTTCGTCGTCGCTGAACTTATCGCCTTCTTCGCTGAGAAGCTTTTCACACTGGTAAACCATCTGGTCTGCACCGTTGCGTGTGTCAACTTCTTCTCTGCGCTGCTTATCTTCCTGTGCAAATCTCTCTGCATCTGCAACAGCCTTTTCGATATCTTCCTTGGACATGTTTGTTGAGGAAGTGATTGAAATGGACTGCTCTTTCTGAGTACCGAGGTCCTTTGCGGAAACGTGAACGATACCGTTAGCATCTATATCAAATGTAACTTCAATCTGAGGAACGCCTCTTCTTGCGGGCATAATGCCGTCAAGGTGGAATACGCCGAGAGTCTTGTTGTCTCTTGCGAATTCTCTTTCGCCCTGAAGAACGTGAACTTCAACTGAAGGCTGATTGTCTGCTGCAGTTGAGAAAATCTGGCTCTTCTTTACGGGGATAGTTGTATTTCTGTCAATAATCTTTGTGTTGATTCCGCCCATGGTTTCGATACCGAGTGAAAGCGGAGTAACGTCAAGGAGAAGAAGACCCTGAACTTCGCCGCCGAGAACACCTGCCTGGAGAGCTGCGCCTACTGCAACGCATTCATCGGGGTTGATGCCCTTGAAGGGTTCTGTGCCCATAAACCTCTTGATTGCTTCCTGAACTGCGGGAATTCTTGAAGAACCGCCGACCATGAGAACCTTGTTGATTTCGCTTGTCTTAAGACCTGAGTCGCTCATTGCCTGGCGAACGGGACCCATTGTTGCTTCGACAAGGTCTGCTGTGAGTTCATTGAACTTTGCTCTTGTGAGAGTTGTTTCAAGATGCTTGGGACCTGTTGCATCAGCTGTGATGAAGGGGAGAGAAATGTTTGAGGTTGTTACGCCTGAAAGCTCAATCTTTGCCTTTTCTGCAGCTTCCTTAAGACGCTGCATAGCCATCTTGTCGCCTCTGAGGTCGATGCCCTGTTCAGCCTTGAACTGATCAGCGAGCCAGTTGATAACTCTCTGGTCAAAGTCGTCACCGCCGAGCTTGTTGTTACCTGCGGTTGCAAGAACTTCCTGAACGCCGTCACCCATTTCGATGATTGAAACGTCGAATGTGCCGCCGCCAAGGTCGTAAACCATAACCTTCTGGTCGGTTTCCTTATCAATACCGTAAGCAAGAGCTGCTGCTGTGGGTTCGTTGATAATTCTCTTTACTTCAAGACCTGCGATTCTGCCTGCATCCTTTGTTGCCTGACGCTGTGAATCGGTGAAGTATGCGGGAACAGTGATAACAGCCTCAGTTACCTTATCGCCGAGATATGCTTCAGCATCTGTCTTGAGCTTCTGAAGAATCATTGCGGAGATTTCCTGGGGTGTATACTTCTTATCGTCGATAGCTACCTTATAGTCTGTACCCATCTGTCTTTTGATTGAAGCTACAGTTCTGTCGGGGTTTGTGATAGCCTGTCTCTTTGCTACCTGTCCGACCATTCTTTCACCTGTTTTACCGAAGGCAACAACAGAGGGAGTTGTTCTTGCGCCTTCTGCGTTAGCAATAACAACGGGTTCACCGCCTTCAATAACTGCAACGCATGAGTTTGTTGTACCTAAGTCGATACCGATAATCTTTGCCATAATATTTTCCTCCTATAATAAAAACAATAATTTATGAATTTGCAACGGTGACAACTGCTTCTCTGATTATTTTGTCACCGAGTTTGTAGCCTTTTGAGAAAACGGATGCAATCTGATTTTCACCGAGGTCTGCATCTTCAACGGTCATTACTGCATTATGGATATTGGGGTCGAATTCCTCGCCTCTTTCGCCGTATGCTTCAACACCGTTCTTTGTAAACATTTCAACAAACTGATTGAAAATAAGGTCGATTCCTTTTTTATAATCTTCATAACTGCCTTCATTATTGTTGGCGGCTCTGTCAAAATTATCCATGATTGGAAGAAGATCCTTGATAACATCAGCCTTGGAATTTGAATAAATATCCTGCTTCTCTTTCTGTGAACGTTTACGGAAATTATCATATTCAGCATAAAGTCTCAGAAACTGATCGTTCTTTTCGTCGAGAGCCTTCTGAAGCTGTTCTTCCTTAGTTTCTTCAACAACTTCTTCAATTACCTCTTCGGTATTTTCCGGAGTTTTCTTTTCTTTCTTCATCTCTGATTCCTTTCTATTCTTCAATAGCCTGTGTTATCAGACTTCCGACAAGGTCGGTTAAATATTTTATGCTGGGAATTATATTTTCATAATCCATTCGGGTCGGTCCGATAAGTCCGATTTTTCCGGAATTGCCGCCGCCCACGGAATATTTTGCAATTATAACACTTGAATTTTCAAGCTGACGGTAAAGATTTTCCTTGCCGATTTTAACGTTGAGAGGGTCTTCGTTTTCGTTGATGACCGCCGTTATCGGCTCTTTTTTATTCAGAAATTCAAGAAGCTCGAGAGCGTTCGTTCCGTAGCCCTTATGCGAAAACAGATTTGAGCTGCCGCCGAGCATGATTTTTGAACTCGCCGTGCTTCTTGCGAGCTCACAAACCGCCGCCATAAGGGGAAGCATTGCAAAAACGTCTCCGTCAACCGATGCTGCAACCGTCTGCATATCAGCAACGCTGATATCGTTTGCAGGTTTTCCGATTATGCAAGACTGAACAATATTATAAAACTGCTCGCATATTTTTGCGGTAAGCTCGCAATCAAGTCTGCAAAGTCTGCTCTTTAAAATCCCGTTTGAAGTCAGAAGCACAAGCATTGCGGAATGAACACCGACCGGAACAAGCTCGATTTTGCGGATTATCATTGAATCGCCGCCGGGTGCGGTTGAAACACAAGCGCATTTGGTAAGGTCTGCAAGAACCTCGCCTGCCTGGGAAATCAGCCTTTCGGGGTCACCCGCCGCAGAAGAAATCCCTGCTTCAATCATCCTTCTGTTAAGCTCGTCAATCTCACGCGGTTTCATGAGATTGTCAACATAATATCTGTATCCCGTCTGAGACGGAATTCTTCCTGCAGAGGTATGAGGCTGTTCGAGATAACCCATCGCGGCAAGCTCGCTCATTTCGTTACGCACCGTTGCGGAAGAAACCGACATTCCCGTTAAAGCGAGAAGCTCTTTTGAACCGACGGGTTCGCCCGTTTTGATATACTGCTCAACAACCGCCGCCAGAATACGCTTTTTTCTTTCGCTGAGTTCGTTCACTTGCCTCACCTCTTTCCTTGAGTGCTAATTTTAGCACTCAACAACTTCGAGTGCTAACTTCGGTTATTACTATAAACCAAAAGGAAAGATTTGTCAATAATTTAATTGTAAACAAGTTGTTAAAAAATGCTTTTCTCTTTTTTGAACAAAAAACTTGACCTTATCTTTTTAATTTGTTATTATATTTTAGTATATATTAAACATATTAGATTGGAGGACTGACCGTGGGTATCGGAAACAAAATCAAAGATGCCGTTGGTATCGAGGGCAATACCTGGGAATACATAAGACCGATTATCGGCTATAATGTTGCCTGCATAACAACAGGCGGTGTTACCAACCCCATCGGAATGTATCATCAGCAGTTCCTTAATTTCGTCGAAGGAATGAGCACCGGCATGTCAGGTATCATAAGTACCATCGGCGGAGTTATTGATGCCATAACAGACCTTGCAATGGGATTCATAACCGACAGAACAAAATCCCGTTTCGGCAAACACCGTGTATGGCTTATCGCAGGTCTTCCCGTTCTTTTAATCGGTTATTTCATGAAGTGGTATTCCTTCGGAATTTCCGGAACAGGCAATACAACAGCGCTTTTCATTTATTATCTCATGGCTTCTCTCATCTACAGCTCGGGATATACAATGATAAACATTCCCCACGTTGCAATGCTTCCGACCGTTGCACCGAGGTATTTTGAAAGATCGCAGTACAAAATAGTTGAATATATTTTCAATATGTTCGGTATGTTCCCGTCGTTCATTTTCATGAGCATTGTTCTCGGTGGAACAAACATGGTTAACCCCTCACCTGCCGACAAAAACAAATATCTCATATGCGGTATCGTTTTCGTTATCTATTTCTGTTGGGCACCGCTTGTCACTTTCTTCTCAACCAAAGAAAAAAGCTCGCTCGACCTTGAAAATCCGCCCATTGACTACAAATATTTCATCAGAGAATATATTCAGGTTTTCAGAAACAAGTCGTTCAGACAGTATTTCCTCATCAATCTTTTTTACGGTTTCTCAAAGAGCTTTTACAGCTATGCAGACCAGTTCTATATCAGAAGTATCGCCGATAAATACAGCCATTTCAGCGTTCTCAATACCGTTGGCGGTGCGGCTGAAATAGCAGGCGGACCCGTTAACTATTTCCTTACACGCTATATGGATAAGCGTACTTGCGGATTGGTTATGATGCCCATGATGGTAATCGGTCTGCTTCTCAACGGCTTTGTTACCCCGAAATCACCTGTTTTCATACTCTATATTGCAACAATTCTCTATAACATCGGTTTCTCCGGACCCGGTTTTGTTATCAACACCATTCAGCCCGACGTTACCGACGTTGATGAGCTCATCACAGGCAGAAGACGCGAAGGCGTTATCACTACGTTCTATTCATTTGTCAGAAAAACAATCAACAGCTTCGTTACCGGTTTCCTCGGAATCTTTCTTCAGATTATCGGTTATGATACAACAAATCTTGAAAAAATCGAATATGCTGCTCTCAGCAGTCAGACGGAATTCGGACTCAGACTGCTTGTCAGTTGGCTTCCGACAATTTTTGCAATCACCTCGCTCATTCTTATCTTCCGTTTCAAGATGAAAAAGCGAGACCACGAAATCATTCAGTCCGTTATCGCACAGAAACACGAAACAGGAACTTGCGAAATTTCAAGCAGCGATAAAAAGCGTATCGAAGAAATCGCAGGTCACCGTTGGGAAGATATGTGGATAGGACAGAGCAACGTTAACAGAAAACTTGAAGAAGTTTTAGATTTATAAGGAGAAAAAGCATTGGCAGTTTCAAAGGATAAAATCAGAAATTTTTGCATTATTGCACATATTGACCACGGCAAGTCAACCCTTGCAGACAGACTTCTTGAAAAAACCAAGTCGGTTGCACTCCGTGACATGACAGCACAGCTTCTCGATAAGATGGACCTCGAAAAAGAAAGAGGTATCACAATCAAGGCTCACGCAGTTAAACTAAACTACGTTGCCGAAGACGGCGAAGAATATGTTCTCAACCTCATTGACACCCCGGGTCATGTCGACTTCAACTATGAGGTTTCACGTTCACTTGCTGCTTGCGAAGGCGCAGTTCTTATCATCGATGCATCTCAGGGCGTTGAGGCACAGACACTTGCAAACACATACCTTGCACTCGATCATGACCTTGAAATCGTTCCCGTCATTAACAAAATCGACCTTCCCTCCGCTGACCCCGACAGAGTTTCTGCAGAAGTTGAGGATGTAATCGGTCTTGACTGCTCCGAAGCTCCGAGAGTTTCGGCAAAAACAGGAGTTAACATTGAACAGGTTCTTGAAAAGATAGTCAAGGATGTTCCCCCTCCCGTTGCAAACGATGACCTTCCGCTTCGTGCACTTATTTTTGACTCGGTTTACGACAGCTATAAGGGAGTTATAGTTTATGTAAGAGTCAAGGAAGGCAGAATCAAGCCCGGTGACACCATGAGAATGATGGCAACGGGTGCAGAATTCACTGTCGTTGAAACAGGCTATATGAGAGCAACCATTCCCGAGCCTTGCGCAGAGCTTACCGCAGGTGAGGTTGGCTATATCACAGCTTCAATCAAAACTGTCGGCGATGCGAGAGTCGGTGACACCGTTACAACGGTTGAAAATCCTGCCTCAGAGCCTCTGCCCGGTTACAGAAAAGTTAATCCCATGGTTTTCTGCGGCGTTTATCCCGCCGACGGTGCAGACTACGAAAATCTCCGTGATGCACTCGAAAAGCTTCAGCTTAACGATGCCGCACTCACTTTTGAACCCGAAACATCGGGTGCACTCGGCTTCGGTTTCCGCTGCGGTTTCCTCGGTCTTCTCCACCTTGAAATCATTCAGGAAAGACTTGAAAGAGAATATGATCTTGACCTTGTTACCACAATTCCGAGCGTTGTTTACAAAATCAACCTCACCGACGGTACAACGGTCGAAATTGACAACCCAACTCACTATCCCGACCCCGCAATAATCGCATCCTGCGAAGAACCCTTTACCGATGCACACATCTATTCCCCTGCGGAATATGTCGGTACAATCATGGACCTTTGTCAGGACAGACGAGGAGTTTTCAAGAATATGGACTACATCACTCCCGAAAGAGTTGATATCCATTATGAGCTTCCTCTCAATGAAATCATCTACGACTTCTTTGATTCACTTAAATCAAGAACAAGAGGTTACGCTTCATTTGACTACGAAATCCGTGACTACAGAAAGTCAAATCTCGTTAAACTCGACGTGCTTCTCAACGGTGATATCGTTGACGCACTTTCGTTTATAATCCACTCCGAAAAAGCTTATTCAAAGGCAAGAAAGATTGCCGAAAAGCTCAAGGAGAATATTCCCCGTCAGATGTTTGAGATTCCCATTCAGATTGGTATAGGCGGAAAGATTATAGCCCGCGAAACAGTTAAGGCAATGCGTAAAGACGTTCTTGCAAAATGCTACGGCGGTGACATTACCAGAAAGAAAAAGCTGCTTGAAAAACAGAAAGAAGGTAAAAAGAGAATGCGTCACTTCGGTACTGTTGAAGTTCCACAGGAAGCATTCATGGCTGTTCTCAAGCTTGACGACAACGATTAAAACCAAAGGGCGGCATTTGCCGCCTTTTTTATCGGGTGATTCTATGAAACCAATCGGCCTTTATCTTCATATCCCCTTTTGTAACGGAAAATGTCCTTACTGTGATTTTTATTCGGTGAATCCCGAAAGTGAAAAAGTCACGGCTTATGTTGATGCACTCTGCCGTGAAATTGACAAAGCAGACGGCATTTATGACACTGTTTATTTCGGCGGCGGAACACCTTCTCTTATCGGGTCTGACAATATTGCAAAAATCATGGGACATATTAAACGGACATCCGACTGTGAAGCAACTCTTGAATGCAATCCGTCGGATACAGGTTCAATAAATTCAGATTTTAATTTTTCCGTTGTTGCAAAAAGCGGCATAAACCGCATTTCTATGGGTTTGCAGAGTGCAGACAACTACGAAAGAAAAATTCTCGGCAGACGCGGCAACTGCGATAATGTTGAAAGAGCGATTGAAAGAGCAGCGCAGTCAGGCATTGATAATATTTCTCTTGATCTCATGCTCGGAATTCCCAATCAGACCGAAAAAAGCCTTGCAAAATCGGTTGAATTCTGCAAAAATTCGGGCGCAAAACATATCAGCGCCTATATTCTGAAAATTGAAGAAGGCACTCCTTTTTATAAAATAAAAAATACCCTTTCACTTCCCGATGAGGACAAAACCTGCGATTTGTATTTATCGGCAGTCAGTTTTCTCGGTGATGCGGGATATTACCAATATGAAATTTCAAATTTTTCCGAAAAAGGATATGAAAGCCGTCACAATCTTAAATACTGGCACTGCGAAGAATATCTCGGTCTCGGTGCATCGGCTCATTCTTTTTTTAACGGCAAGAGATTTTATTATGAACGCAGTATCGATGATTTCATCAAAGGAATTTCTCCCGTTAACGACGGCTTCGGCGGCGATGAAGAAGAATACATCATGCTTGCACTCAGACTTTCGGAAGGTCTTGTTTTTGATAAATTCAAAAAACGATTCGGAAAAGCTGTTCCCGACAGTATAATAAAAAAAGCCCGTGAACTTCAGAAGCACGGTCTTGTAAATGCAGACGACTGTTCAATTTCTCTGACGGTTAACGGATTTCTTGTTTCAAATTCGATTATTTTTTCATTACAAAATTAAAGGGGCTGTATTAGGCGCCTTCCAATAAAACAGCATAAGCGTTTTTGAAACGGTATAACCTCGGTTATGCCGTTTCTTTTTGTGTGCATCTGCTGTAAAACTTATTTAATAATTCATTTGGTAATATGCCTGCATAGTTGTAGCTGATTATAACTTTCTGCACTCTTTTACCTGACGATTTATCAGGTTTTTGAACATAAACAGCTTTCACCATATCGTTGAGAATGGCAGGAGTCAGTTCTTCAATGCCGACATATTTCTTTGCTGTGCGGATAAACTTTTCAATGTTATCCGTTTTTTCTTGAATTTCCTGAATTTCTTTGTTTAACAACTCGATTTTTTCTTTTAGTTCGGTTTGCTCGGTTTCGTAATCATCAGAAAGCATTTTAAACCGTGTTTCTGAAAGATTACCGTTTACAAGGTCTTCGTAAACACGCTTGAATAATCGGTCAAGTTCGGAACAACGGTTTTCTGCCTTTTGAAGCATTTTTCTTTTGGTATCAAGTTCTTTCTTTGTTTCGCTTGATTTCAATGCTCCAAGTGCTTCTTTGAATTCGTCTTCAAAAACGGAAACACACAAACAGACAAGCTGAATGTTTTCAAGTGTTCCTTCTTCAAGAACAACCGCACGAATGAAATGTGACCCACAAGGATTATTGGGGTCTTTTCTGGAGTTGGAACAAACAAAATGGTCTTGCCGTGTTTCATAATTGTTCATTGTGCAGTAATACATTTTACTGCCGCAATCGGCACATTTTGCAATTCCCGAAAACATATTTGTTTTGCCTGTCTTTGTTGGTCTGCGTTTGTTTTTTCGAAGCTCCTGAACACGGTTAAATGTGTCTTCATCAACAATGGCTTCGTGTGTGTTCTCAAAAACATGCCACATATTAGGCGGGTTTTTTACCGTTTTCGAACTTTTGTAGGAAACCTTATTGGTTTTAAAATTAACCGTATGACCGATATACTCACTTTTTTCGAGAATTCCCGAAATTGTTTTTGGGTCCCAACCGTATGGATCTGCGGTTGGCTTTGACGGACAATTCCGACCGATTCTCTTCCAATAGTTTGACGGTGTTTCGACTTTATCTTCTTCGAGAATTCTTGCAATCTGAGCTGTACCGTAACCTTCCATACATAAGTTGAAGATTCGTTTGACTATCTGAGCTGCTTCTTCGTCAACAACCCATTGTTTAGGGTTGTCGGGATTCTTCATAAATCCGTATGGCGGATTCGTTGTAAGATGTTCTCCTGCTTCGCCCTGACTTTTCTTGACGGCACGGATTTTCTTGCTTGTATCCTTAACATAAAACTCATTAATTATGTTTAGGAACGGAGTGAAATCATTGTCTTGCTGATTATTACTATCAACACCGTTGTTGATTGCAATGAAGCGGATATCATTGTTTGGGAATTTAACTTCCGTATACATTCCGACTTCAAGATAATTTCTGACGATACGGGACATATCTTTTACGATAATCGTATCAACCTTGCCTTTATCAACAAGAGACATTAACTCCTGCCAAGCGGGTCTGTTGAAATTTGTACCTGAGTAACCGTCATCTGTAAAGTGCTGAAGATTTTTAAAACCGTTTTCTTTTGCGTATTTTTCGAGCATCGCCTTTTGATTTACAATCGAGTTACTGTCGCCCTGAAGTTCGTCATCTCTTGAAAGACGCTCATACAAGGCGGTAATTTTGTCAGACTGTCTTTTCATATTTTCCTCCTGTTCAGGCGGACAGTCTGCCAATACAGGATTGCTTGATTTCAATATATCACACATTTGTTAATTTTTCACCTCTTTTTCCAGATTATCGAGAAGTTTTTTCGGGAAACTTTTTTCACCGTCAAATTCAGCGATGAAAACATAAGTGGTTTTGCCCGAATGGAATGTTACCGATATATCGGGTAACTCATTCGGTAACGGATTTTTTGCGACGATATTGCCGTTATCGTCAAAACGGATGTTTTCATTTTTCATAAATTTATTACTCCTTTATTCAATATTTTGATTATGGATTTGGATAGGTTTAATAATTTCACGGGACTGTTCTTGTTTCTGATATTTAACATTTGCAAGAACTTTTGAAATGATATATTTTGCACGTTTGAGTTCTTCAAGGCTACTGTAGTTGCTTTCGATCAAAGTGACATCGACGGCTTTTTGTGTTTGCAGTTTTTCAAGTTCGGCTTTCAGAGACTTGGTTGTCGCTTTCGGGTTTTCATCAATCCACAGCTTTGCCCGGTAGAATGAATTTAATTCCTTGCTGTGTTCGGTTTTGAATTTATCTCTGCCGAATTTCTTTTTTGCATACTCATCAGCAACGGATTTATATTTCGCATATTCACCGAGGAATTTAATTCCCTTTTTGAGTTCCTTTATTCTTTCCTCAGCA
>CALAQQ010000198.1 GCA_937888485.1 uncultured Clostridia bacterium
GGCTGAAAAAGCCGGCGTGAAGGTAGCGCCTGCCGTGAAGAACACTGTTTTCAGATTCCTGGCGAAGTGGGCGCTTTCGACGAATGACAATGTGTCGGCGTACGCGCTTCATACGCTTTCGCTTGCCGGTAAAGCCGACAGGGACAGGATGTTTCGCCTGTATGATGGAAAGGAAAAATTGTCGCTTCTCTCCCGTGCGCGGCTGGCGATGGCGTTCGTGGAAATCGGCGACAGGGCGAGATCGAAGACGCTTCTTGCGAATGCATCGTCCTGTGTGCCTGCAAAAATCTGATAATCACTCAAATATATGGGAAGAGTCTTAACGATTTCACGAAGGATGAGAGCCTTTTTGACTTCTTCGTTTTCACCTTCAAAATCCTTTGCAAGACGAAGCTCAGCTTCCTTTGCGATAAACCAACCGTCAAGACGCATTCCCGCTCTTTTTTCTGCAAAAAGAGCTTTCGCCATTTCGGTTATTTTTTTACTGTCCAGAATGTTAATCATAGTTATTTCTCCTTATGTAACAACGGTTTTCATGCCGTGATATTCAAAAGTTTCTCTGAAATTATTTATTGTTCCCGAAGGTAAAAAGCCATCGGATATTTCATATTCACCCTGCCATTTATCCTTGCCAAATTCGTGATAAGCAAGAAATTCAAAAACGGCGTTTGAGGTATCAAGCATTTTAAAATATTCTGCAAATCCCTGAGGATTATCATTGATACCGTGAATAACGGGAATGCGGATATGAATCTGTCTTCCCGATGAAAGAAAATATTCAATATTTTCCTTGACCGTTCTATTTGAAACACCAACCCATTTTTCATGCATATCGGTATCATAATGCTTGAAATCAACAATAAGATAATCGATATATTTCGCAATTTCCTTTATCGGCAAAAGCGAAGCATTTGACTCGATACAGGTGCTTATACCGGCATCTTTAAGTTTTTTCAGAAGAAGAATCAATTCTTTCGACTGTACGCATACCTCACCGCCCGTAAAAGTTACTCCTCCGCCGTCAAAAAACATCATTCTGCTTCTGATTATTTCATCAAATAACATGTCAACGGAATACTCTTTTGCGTTGGGATTATCAAAAGGAATGCTGTCTGCATTTGAACACCATTTACAGGAAAAATTGCATCCCTGAAGATGATAAACAAGTCGGTTTCCCGGACCGTCCTGGGAGTAGTTAAAACCCTTTTGCAATATTTTCATAACACTCCCCCTTTTATTTTTATGAATATAATATTACAATTTTACATGTTAACTGTCAATAAAAAATTAAAATTATTGACAATTAATTTAGTATATTATACAATTAAAACAATTATAAATTGCAAGGACTGATTATGATTCAAAAATTGATTTTTGAAACCCTGCCTTCAACCAACACGTACGCAAAAGATAACATCGCAGTTTTATCCCTCCCCTCGCTGATTATCGCAAACGAACAGACAGCAGGCAGAGGAAGACGCGGCAACAGCTTTTTTTCTCCAAAGGATACAGGGCTTTATATGACTCTTGTTTTTGAAGAAAAAAATAATTCGGAATTGCTGACTCCGACTGCGGCGGTTGCAGTATGTGAAGCGCTGGAAGAAATCGGTGCAGACCCCAAAATCAAATGGGTAAACGATATTTTTGTCAACGGTAAAAAAGTGTGCGGTATACTGACGGAAAGATTTATTTCAAACGGAAAAGCACATATAATTCTCGGAATCGGAATCAATATTTCAACATGCAGCTTTCCCGACGAACTTGATTCCGCAGGCAGTATAAATATCGACTGCAACAAAGAAAAACTTGCAGACATCATTTCCGCAAAAATTCTTGATTATTCAGAAAAAAGCAATGACTCCGATATTATAAAAAAATATCGTAACAAGCTATTTATTATCGGAAAAGAGGTCTCTTATTTCAAAAACAATTTTGAATTCAAAGGCACCGTCAAAAACATCAACAGTCATTGCAATCTGATCATATCCCTGCCCGACGGAAATGAAGATATCCTTTCATCGGGTGAAATATCAATAAAAATATGAGGTTTTATCATGAATAACTTTAAAAGAATCTCCGCTGTTATTCTTGCTTTATGCACAGCGGCAACAATTTTTGCTTCCTGCGGCAACAACCCAAAAAACGACGATACTTTACCGGAAACCGAAGTGATTGAAATAACCGAAATCATCACCGAAAAAGAAACCGTAACCGTTGAGGTTACAGATGAAAACGGTGAAGTTTCGGTTTCGGTTTCCGAACAAATCATTACTGTTCCCGTCACAAAAAAAGTAATCATAACAAAAAATGACAAAACAGAAAACAAACCCGATGCTCCGGCCAACAATTCAGCTGCTGATCAGACTTCATCCGTTGCTGATCAAACAGCTGCAGTTGACTCGACAATAATACAGTCCGAAACATCAGCACCAAAAAAACCGGTTGTAACATCAGCAAATGATACTGCAGCAAAAACAACAACCAAGAAAAACGAAGCAATAACAACCGCTGCTCCCATCATAACAACTGTTGTTCCAACCAAAAGGGCTGTTGTTGATGATAAAATCAACGAGAAATCAGTCGGAATTTTCATGCTTTCAAAAACCGATCCCATTCAAATCGGTAATTATGCTAATATAATCGTTCAGGGTACACCCGGCAAAACATATTCAATTGATTTTTACGAAACACCTTCATCAACATCTCAGATTGAAGATAAAAAAGCCGATGCCAACGGTTTTGTTTCCTGGTCATTTGAAATCGGCAGTTCCTGCAACCTCGGAAAAAGAAAGATTGTTGTTAAAGAGATAGATTCAGACAATTATATAGAGACTTCAATTACGGTAAAATAAGGAGAATAACCATGAAAAAACACGGCTTTTTTAAAACCGGAAAATATCCTCAGAGACTTTGCGATTTTTATACATCATCAAACGGTCTGCTCGATGACAAAGCTTATTGTCTTGCAGAATGTAAAGGCACTGTTTATATCGGAACAGAAAAAGGTCTTAACTATACCAAATCCGACGGTACTCTCGGCGCCTTTCCCTGTTCTTCCGTAAAAGCTGTTTTTACCGATAAAGATAAGGTTTATTTCGCAGGAGGAAACGTTATATATGTTGTAAAAGACGGCGAAATCAAGGAATTTCAGACTCTTGACGAAGACGTTATTTGTTTCAGCGGTACTGATATAATCTATCTTATCACTCCTCAGTGGCTTTACGGTTTTAAAGACGGCATTTTCCAGAAATATTTCAGAACAGAATCCGAACTTACGGACATTGCAATAACCGGAGATAAAATCAACGCTGCGACTTCTGATTTGTTCATTGCTGTAAACGGTAAAAGAAAACGCTGGATGAACATATGCCATGAGCATTCAACCATGCCTGAAATAAAAATAAATTGCATCGAACACGATAAGAATCTCGGTTTCACATGGCTCGGAACTGACAAAGGCGTTTATATCTATGACGGCAAAATCGGTTGGTACGGTCATAATGAACTGAATGCTCTCCCCGAAGAAGAAATATATAAAATCAGATTCGCTGAAGACGGAAGAGTTATTCTCTCATCCGAAGCAGGTCTTATCATCCTAAAAGACGGAAAGTGTAAATATCTCCCTGCAAAGAGATGGTCTTGCGAACCCAAAATCAACGACGCCCTTGCAACGGGCGACACAATCTGGACTGCAACCGATTCGGGCGTTACAAAAATCACCGAAAAAGATATGTCACTCGAAGAAAAAGCCGAATATTGCTTCAATCTCACCGAATCAAAGTATATCCGCACAAAGGGCTATGTAACAGGTCTTCATAAAATTGAAAACAACGACATCACGACGGGAGTTCCCCATCTTTCGGATAATGACGGTCTCTGGACTCAGACATATATCGGTGCACTTGCTTATTGCTACGCCGTTACAAAAGATGAAAGAGTTCTTGAAGCTGCAAGACGCTCAATGAAAGCTATGGGTTATCTCGCAAAAGTAACAGGAGTTAAGGGTTTCACCGCAAGAGCTGTCCGTTTTGAAGGCGACGAAAACTTCGGCGTATTCGTTGACAGAGAAGGCTCAGAATGGCATCCTTCACCCGACGGTATCAGCGAATGGCTCGGCGAAACTTCAAGTGACGAGATGGTTGGTCATTTCTTCGGATTCTCCCTCTATTACGATTTCTGCGCAAATGATGAAGAAAAAGAATATATCAGAGAAATTATCTGCGATATCGTTGACCACATTCTTGAACACAACTATACTCTCTGTGACATTGACGGTCTTCCTACGACATGGGCAAACTGGGCACCCGATCAGCTTAACGGTAATTGCATGTGGCTCTGGGAAAAATGTATTAATTCCCTTGAAATGCTTGCTTTTCTTGATGTTGCATACCATGTTTCGGGCGATGAAAAATACAGAAATGAATTCATGCACCTTGCAATCGATGAGCATTATCTGATTAATGCGGCTCAACACAAAAAGGACGACGGACATTGCTGCCACATTGACGACAATCTCGGCTTCCTGACAACAGCAACTATTCTTCGCATCGAAAAAGATCCTGCAATCAGAAAATATCTTCTTATGGGTCTCCGCCATCATTGGGAATACGAAAGACCCGAACACACAATTTTCTTCAATCTCGTCTGCAGCGCATTCTCTGATGAACCCTGCGACCTTGACAACGCAATCAAGGAACTTCGAAACTTCCCGCTTGATTTCGTTCGCAGACCTCTTATTAACTCAAAAAGAAAAGGTCTTGTATTTGATACCGAACAAGAAAAATGGGGTGAAGAACCTCAGCTTAAGGAAGCCCTTGATATTGACGCAAGAATCATTCATTATAATGACAGCAATATGTTCAGAGTTGACGAGGGTAACGGAACGAACGCTACAAGTCCCAGTACATACCTTCTCCCTTATTGGTTCGGAAGATATTACGGACTCATCGAAGAAGAATAAAAATGAATATCAAGAAAAAGGCTTGAACAGAAATCAATCTGTTCAAGCCTTTTTTGAGTTTTAAAACTTTATCGCCTCAGAAAATGTTTTATTAAGACGGAAAATACCTTTGAAGAATGCGATAATCTTCCAGAAGAAGCCTGCTTTTGAAGTCATTGTCTGTTCGACTTTGCAAACCTCGTTGCCGTTAGCATCATATACTACTGCAGTAAAATCGGTATCACCGCTCTTTTCGGGAGTTATCGTGCATGTAACACCGTCTGACTCATAACTGAAATTATCGTTTGAAGGAATCCATTCAACCGTATAATTCTCAGGTAATTCAATATTTGAATCAAGATGAAGAACAATTGAATCACCGTAATTGATAACTGTTCTTGAAGGATTACGGATTTCTGCAGTGAATATTCCTTCTTCAACTACAGCATAAAAGCTGAAATGAGTAGCTTTGAACACAAGATATCCGTCTTCATATCTTGAGTTCATCTTTTCAACCTTGCCTGTTTCGGTATTAACGTGATATACAAACGAACGTTCAGGGTTATAACCTTCGGGGAGAGGAATTCTTACTGTCAATTCACCTGCGGGCTGAGTTTCTTTACCGTCAACAGTCATTGTTATATCATAGATAAACAACTGAAGTGCATCGGTTTCCGTGTTGATAAGATTGAAAGCTGCACCGTCAAATGACTCTTCTACAACGATATCAACCTTGCCTTCATAATCATCTCCGTTAATTTCAATTGAAATGCCCGTATTTTTATCGGTGACAACAGTTTTCTTCGGAATAATTTCTTCTTCAACTGTTATACCGCAAACTGAACATTTTTTAATCTTCAAGCCTTCGGTTTCAGCTGTTGATTCGCTAACAACCTTCCATTCACCGGGAACATGACCCTTTGCAGCAATAATTTCCGAATCGACAAGTGTTCCGCATACAGTGCAGTGGCAAACCTTTTCACCTTCGTTGATACAATCGGGTTCAATTGAAATAACCCACGAACCGGCAGTATGACTTATTACAGGAAGAACTGTCGGTTCACCAATTATTTCACCACAAGTCTTGCAAATATCATATTTCATTCCCGGAACGGTACATGTTGCAGGAGTGGTTACTGTCTTGGGGACATGAATATGTTCAAGAGCGTCGGTTTCTCTTGTTGCGATAACTGCATTACACTCTGTACAATACTGAGTTTCAACGCCCGGAGTTGTTTCGGTAGGTTCAGTTGTAACAATCCATTCACCGGGTATATGAACATGCACTTCGTTATATTTTGCAAAGAATGTCATATCACTCTTAACGGTTACGGGGAACTGATATTCCTTTCCGTTTTCATCAAACCAACCGATAAATTCATAGCCGTCAAATTCTTCAGGCTCAGGAATATCTTCTTCAGAAATAACATCGCCCCAATACGCAAACCAATCTGCACCATCAATGGGATTTTCATATATATCCAGGAATTCGATATAGTATTCAATGCGTTCCGTTAATGCTACAAAATGCATATCCTCGTCGCCCATGTAAATTGAATCATTATCCCAACAGATAAACTCCTGACCGTCAATTTCGGGATCATCGGGGAATTCAATTTTCTGGCCGCTGAAAACATCAACCTTATACCAATAATTTCCGTCTAAATAATCGTCATCGGAAAGATAGAAATAGGCGGTAAAGGTTTCTTCCTTATAGATTTCTTTCCATTCCGCTTTGAAGGTCAGATCTGCATCGGGCATTGCATCAAGTACTTCGGGTACCCATCTTATAAATGTGTAACCTTCTCTTACAGGTGTTGTTTCGGGAACAGGGATTGATTCTCCGTATGCTACATCGCTGTATTTTATGAAGCCTGTTGTGCCGTCTTCTGTTGTGAAAAGACCGCCGTTTGCATCATAAATTACTTCGTGCTTGTTTGTTTCCCAAACTGCTTTTACAACACGATCTCCTGCGGGCATTACTGCAGGAAGTTCAGGCTCCCATCCAACAAATGTATATCCTTCAACATTATCAAGCTTGTAGTCTGCAATAGCTTCATTTTTCTTGTAGGCTGCTTTGCAAACTTCCTTGTCGCCATCCAGATATGTGATGGTATAATAGTCTGATTCAATTTCTCCCCACTTTGCTGTAAGTGTAAGATCATTTGCAGGCATCTTAAAGCCTGATTCGCACTTCTTTCCATCTGCATACCAGCCGAGGAAGACAAAGCCTTCTTTGGTTACAGCGGGAAGTGTTGCAACGATTTCATCGCAATCATACTTTTCAGGTGCTACATAGCCTGCTCCGTCTGTATCAAATAAAAGTGTGTACTCATTTGCGGTAAATTTACCGGTAAGTACCACATCCGATGCGGGCATATTGATTACATCGTTGCCGTCGCCATAATACTTATCATATTTATCAACAGCAACCTGATGATACCAACAATCAAATGTATAGCCGAATACGATGGGTGCCATTGCTACGGGAGCGTCCTCACCTGCTGCAAGTCCGGACTGTGCTTTGGGTGCTTCTACGCCCTTGTCTGCGGGAAGTCCTGTGATTTCATAGGAAAGTTCATAACCGATAGGTGTAATTGTTGCGGTGTAAGTGAGTT
>CALAQQ010000199.1 GCA_937888485.1 uncultured Clostridia bacterium
ATGAGCTTAACATCCCTGTTGTTGCAACGGGTGACGTTCATTTTCTTGAAGAAACAGACAGTATTTTCAGAGAAATTCTCATGGCAGGTCAGGGCTTCAAGGATGCTTCGCAGCAAGCACCCTTATATCTTCGCACAACACAGAATATGCTGGATGAATTTTCATATCTCGGAGAGGATACGGCATATGAGGTTGTTGTTAAAAATCCTAACCTTATTGCAGATATGTGCGAGGAAATAAAGCCTATTCCCGACGGCACATATCCGCCTAAAATTGAGGGTGCGGATGATGAGCTCCGTAAAATCTGTAACGAAAGAATGGAAGCCTATTACGGTTCACCGCTTCCCGAATATATCAGAGAGCGACTTGAAAAAGAGCTTGATTCAATCATTAAAAACGGTTTCGGTGTTCTTTATATCATTGCGCAGAAGCTTGTGTGGAACTCCATGGAAAACGGCTATTATGTCGGTTCAAGAGGTTCGGTAGGTTCATCCTTTGTTGCTTTTGCGGCAGGTATTTCCGAGGTTAACCCTCTTGTTCCCCACTATATCTGTGAGGATTGTAAACACAGCGAATTTTTCTATAAAGGCGAATACGGTTCGGGGTATGATATGCCCCCGAAGGATTGCCCCGTATGCGGCAAACCCATGCACCGTGACGGCCACGATATTCCGTTTGAAACCTTCCTCGGTTTCTACGGTGATAAACAGCCCGATATCGACCTTAACTTTTCGGGTGAATATCAGTTCTATGCCCATCGCTATACCGAAGAGCTCTTCGGTAAAACCCATGTTTTCAAGGCGGGAACAATCGG
The DNA here is from genome assembly GCA_937888485.1 of uncultured Clostridia bacterium. Taxonomy (GTDB): domain Bacteria; phylum Bacillota; class Clostridia; order Oscillospirales; family Acutalibacteraceae; genus CAG-177. Next base: position 815 of record CALAQQ010000199.1, read on the forward strand.
TACTCTTGCCGATAAAACCGCATTCGGATTTGTTAAAAAATGGATGGAAGAAAAGGGTGTAACCGTTTCACCTGCCGAAATTGAACGTCTTGTTCAGGGTTGTGTCGGTGTTAAAAGAACAACGGGTCAGCATCCCGGAGGCATGGTTGTTGTTCCTGCTGATATGGATGCGGAGGATTTCACCCCCATTCAGCATCCTGCCGATGATGCGGATTCAATCCACAGAACAACCCATTTCGATTTCCATTCGCTTCATGATACGATTCTTAAGCTCGATAACCTCGGTCATGATGTTCCGACTCTTTATAAGCATCTCGAGGATATGACGGGCACGAATGTTATGAAGATTGATATCTGCGACCCGAAGCTTTATGAACTTCTGACATCTCCGGAACCTCTCGGTGTAACCGCAGAGGATATTGACTGCGAAACGGGAACTCTTTCGCTTCCCGAACTCGGAACACCGTTTGTCCGTCAGATGCTCATGGAATCAAAACCGAAGAATTTTTCGGACATGCTTCAGGTATCGGGACTTTCCCACGGCACCGATGTTTGGATTGGAAATGCGCAGGACCTCATCAAAAACGGAACCTGTACCATTTCCGAGGTTATCGGTACCCGTGATAACATCATGGTTTACCTTATCAACAAGGGTGTTGAGAAGGGTATGGCGTTCAAAATTATGGAAATCGTCAGAAAGGGTAAGGCGACCTCGCTTCTTACCGATGAACATAAAAAGGAAATGCTGGACCACGGTGTTCCCCAGTGGTATCTTGATTCATGCATGAAAATCAAGTATATGTTCCCCAAGGCACATGCCGCCGCTTACGTTAGCGCCGCAATGCGTCTTGCATGGTATAAGCTTTATAAGCCGGTCGAATACTATGCAACATATATGACAGTGCGCGGTGAAGATATCGATACTGCGGCTGTTCTCAAAGGCAGAACGGCTGTCAGAGAAAAGATGGACGAGATAAGCGAAAAAATGAAACTCAAGCAGGCAACTGCAAAGGAAGAAGGAACTTTCACCTCGCTCCAGGTTATCAATGAAATGATGGCAAGAGGTGTTGAAATTCTTCCCATAGATATTTATAAATCAACTGCAAACAGATATATTATTGAGGACGGAAAAATCCGTCTGCCGTTCTCAGCTATCGCAGGCTGTGGAGGCAGAGCTGCCGAGGGTCTTGAAAATGCAAGAAACGACGGCGGCGGAGAATTCCTCTCGATTGAAGATTTCCAGATGCGCTCTGGTGCAACAAAAACGATTATTGCGGCTCTTGAGGAGGGCGGAGCATTCGAGTCTCTTCCCAAATCAACACAGCTCAGCTTCTTTTAATATGAATTTCTGAAACGGAGGTGAGGCAATCATGAAGAAAAAAATTCCCATCCGTCAGCGCACATGGTATAAACTTGATAATGCGGCAAAGATTTTTCCCGGACAGGATTCATCTTCATGGTCCAATGTTTTCAGACTTTCCGCAACGCTGACAGAAACAATTGACGCTCAGCTGCTTGAAAAGGCGGTCAGAATGCTTATGCCCCGTTTCCCGACCTTCGATGTCAGAATGCGTGCAGGATTTTTCTGGCATTATCTCGAAAAGAATCCATACGGAGCACCGCCTGTTTTACCTGATATAGCGAATCCGTGTCAGCGTTTCAAGCACAAAGAAAATAACGGTTATCTGTTCAAGGTTTACTATTATGAAAACCGAATTTCCGTTGAGTTTTACCATTCGGTTACAGACGGTTTCGGTGCTTCCCGATTCTTCATGACTCTTGTTGCCGTATATCTTCGTTTGACAGGCAAGGATATTCCGAACGGTGAAGCGGTTTTTGATATAAACGAAAAACCGAAGCCTGAAGAAGCTGAGGATTCTTATTCAAATAACTGCAATTCAAAAGCCAAAGCGGCAATGATACAGAAGTTTGCCTATCATTTCAAAGGTGAACGTTTCCCGAAACATTTTCTGAGCGTGACAACAGGATATATTCCTGTTTCCGTGATAAAAGAAAAAGCAAAAGAGCATAATGTAACCGTAACAGAATATCTTGCGGCTGTTCTTCTCTGGACGATGTATAATCTCCAGAAGCAGGAGAACAGAAAAAAAGAAAAGTTTGTCGGAATTCAGATTCCGGTAAATCTGAGAGGATTTTTCTCGAGTCAGACCCTCCGTAATTTTATGCTCTGCTATACATTCCAGATTGACCCCAACAGGGGAGAATATACTCTTACCGAAATAATAAAACAGCTTTCGCTCTATCTTCGTTTTGTCAACAATGAAAAAGAGCTTCAGGCGATGATGAAAAGCAATCTCGGAATCGAAAAAAATCCGCTGATGAGAATTATCCCGTCTTTTCTCAAGGATTTCGGCGTGAATGTTGTTTATAAAATTGCCGGTGAAAAACAGACAAGCTGTCTTGTTTCCAATGTCGGAATTATGAAAGCTCCGAAGGAAATGGAACAATATATCGAAAAACTTGCTCTTGTTATGGGACCTGCCATGATTAACGGAGCAAGATGCGGTGCGTTATCTTATAAGGATACCCTTGCGTTTTCAATTTCGAATATTTATAAAGACCCGAAGATTCAGAGAGAGTTTTTTACAAATCTTATAAAACTCGGTATACCCGTTAAAATCGAGAGCAACAGACACCTTATTAAAGGAGGCGAAGGCTGATGTCATATTGCGTAAACTGCGGAGTAGAGCTTGAAAAAGGCTGTCCGGAATGTCCGCTTTGTGATACTCCGGTTATAAATCCAAGAGAAAAAATTGCAGAAACAGATAAGTTTGTTTATCCCGAAACGATAAACATCCCGAAATCTCTGAGCAATAAATATTGGGTATTCCTCATATCCATGATAATGCTTATTCCCAATCTTGTAATGCTTATTCTCAATGCATTGTTTTTTGACAATCATATTGTACCTTATATTTCTGGTGGATTTTTTGTTGCGTGGATATGGTTTCTTTTTCCTTTTTTATGGAAAAAAAACATGCCGATGCTGATTCTTGCAATTGATGCTCTTGCACTTCTGACTTATCTTTACACCTTTAAAATTCTCGGTGATGATTCAGGGTGGTTTGCAAATGTTGCAATGCCTGTTGTAATTGCAATGTGGGCGCTTGGAAACGGATTTATTTTCCTCTTTAAAAAGACCAAAAGAAAATCCGTAAGAACCGCTGCCGTTCTCGGGGCAATAAATATAATGAGCTTTGTCATAGAAATCTGTCTTAACATGTTCTATTTCGGCAGATTGCAGATACCCGTTTCTCTCATAGTGACGGCATGCTGTTTATCGCTGATGATATTCTTTATTTTTCTTGCCAAAAGCAAAAGACTCAATGCATGGGTCAGCAGAAAGTTCTTTATGTAAGTTATTGAAAGGGAGTATATTATATGAAAAAATTAACTGCGGCAATTCTCGGTGCGGCAGGGGTTGCGACTGTTGCAACAGCTGTTAAAGCGGCGCTTTATGTACCCGAGAAAAAGGATTACGGAACTGCAAGCGAAGAAAAAGTTGACTCAAAGAGATGTCAGGAGCATCTTTCAAAAGCGCTTTCCATTCCCACAATAAGTTATCCGGACAAATCAAAGATTGATTTCACTCAGTTCGATAAATTCCACGCATTCCTTGAAGAAGCATTCCCTCTTATCCACAAGAACCTTAAAAAAGAGGTTATTCAGGAAGCGAGCCTTATTTACCATTGGAAGGGTACAAGAGATGACCTTGACCCCATTGCACTTCTTGCACATCAGGACGTTGTGCCTATTTCGGAAGGAACAGAGCAGGACTGGACCTATGAGCCCTTCAGCGGTCATAATGACGGTGAATTTATCTGGGGCAGAGGCGCTCTTGATATGAAAAACCACCTTATAGGTGTTATGGACGCTGTTGAAACTCTTCTTGAAGAAGGTTTTCAGCCTGAAAGAGATGTCTATCTTCTTTTTGGTCAGGATGAAGAAGTTGTTGCTTCTGAAGACGGCGGAGCAAAGAATATAATGCGCACTCTTAAAGAAAGAGGAATTCATCTTGATTGCGTACTCGATGAAGGCGGCGCAATTATTCCCGTAAACATTAAGGGACTTCTCAACGACAAAGAGCTTGTCGGTATCGGTATTGCCGAAAAGGGTTACACAGATATTGAAATCACCGTCAACTCAAAGGGCGGCCATTCCTCGCAGCCTCCCGTACATTCAGGTCTCGGCAAGCTTGCAGATGTTATCAAAGACCTTGAAAACAATCAGTTCGATGCAGAGCTTATGCCTTTTGTTAAAGAGCTTTTCACGAATATCGGAAAGAACTGCACTTATCCTGCAAGACTTCTTATGTGTAACCTTAATCTTCTTTATCCCGCGCTCAAATTCGGTATGACACAGATTCCTGTTTCAGCTTGCCTTGTAAGAACAACAACCGCCGTTACCATGGCACAGGGCAGCCCTGCCGCAAACGTTCTTCCTCAGAAATCGAGCGTTATTGTTAACTTCAGACAGATGCCCGGCGTAACGGTTGACGACGTTGTGAAGCATATCCGTAAGGTTTGCAGAAACAAGGATATTGAAATCAACGTGCTCAAAGCAAAGGAAGCTTCGAAATTCTCGCCCACAGATTCCAGAGCGTTCAACATCATCAAGGAAATCTGCATGCAGGATAATCAGAACAGCATTGTTGCTCCCTATCTTGTTATGGGCGGAACCGATGCTTGCTATTATGAGCCCATCTGCGATAATATCTATCGCTATGCGCCCTATAAGGTTAGCGTTCCGCTTCTCCGTTGTACGCACGGCACAAACGAAAGAATTCCCATTGACGCAATAACACCCGCAGTTGCATTCTTCAAGAGATATATCAGAAAGGCTTCTGCCGAATAATATGAAAATTTTAATTGCACCCGACAGCTTCAAAGGTACTCTTACCGCCAACGAGGTCTGTGATATAATCGGGCAGGCTTTTGCCGATACAATTAAAACTGCAGAAATAACAAAGTTCCCTGCTGCCGACGGCGGCGAGGGGCTTTGCGCCTGTTTGAAGCAGATTATCGGCGGCGAAACGGTAAAAACTGATGTCAGCGGAGTTTTCTTTGAAAAAATGACCGCTGAATATCTCATGCTGAATGATAAAACGGCAGTTATCGAAACGGCAGCCTGTGCAGGTCTGCCTCTTGCAGGAGATAATAAAAACCCCGAAAAAGCAACAACATACGGAGTCGGTGAACTGATAACTCATGCCGCTGAAAACGGTGCAACGAAGATTCTTCTCGGTCTCGGAGGAAGTGCAACCAATGATTGCGGCTTCGGTATGGCATCGGCACTCGGATATGAATTTACCGATGAAAACGGCAATGTTTTTATTCCGACGGGTGAAACTCTTTGCAAAGTAAAACATATAGCCCAACCCGAAAATCCGATTGATATTCCCGTGACTGCGGCTTGTGATGTTGAAAATCCTCTTTTCGGTAAAAACGGTGCGGCTTATGTTTTCGCACCTCAGAAGGGTGCGGATGCGGATATGGTGAAACGCCTTGATAACGGACTGTGCCATGCATCGGAGATAATAAGCCGTGACCTTAACAAATTAGTTTCGGAAATAAAAGGCTCGGGTGCGGCAGGAGGAATGGGTGCAGGGGCTGTTGCTTTTCTCGGTGCAGAGCTTAAAAAAGGTATTGACATTCTTCTTGATGCTGCTGATTTTGACGAAAAAGCCGCCAAAGCCGATTTGATAGTCACAGGTGAGGGCAGACTTGATTTCCAGAGTGTAAACGGCAAGGTTATTTCAGGAATAGCCCAAAGAGCCGTAAAACATGACAAACCCGTAATCGCAATCTGCGGAAGCAGGGGAGAGGGTGCAGAAAGAATAATGGAGCTTGGTGTTTCGGAGTTTTATTTTTCAAGCACTACCGCAAAACCGTTTTCAGAAATCATAAAAACCTGTCGGGAGGATTTATATAACGTGTCATGCCGTGCGGCAAACGAAATTCTTGAAATAATGTAATAATTATGATAATATATAGAAAAAGGAGGACGAAATTATGAAAAAAATATTAAGCATTATTCTGTCCGCTATTCTCATTGTTTCGGTATTTTCACTCAATGCGTTTGCTACCAATGATGTTGAGGAATATCCTGTGTTAAACACAAAAACTTATGTTTTTTTTGAAAATCTAGCGCAAGTTGAAACTGCTTCCTTAAAAATATCAAAAACGGAAAAAATAATGAGTTTTATTCCGGTTACTTTCTCATTCGAAGGATTTTTTAAAAACGAAAAAATTGCTGTAAATATTAGTCTGCTTGGAAGAAGAGTGAATTGTATATTAGAAAACGGTATTATTTACGGATACTATCCTTCAGTTCCGTTTTTGTATTTTAAGATAGCATCACCGGAACTTGAAAATGCTTTTACTACGCCTTATAATTTTTTGGATTTTGTAATCATAATGTTGTCAGGAGAAGTTTTTTATCGGGGAGCATATAGCGAAACATACGAAGAAACTGTTGGCGGTAAAACATATACCGTAGATGAGTTTTCTGTAAATGATTACTATATTAACAGGTATATTTTTGACGGAGATAATTTAGTGGCGATAGAATCAAAAAATAAATATGATGATTCGGTAACTCAAAGGTTTGATATCGAAATATCTTATTCAGTTGATGATGCGGTTTTCGTAATGCCTGCAACTTCATTTTTTGATATTACATGGTTATTATATTTGATGTAAAAAGGAGGAAAAAACATGAAAAAAACTTTAAGTATTATAATGTCCGCAATTCTTATTATATCAGTGTTTTCCTTCAACGTATTTGCAGTAACTCCCAAAACCGATTTGCTTCTTGATAAACTTGAAACAGCAACCGAGGTTTCGGTAACAATCCGTTCGGGTGAAACAATGCTTTTCGGTGCTATCCCCGCAACAATCACAAACACCGTTGCAGTCAAAGGAAACAATGTTTGTTATGAATATAACGCAGGTTTTATCGGTGCAAGGATTGTTGCAAATGAAGATGGAATATTTGCATATATGCCGAATCTTCCTTTCTTCTATATCAAAATGGATAGCAATCCTCTTAATGGTACTGATGTCTGGTCGCTTGTTCTCAGCGCAGCAAACATTACACAGGGATTCATTCAGTATATCAAAAGCTATAATGAAACACTTGACGGTCAGACATATTATGTTGAAGAATATAACGACAGAGAGTTTGTAACGAGCAAATTCTATTATGTCGGCGATGAACTCAAAATGCTCATCGTTACCGATTCATCAACAAACTCTGTTCAGTATACATATTTTGAGGATATTTCGTTTGATGTTGACGATGGTGCGTTCGAAGTTCCTGCTGCAGCTTTTGACTTAACACCGTTTCTTAAAGGAATTATACTTTCGCTTATAATTGCATAAAATAAAGGAGGGATTATTATGAAAAAGATAATATCTGTTATTTTGTCAGTATTAATTACCATTTCGGTTTTTTCAATCGGTGCATTTTCCGTTGATGCAGAACCCACCAGATTCGAGAAATGGATGAGTAACCACGAGGTTGATAACGAACTTGCTGTTCAAATTAATGTGCGTATTGATGGCTTACTTGCAGGCTTTTTAAAGAGCAATGCTTACCTTAAAGGTGATAACCTTGCCATGACCTTTGATTTTGACGGAAAAGAAATCAAAGCGGTTTCAAAGGACGGCAATCTTCTGCTTTTCTTTACTGAATTTCCTTTTATACACTACAAAATGAAATTGGAAGATGTTTTCGGATCGACTGATGCAGATTTTTCTAATTGTATATTTGTGGAAGCGTATGAAACAGAACTTGAAGAAAAAACAGTTTGGGTTGAAGAATATATTTTTGAATCAGACGGTCAGGAATATCCGATAATTTCATATTTTGAAGGCGACGAACTGAAAAAGTTAACCTTCGAGCAAAACATAGCTGATATGAATCTGGAAGTCGAATTTGAAATTCTTTCCGAAGAAGTTGATGACGAAGTGTTCAAATTGCCGACCTTCTCGCTTGATGTCACATTTTTTGTTGATATTCTTTTAAAACTTGGTATACTGATTTAAAATCAAACGGCAGAGTGCATTGTAAAATGCGCCCTGCCGTTATTTTATACCGTTTTCATTCTCAATTTAAGATTATCGCTTATCATGGCGATAAATTCGCTGTTGGTCGGTTTTCCTCTTTCGTTCTGGATTGTATATCCGAAATATGAGCTTAAAATATCAACGTCGCCTCTGTCCCATGCAACCTCTATGGCATGTCTGATTGCTCTTTCAACTCTTGAAGGTGTGGTCTTGAAAGTTTTTGCAACGGTTGGATAGAGGATTTTTGTGACAGAGCTTATCATTTCACTGTTGTTTACGGACAGAATGATTGCTTCCCTTAAGTACTGATATCCTCTGATGTGGGCAGGCACTCCTATCTGATGCATTATCTGCGACACAACAACTTCTAAATCCTTAACGCCGTTTGAATTTGCGTTTGAATTGTGAATTGATGAAAACTGCGTTATTCTTTCGGCGAGCATGGCGGGGTTATAGGGTTTGAGGAAATAATAATCTGCGCCTGCTTTTAAAACTTCGCTTTCAAATCGCTGATTATCCGTGCTTGAAAGCACCATCACAAGCGGTCTTTTTTCAAGGCGCA
>CALAQQ010000200.1 GCA_937888485.1 uncultured Clostridia bacterium
CAAATCTTACATAGTCAAAGAAGGAATGACAATGCGTGAACTTGTTGATATGCTTTCATTTGAATACGGCTGGAGCGACAGCGTACCGAACTTTTCGGGCAAACTCAGCCGAGGCTCTCTGCGGTATTCCGAAGCAGTTGAAATGGCTGATGTTATGGGATATGATATTGTTTGGGTGAAAAGAAAATAATGTTGTTTTGCAGATACGTATGTGATATAATTCATTTATATAAAAGAAAATTATGGAGGCGAATAAATGCCTTTTGAAAAAGAACTTAAAGACAGTATTATGTCATATTGTTTTAGAGATTTACCAAAAGACGACTGGTATAATAATGCGTTTGATTTTGTTAAAGATGCTACATTGAAAAACAGATTGATCTCAGAATTTAAAAACGCACGATTTATATACAAATTTTTTGAAGGTATGTCTGCTGAAGATGAACTGCAACTTGCTGAAGTTAAAATGCAAGTGCTGATGTATGCATCTGTTTATGAAGCAACAATTCACTATGTGTTATTTGATGAATATTACAAGAATGACCCCGTGGTTCAAAATCTGCTTACTCAAAATGTTAATAAACCTTTTTCAATCCCACCAAGCAAGTTAGCAAAAATTAACGGTTTATTATTTCATGATGGAAAAACTATCATACCATATTTTCCAACTACCCAGAAGAGAGATGTTACAAAAATTAGATTTGATGAAAAGTGTGTTGCAGCTTTTCAGCTTGGAATATTAAAAGATATTCCTGAACAAAACAATCCAACTGCTGATATTTTGCCAGAAATTAAAACATTGACTGGAATGCCTACCTTTTGTTCAGAACTAATTAGGATTTATGAAGTGCGAAATGCAATTCATTTACACGCAGAGCTGAAAAAGGAAATTGACTATCACCTAGCTCTTTCCAAAATAGCTTATCGTAGAATGCGGCCATTTTTGCAACAGATTAAAGATAAATTAAGCGCAGATGGATTGATCTAAAAGGTTAACTTGAATTATTGTTTTTTATATTTATCAAATTTCTGTTAGGTGATTTTATATATGAATGAGAGAATAATTCGTATCAGAGAAAGCGAGAGAAAGTCTCATACTGAAATATATACAAACGAAAAACTTTACAGTTCAGACAGTTGGCTGCAAAAGCCAATAAAAACCGTTAAAGAAATTTTAGCATTGTTTGAAGAATACAATGATCTTAAAGTTTTAGATTTGGGTTGTGGTGTAGGAAGAAACAGCATTTATATTGCAGAAGAATTTAAGGGCAATAAATGTATCATTGACTGTGTTGACTTGCTGGAAATTGCAATCGAGAAACTTGTTCTAAATGCTGCTGAACATAATGTTGCTGCAAACATAAACGGAATTGTTAAGTCCATCGAAGAATATGAAATAAAAGATAATTCTTATGACTTAATTATGGCTATATCTGCATTAGAGCACATTGACACATATGAATCATTTTTAAGGAAGTTGGCTGAAATAAAAGGCGGTTTACGTGAAAATGGCATTGTGTGTTTTGTAATAAACTCAAATGTAAGAGAAGTTAATCAAAGCACAAACGAATTTGCTGATGCTCAATTTGAAGTTAATCTTCCCACAGAAATAATCCAAGAATGTTTAAGTGCTGTGTTTGATGGTTTTAACTTGTTGAAAACTTCTGTCAGCGAACAGGAATATGATATTCCAAGAGAAACTTTTATCAGCCGTTTGAGCACAAACGTAGTTACTTTCGTCGCAAGAAAACCTTAATTATTTGCAAACACAAAATACAAAACCGTTTCACTTTTCGTGAAGCGGTTTTCTTATACCCAAAATCAAAAGGAGATGCTAAAAAGGTATAAATAAAAATACGAAGCCACTCTTTTTAGTGACTTCGTATTTTTAGTTTTTAATGCTTATTTAAGAACAGAAATGATTTTTTTGAATTCATCTGTTGCCTTGAAATCGTCAGACAGAGGATATGTTTCGGTTAAAAGCTCTTTTATATGCGTTTTAGCAACATAAGTAGAACCCAAAGTATGCTTATCAAATTCATTACCTTCAAACATTACGGAGTGCATAGTTGTTATTCTGTCCATATTATCAAATTTGATTGCCAGCTCGCACATTTTTCTGAAGTTTTCCAATGCATTAGCAGTATCACCAAGCTTGAAATATCTTACGCCTAAATGTCCGTAATTATAAATTACTGTTCGCCACATTTTACCGTAATGACCATCATCATAAACAAAATTCAAAAAGTCGAGTTCTGTTTTGAAAGCCGAAAGCACCCATTCGTCAGAGAAGTTTCTGTCATAGAAAAAGCCGTTGTAATGAAAATAATGAGAATAAACTGTATTGAGCAACAAGAACAGCTCTTCAAGAGTGTTCATTATTATCTCATCGCCATTTGGATAGTTTTCAGGATAATAAAAACAGAACATTTCCTGTCCGTCTCTCATCCTCGGCATTTCTTTTATGATTTTTTCGCAGTCCTCAAATGTTATGCCGCTTCCTTCCTTTTCTGAAAGACCCTTATAGAGTTCGGCAATGTGTCTTTTGGCAGAAATACGTATTTTGTCATTGTTGCAGTTCTGTTTGATGTTTTCATATATTGCAATTATTTTCGCAACGTTTTCAGGTGTGTTCTCTTTGAAATGAACAAGGCAAGACATATATCTCAAAAGAATACGGAAATCATTAGGAAACTTTTCTTTAAGTCTGTTTATTATTTCCAGTTTTAATTCTTTATCTCTGATATTATCATAAGTTTCAAGTTCTTTTGTGATTTCTGCTTCATCCTCAACTCTGTTTACACCGAGCAACTCATCGACGCTTACTTTGAAAAACCCTGCAATTTCAGGAAGCATAGTGATGTCGGGATAACTTTCGCCACGTTCCCAATTACTGACACTCTGAAAAGTTACTCCCAAAAATTCTGCAAGAGTTTCTTGAGTAAGGTCTTTTTCTCGCCTTAATCTTTTGATGTTTTCGCTTAAATAAATTGTCATTGGTATCGTCACCTCTGATTAGATTCATTGACCGGTCTGTTCATATAATAACGTATCGAAATATAAAAAACAATAAAATATCCTTTGAATAGTTTTCAAGAGATGCTTGAAAAATTCAATTACAAAAAGCAGAAAGAAGGTGAAAAATTAATGTCAAATCAAAATCTCAAAAACAAATCCATTGACGAACTTCGTGAAATGTTATCGAAGGGCGAAGCTGAACTGAAGGTGTTGCATAACAAAAGCAAATATTATGAGTCACAGATAAATTTGCTGACACGGAAAGAACGTACTCACAGACTCTGCACCCGTGGAGCCATGCTTGAAAAATTTCTCGGTTGTCCCAATGAGCTGACCGACGAACAGGTTGAAGAAATTCTGAAAATTGCATTTCAACCCGAAGCAGTCGGCAGGACGATTGAGCAATTCAGAGAGATCAACAAAAACACCACTTTGTAAAAGTGCGCAATTATACACCACGTCAGAACAAGC
>CALAQQ010000201.1 GCA_937888485.1 uncultured Clostridia bacterium
GAACCCCAACAAACAGAGTCAGAGTCTGTCGTGCTACCGTTACACTATTCCCCAATGTAACTCGCAACTGGGCTACGGATATATATTATACACAATCAAACAAAAAAGTCAACACTTTTTCAAAGAAATTTTTGAAAAAATTCAAAATTTTTCTTCGACGGATTTTGCTTTTTTCCTATTGTAAAAAAACTCAGCTTATATTAGAATATATAAAAGGAAATTTTCGGAGGAATTGGATGAAAAATCTGATAAAAAAGCTTCTGAGTGTCCGCAACAGACGGAAAATCCTCAGATTTCTCAATAAACTATGGCGCGCATTCTGTTCTGTTCTCCCCTTAAGAAATGTTGTTTTGTTCTATTCAATACGTGCTGACGGCAAGCTTCTTGAAAATGCAAAGGCGGTTTATGATGCACTCGACGCAAAAAAAATCATCTTTGCCCATAAACTTCCGCATTCCGTTAAAATAAAGCCACTTGCCTATCTTTATTTAATGACAAGCAAAGTTATCGTAACGGACGACTATGTGAGATATATGAGGGGCGTAAACCTTCGTGAGGGTCAGAAACTCATTCAGATATGGCATGCCTGCGGTGCTTTCAAAAAGTTCGGACTTGATGCCCCCTCACAGCTTACTGCAGAAGAAGAAAAAGCCACTCATTCACAGTATTCCGCAGTTATTGTTACATCGAAAAAATGCCGTGAAAGCTATGCAAAAGCCTTCGGAATAACAAAAGAAATCTGCCTTCCTCTCGGTCTTCCGAGAACAGATTCTCTTATCAGATCAGCATCTGAAATGCAAGAAAATATTTTAGAAAAATATCCGGATTTAAAAGGCAAAAAAATATATCTTTACTGCCCAACTTTCAGAGAAGAAAACGGAAAAAGGGTTGAATATAATCCCGGAATCGACTGGTTGGAACTGAGCAAATCCATGCATGACGATGAGATTTTCATAATCCGACGCCATCCGCTCATGGACTACCGTTTTGAGAACGGAGAATATCCGAATATCCTTGATTTATCAAATGATTCAACACTTAAACTTACTGCAGCAAGCAACGTTATCATAACCGACTATTCGTCAGTAATTTATGATGCAACGCTCCTTTCCGTACCCTCGGTTTTCTATTGCCCCGACCACAAGAATTATGAAAGAGGCTTCTATCTCGATTTTCCCGACGGTCTGCCCGGCGAAATGGTGACAAGCAGTTCGGATTTGCTTGCCTGCATAAGAAAAACCGCCGAAAATCCCCCGGACGAAAAAATCAAGAAATTCAAAGAAGAACAGCTTTCCGCCTGCGACGGAAATTCAACCGAAAGAGTTGTTTCTCTTATCAGAAAATATCTGTAAAAAACGCCCTGCCGAAAAATTTTCGGCGGGGCGTAACACATTAGGTTTCATCCGCATAATCTGTGAATGTAAGCGGTTGGAAACAACGCTTCAAATCAAGACAGGGAGGTCAGATTATGGGTTGCGGATGCAATAACAACTGGTGCCTTTTCATCATTCTCATTCTTCTCTTCTGTAACGGCGATTGCGGTAACAACAACAGCTGCGGCTGCGGTTGCATGACACAGAGAAACAATGACTGCGGCTGCGGTTGCGGCTGCTAACGGGAAGCGAGAATCCCTGCCGCCTCTTCCATAGTTAATCCGCCGGGGGAGGCGGTAAAATTCCTCGGAATTATGCTCTGCCAACGCAGGGCATATTTTTTTGCTTCTTCTTCGGAAATCTTAACTCCTTCAAGGTCGGTGAGGGTTGCGATAACAGATTTTACGGTTTCAATATCCTCGGTCATCCCGATGAATTTGTCATATTTTTCGGGAGAAAATTCTTTGCAACGGTCAATGAACGGTGCAAAGAATGCCGCACACGCCATACCGTGCGGCATGCCGTAGTTTTCGGTCAGAACATAGCCGAGTGGATGGGGAAAAGCTGTTCCGCATGTGTTGATAACAAGACCTGCATAAATCGACGAATAATAAAGGGGTGCACGAAGATTTTCCGCAACTGTGTCTGTTTTTGAAAGTTCTTTAAGACAACGATAGAGCTCGGGAATACATTTTTCGGCAAAAAGTTCCAGAACTCCTTTTCCCTTCGGAGTGAAATACCCCTCAATTGCATGAGCAAAGGCATCAAGAGCCGTTGAAACCGTTGATTTATAAGGAAGCGATGCAGAGTATTTCGGGTCACAGAAAGAAACTGCCGCATAGCAATCGGGACCTGAAATGCTCTTTTTGATACCTGTTTCATCATTCGTCAGAACAGCAACAGCGGTCACCTCACTGCCCGTGCCGGCGGTTGTTCCGATAAGTGCAACGGGAAGGGGTGCGCTGTCATACTCTCTTTTATAGATATCAATCGGCATAAGTGCGGAATTTGATGCATAAATTGCAATCGCCTTTGCCGCATCAAGCACCGACCCGCCGCCTATTCCGAGAAGAAAATCCGCACCGTTTTCCCTTGCGGCAACACCTGCTTTATGGCATACGGAGATCAGCGGGTTTTCTCCTATTTCGTCAAAAATCACATAGCCGATGTTTTCCTTTTCAAGTGCTTTTATTGCATCATCGAGCGCACCACTTTTTTTCGCACCCGATTTGCCTGTTAAAATCAGACATTTTTTGCCGAGTTTTAATGCGGAGGAATTCTCCGAAACCGCATTTTCGCCCCAGAAACATTTGACGGGCATATATATTGAATCAGACATAAAATGAGCTCCTTTGTGTTTTATATAATAATATTACCATATTTTTCGCGAAATTCAAATATTTTTAGTTTAAAATGTAACATTTAAGGTTGAAATGTTTTCGCTTTAGGTGTATTATATATAAATAAAATATTTTTAATATGGGTAGGTGTGTGCCGTGAAAAAAACAGCGTTTGCAGTCGTGATAATAATTGCGGCGGCGCTTGTTGCTTTTCTCATTTATGACGGCACTCTCAACAAAGAAATCTCATCGGGATTTTTTGCGATGAACACCTATTCAACCGTTAAGCTAAAAGGTTCAGATTCCGACAAAGCATCAGATGAAATTCAAAAACTCACCGAAAAACTTGACACTGAAATTCTTTCGAGAAAAAGTGCAGATTCCGTTGTTTCGCTTCTCAACAAAAACGGCGGAGGAAATACAGAAAATATTTCGGCTTATCTTGACATTCTTTTTGATGTTTGTCAAAAAAGCGGCGGTGCGTTTGATTTTACTCTCGGTGCAGTCAGCGACCTATGGAATTTCGGCTCAGACCCCGTTTTACCCGATGACAGAATAATCCGCGATGCTCTTTCTCATACAGGTTATGAAAAAATGACCATTGACGGAAGAGAGCTTGTTTACGGTGATAAATCGGCAATCATAGATTTCGGTGCAACGGGAAAAGGAATTGCTCTCGATGAAATAAAAACCCTTCTATCTGAATATAAAATAAAAGAGGCAGTTGTCAGCATCGGCGGAAGCATTCTTCTTGTCGGTGATAAGGAATTCACCGTCGGCATAAGAAATCCCGAAGGCAATTCGGGAAGCTACATTGCAAAGCTTCATATCCCCGAAGGCTGTGTTTCAACCTCGGGAAGCTATGAGCAGCAGTTTGAGGCAGACGGCAGAAAATATCATCATATTCTCGACCCCGAAACGGGCTATCCCGTTAACAACGGGCTTTTAAGCGTAACAATCATTTCCGACAGCGGTATCCTGAGCGACGCACTTTCAACGGCTTGTTTTGTGCTCGGCTATGAAAAAGGAAAAGCTCTTGCAGAAGCTTACGGCTGCGGTGTTATTTTCGTTACGGAGGATAAAAAAGTCTATGCTGAAAACGGTGCAGATAAATATCTGGAAATAACAGATAATTCATATACGGTGGTATAATGAAACTTAAATTTATAAAAAAAGGAGACATCGCCGTTATTGCTCTGATAATTATTGTATCGGCCGTTTTTCTCCTTTTAAACAATTCAAAAAGCGATGCAGTACAGGCGGTTATAACCGTTGACGGCAAGGTTATCGAAACGGTTGACCTCGGAAGCGTTAACGAAAAAATAACCGTTATTCCCGCAACGACTCCGAGGGTTGTCATAACTGCCGAAAACGGAAAAATTCGCTTTGAATCGGCTGACTGCGAGGACAAGCTCTGCGTTTCCTGCGGAGATTTGAGCAAACACGGAGATACGGCAGTCTGCCTCCCGTCAAAAACCGTTATCACGGTAACGGGAAGCGACGTTGACGCGGTGGTTTACTGATATGAAAAACAATATTGCATATAAAACGGCATTATCGGCGATACTCTGCGCCCTTGCGCTGTCAATGGGATTTTTGGAAAGTCTTATTCCGCCGATACCCTTTCTTCCTCCGGGAGCAAAACCCGGATTTTCAAACATCATAACAATGTTTGCCGCAGGAAGTCTCGGACTTCCCCAGGCGCTCATGATAGTTATCACAAAAGGCTGCTTTGCTTTTGTGACAAGAGGCTTCACGGCAGGAATAATGAGCCTTTCGGGAGGGATTCTCTCGACTGTTGCCATGTTTATTCTTCTGAGATACGGAAACAGAATTTTCGGTCTTATGGGAATATCCGTCATAAGTGCGCTGTGTCACAACATCGGTCAGCTCATTGCGGCAGCTTTTATAACAAGCACGGCAAGTATAGTATATTACGCTCCCGCACTTGCACTTTTCGGAATTGCAACGGGTGCCGTAACAGGAATCATATTCAAAGCGGTCATTCCCGCTTTAGATAAATTAAAAAACTTTCTTCATTAGAGTGGTGGGAGCAATCCGAACTATGCCTGAAAGCGAGTATTTTCAACGCTTTTCGGCGTTTCGTGATTGAAAGGCGTCAGCCTTCCTGCTCACTCAACCGCCAAAAATCATTTAAAAATCTTTCGCTTTCAGGTCGAAGATTTTTTATCGTGAGGATTTTTGGCTTATCAAGGCATAAAACGCAGCAAATCCTTGACGGATTTGCGAGTATTTTAACGAAGAAAAGGCGGAAATCATCCGATAAAAAACACAGTTCGGATTACTTCCGCCACTCTAAAAACAGACAGGAGATGATATTATGGTTAAGGCTGTTGACGGCGTATTGAAGGCTGTAAAAAAAGTCAGAGGCGGCGTTAAGGTTGACCATCATAAGAACACTGC
The DNA here is from genome assembly GCA_937888485.1 of uncultured Clostridia bacterium. GTDB lineage: Bacteria > Bacillota > Clostridia > Oscillospirales > Acutalibacteraceae > CAG-177. The sequence goes on from CALAQQ010000201.1 coordinate 5,138, forward strand.
CGAATCCGAAGTTGTCAGACTTCCCATACCTTCAAAGGTAGTTATCCCCATGCAGCAGCACATAGGTGCACCCTGTGACCCTGTTGTAAAGGTCGGGGATGAAGTAGCAGTAGGTCAGGTTATCGGTGATACGGATAAATTCGTCAGCGCACCGATTCATGCTTCCGTTTCGGGCAAGGTTATAGCTGTGGGCGATGTCAAACTCCCCAACGGCGTTATGTCAAAGGCGGTAACAATTGAATCCGACGGTGAAATGCGTCTTTGGGAAGGCATTGAGCCTCCGAAGGTTGAAACAAAAGAAGATTTCATCAAAGCAGTCAGAGCTTCGGGACTTGTCGGTCTCGGTGGTGCAGGCTTCCCCACTCATATAAAGCTCAATTTCCCCGAAGATAAGAATATAGACACTCTTATCATCAATGCGGCGGAATGTGAGCCTTACATAACCGTTGACTACCGTGAATGCATGGAAAATTCATGGGATATTCTTTCAAGCGTTTATACACTCAAGGATATTCTCGGTTTCAAGAGAGTTGTTATTGCCGCAGAGGATAACAAACCCGAAGCATTCAAGGTTCTGAAAAACATAGCAGACCACAAGGATGACATTGACGACGAGGTTCAGCTCATGATTCTCGAATCAAAATATCCTCAGGGCGCAGAAAAAATGATGGTTCAGTCCGCAACGGGCAGAAGAGTTCCTCCCGGAAAGCTTCCTTCCGATGTTGGCTGTGTTGTTCTTAACGTTACTTCGGCAGCGTTTATTGCACGCTATCTTAAGACGGGCAAACCCCTCGTCAGCCGTTCGCTCACAGTTGACGGTTCTGCAATTGCAAATCCCAAAAACGTCAGAGTTCCCATCGGAACAAACATTTCGGATATCATTGATTTCTGCGGCGGCTTCAAAACAGAACCCTGCAAAATCTTAACCGGCGGACCGATGATGGGTCTTGCCATAGTCGGAACGGATTTGCCTGTTCTCAAACAGAACAATGCAATCCTCGCATTCTCAAAGGATGATGCTGTTCTCAAACCCGAAACAGACTGCATTCGTTGCGGCAGATGTGCAATCGCCTGCCCGATGAGTCTTATGCCTACAAATATCGTAAGAGCCGCAAAGGCTAAAGACCCCGAAGCACTCAAGCAGCTCGGTATAACCGTTTGCATGGAATGCGGAAGCTGTGCATTTGCATGTCCCGCAGGCAAACCCCTTGTTCAGCATATGCGCCTTGCAAAGGCAATTTTAAGAGAGGAGGGCAATAAATAATGGTTGACGGTAAAAAGCTCGTTGTCAGTGCGTCGCCTCATCTTCGCACAAAAGACACAACTCAGCGTATCATGCTTGATGTTGTAATTTCACTTATCCCCGCCCTTATTGCGGCAGTAGTGCTTTTCGGACCCCGTGTTCTTGCAGTAACCGCAACATCGGTTATTACTGCCGTTCTTTCGGAATTCGTTGCAAGAAAGGTTATGAAACGTCATAACACAATCCAGGATTTAAGTGCCGTTGTAACAGGCCTTATCCTTGCATTCAATCTTCCCGTAAGCATTCCTCTCTGGATGGCGGCAATCGGAAGCTTCTTTGCAATTGTTGTTGTAAAGCAGATGTTCGGCGGTATCGGTCAGAACTTTGCAAATCCCGCAATCGTTGCAAGAATCATTCTTCTTCTCTCCTTCGGTCAGGCAATGGGCAACTGGACTGCTCCGCTTTCATGGAAAACAGATGCAGTTTCAACAGCAACTCCCCTTGCAGTCATCGGCGGTGAAACAAACGAAGCACTTCCCTCACTTCTTGACATGTTCCTCGGTATCAGAGGCGGCTGTCTCGGCGAAACCTGCTCAATCGCTCTTATCATCGGCGGTATCTACCTCATGGCAAGAAAAGTTATTTCCTATAAAATTCCCGTTGCATTTATCGGCACGGTTGCAGTCATCATGCTTATTGCAGGCAAGTTCGATTTTGAATTTGTTGCTTATGAGCTCATGGGCGGCGGACTTCTCCTCGGTGCATTCTTCATGGCAACTGACTATTCAACAAGCCCCATCAAATCGAATGCAAAAATCGTTTTCGGCGTAGGCTGCGGTCTTCTGACCTGTGTTATCAGACTCTTTGCATCTCTCCCCGAAGGCGTATCCTTTGCGATTCTTATCATGAACCTTCTTGTTCCCCATATCGAAACAATCATGGCTCCCAAGCCTTTCGGTACGGTTAAAGAGAAAAAATCGAAGGAGGGTGAAGCAAAATGAAAAATCTGAAGGACTATCTTGTTCCGACAGTTACCCTCTTTGTTATCTGCCTTGTTGCAACCGTTCTTCTCGGTTTCACAAATCAGGTAACCGCTCCGATTATCGAACAGCTTGCAATCGAAACCGAAATCAAATCAAGACAAACCGTTTTCGCCGATGCAACATCTTTCGGCGAAGCGGAAATTCTTGAAGACGGCACAAGCATTGTTGCGGCACTCGATGAAAACGGCGCAACCATCGGTTATGTTGTTGTTAACACAGCCAAGGGCTACGGCGGAGATATCTCCGTTATGACAGGTGTTGATGCCGATGGCAAAGTAACAGGTGTTAATATTCTTTCACACAGCGAAACAGCAGGTCTCGGTGCAAAGGCAGCCGAAATATCATTCCGTGATAAATTTGTCGGTCTTGTTAACGGTATCACCGTTTCAAAGGACAAAGCAGGCGAAAATTCAATCGACGCCATCACAGGCGCAACAATAACCTCAAGAGCGGTTGTTAATGCAGTCAACGCCGCAATTGAAGCAGCAGGAGGTGAGAACATTGGCTGAAAAGAAATCACTCGGTAAGGAATTTACCAAAGGTCTTATAGCAGAAAACCCCGTTTTCCGTCTTGTTCTCGGCACCTGTCCCACACTTGCTGTTACAACAAGCGTTGTTAATGCGCTCGGTATGGGCATTTCTGCGATGATAGTTCTTGTTTGTTCAAACATTGTTATCTCACTTCTTCGTAAGGTCATTCCCTCGAAAGTGCGTATTCCCGCTTACATAGTTGTTATCGCATCATTCGTTACAATAGTTCAGATGATAGTGAAAGCATTTGTTCCCGCACTTGATGCGGCTCTCGGTGTTTTCCTTCCTCTTATCGTTGTTAACTGCATCATTCTCGGTAGAGCTGAGGCTTTTGCAGGTAAAAATTCCGTTGTTGCTTCAGCGGTTGACGGTCTCGGCATGGGCGTAGGATTCACCGTTGCTCTCTGCCTCATGGCATCAGTCAGAGAAATTCTCGGTGCAGGAACATTCCTCGCAGGTGCACAGAATCTTCTCGTTCTCTTCGGCGACAACGTTCTCGGCGGCTTCAACGGCTTCACTCTTCCCTGGACAGAGTATCTCAGCCCCATGACCGTATTCATTCTCGCCCCCGGCGGCTTCCTCACATTCGGACTTCTTATGGCTTGCGCAAACAAGCTTGCCGAAAAGAAAGGCAAACCCAAGGCAGGTCTCGGTGGCTGTCAGGCTTGCCCCATGGCTAAAAACTGTGCACTTCTTGCAGAAGGTAAAGAGTGCAAAGAAGAAAAAAAGGAGGTTGAAACAGCATGAAAATAGCTTTATCAATTCTCCTCACCGCAATTCTCACCGAAAACTTCGTTCTCTGCAAGTTCCTCGGCATCTGCCCCTTCCTCGGCGTTTCCAAGAAGCTCAACACAGCAGTCGGTATGTCGGGTGCGGTTATCTTCGTTATGGCTCTTGCAACTGCCGTAACCTTCCCCATCAACAAGTATCTCCTTGTTGCAAACGGACTCGGTTATCTCCAGACAATCGTTTTCATTCTCGTTATTGCGGCGCTTGTTCAGCTTGTTGAACTTATTCTCAAGAAGTTCATGCCGCCTCTCTACGAAGCACTCGGAATTTATCTTCCTCTTATCACAACAAACTGCGCTGTTCTCGGCGTTGTTCTTCTCAACATCACCAAGGAATATAACTTTGCACAGTCAATGATCAACAGCGTTGGCGCCGGCATCGGTTTCATGCTTGCAATGGTTATTTTCTCAGGCGTAAGAAGCAGACTTGAAGGCGCTGATATCCCCAAATTCCTTCAGGGTCTTCCCGTTGTTCTTATTGCCGCATCAATAGTTTCACTTTCCTTCATGGGCTTTACGGGCCTTGTTGACGGAATATTCGGTTAAGGAGGTAACGGAATGAATCCTATTTTATTGGCAGTTATCATCGTTGCCGCCATCGGACTTATAGCAGGTCTCGGTCTTTCAATCGCATCAAAGGTTTTTGCTGTTCCCGTTGACGAAAAAGCGGAGCAGATAAGAGAATGTCTCCCCGGTGCAAACTGCGGCGCTTGCGGTTTCTCGGGTTGTGACGGTTATGCGGCTGCTCTTTCAAAAGGAGAAACAACAGACACCGCTCTGTGTGCACCCGGCGGAAACGATACCGCAAAAGCCATCGGTGAAATCACAGGTCTTGCCGCAGGCGAGGTTAAGCCAACAGCGGCGGTTGTTCTCTGTCAGGGTCACAATGTCAACGCTTCAACAAAGCTTGAATATCAGGGCGTTCAGAGCTGCAGAATGGCTTCGCAGATTTTCGGCGGTCCCAAGGACTGCATTTACGGCTGCATCGGCTTCGGTGACTGCATTGAAGTTTGTCAGTATGATGCAATCAGTTTGTGCGACGGCATCGCAAGAATCAACCCCGTTCTCTGCAAGGCTTGCAAAATGTGCGTAAAGACCTGCCCGAAGGGACTTATCGAAATGATGCCCCTCGAAGAAATCAAAGCGGCTGTTCTTTGCAAAAACCATGACAAGGGCGCTCTCACCCGTAAGGAATGCACTGCAGGCTGCATCGGCTGCATGAAATGCGTAAAAGAATGCGAAGCAGGTGCGGTAACAATCGACCGTTTCTGTGCAAAGGTTGACTACGATAAGTGCACAGGCTGCGGCAAATGCCACGAGGTTTGCCCTGTCGGCGCAATCGACCTTGTTCAGCTTATAAAATAAAACAGTTAAATTTGACAAAGTCAAAGGACAGCTTCAAATCGAAGCTGTCCTTTTTCTTGCAATATTTATGAAAGATAATTGTTATGCAACCTGATGCGCACTGCCTGAACCGTTAATAAGCGTGAAAACGGGTTCTTCTTCACAGAACTCCTCAACTGCTCTTGACTGAACTCTCGCACGCATTGCAGCCTTTTCTCTCTGCTTACGGATTCTGCGGTTGCGAAGATGAATCTTTATTGCCCTTGCAAGTTTAACCTCAAATGCAATAACCTTCTTTTCGTTTATAAAACCAACTATAAGCAGAATTACTGCTGCAAATTCCAATGCTGTTCTGATGATATCTGCAAATGTCATTTTAAATCCTCCCTTGCGAACAAATCATAAACATTTGTTCTGTGATTGTTATTATAGCAGACGAACATTCGTTTGTCAATGCAAATGTTCGATTATTCGTGATTTTTTATTTACATCCTTATTATACCACAATATATGCTGCCTGTCAAATGTTTATGCCACAACAAGTAGTGTGCTACGTAGAATTTTTATTTGCAAAAATCAAATATTTTCAACAAAAATCACAAAAAATCTTCTGTTTTTTACCGAACATCCTTTTGTTCGTCTGTTTCATTGTCTACATTATAGCAAGGGATGTGTCCCATAAAAAGGACTTTGGAATTTTTTTCAGAAAAAGAGCTGTCCCGTAAAGACAGCTCTTTGTTTTATTAAAAATGTCCGCCTCTGATTGCAACGGTAATCTTATCGCCCTCAAGATATACCCAGCCGAGAACTTCTACAACCTTGTAGAGAAGGCGGTGGAACTTCTTGAGCAATCCGTCATCGTTATGGTCATCCTTAGTCTTTTCGATTGTGAGCGAATCGAGAAGCTCGCTGTTATCCCCTCTCATGGTTTTGATTTCCATTGTGTCGCCCTTGAATTCGAGGGTTGTGTATGTTGTAACATCGTTCTTGCCGAAGCTGTATGCAACGTAGGGAAGATTGAGAAACTCATATTCCTCAAAGCTCTCATGGTCGCAAAAAGCGTTTGTGTTGAGATAAACCGTGCCGAGAGGGTTTTTATAGGTTTCTCCGCTCTTTGCAGCACCGATTGTCATGCTTTCATACATAAAGTTTGAACGACCCTGAATATGGCTGTGACCCGTAAGAACAAGGTCAACATCAAATGTATCAAAAATCGGGGTAAATACAGCATTGAGAAGAATCTGGGTTTCACCGCTGAATGCACAGAAAGCAGGGCCGAACAACGCCTGATGCATAACGCCTATTCTCCACTTTGCATCGGGATTCTTTTCAACAGCTTCCTTTGCCATTGCCATATGGTCTGCTGCAGATGCGGAACAAGCATCAAAAACAAGATAAAGAACGTCGCCGTAGCGGAACCAGAAATCTCTGTCAAGACCTTCGAAATACTTACCGTAATATTCGTTGGGCATATTGGTGAAATAGTTATATGCCATGCCCTTCTTATCGTGGTTGCCGATTGCAAGAGCCATGGGGAGACTTCTAACGCCTGCGGGCATGAGAAGAGTCTGCCATTCATCGGCTGTTTTGCCCGTTGAAGTGTTGTCACCGGGTGAAACTAGATAGCTGACATCAGGGTTATCCTGAAGAGCCTTTGCAAGAACATTGTTCCAGTTATAGCCTACATCAGACTGAACACTTGATTCTTCCGACTGACCGCCAATCTGAATATCGCCAACAATAAGCGCCTTATGGTCGGTGAACGACTTGGTTTCATATTTATAAGCCTTGCTCCAGCCGTTATCGGAATACCACTTATAATAATAAATTGTGTTTTCCTCAAGACCGTCAACGGTTACACGGCAGATAACCTGCTCATCATTTTCAGCTTCGGTTGTTACGCCTGTATATTCGGTGTAATCGTTCACGCTTTTGTTTTTTGCAAGACGTACTTTCGGCTGTGCCTTATCCTTATCTGCGTGCCATACAAGGCTGACGGATTTTTCATCCGCACCCACGCAGAGCATGGGGAGAGTATTTTCATCGCAGTAGTCCTCATAGAGCTCATCCCATTCATCTCTTGAGAGTATAGGTGCATCAAACGCCGCATTTGCCATTATCGGAATCTGAACAAGCATGATAACTGCCATGATGAGGGAGATTAATTTTAATGTTTTTTTCATTTTTTATTCCTCCTTTGTTTTCATTTTAGCACAACGGAATCTTTTAGTAAAGAAAAATTATACATTTTCTGTTCTGAGAATTTTCATTGTTTCGGGATCAGAAAATATATAATATATATAATCATTATAATTACATTCCGAAAGAATACAAAGCCTTTCCCTTCCATTTATCTTTTTGAAACAAAAAAAGCTTCGGATTACGGTAATATTTTCGGGCAATGCATCGCTTAAATCGGGAACCGTTTCGGGTGCATAAACATCCTCTCTGTAACTTCCGATATACTCATAAGAATTGAAATAAACAGTTTCTCCGTTTGACCTGCAAATCTCAATCTCAACGGGAGAGGTCATAAGCAAAACATCGTTTATTTGGGGATAAAACAAAAATGAGGCTGTGAATTCACCGCTTTCACGCCTCAACAAAACCATATCTTTATATCCGTATTCAGCCAGAAATTCATGCGCTTTTTCTTCCGATTCACCTACGGTCATTTTCGCCGTTTTGCACGGCATGGGATTTATCAATTTGCAAAGCATACCCGATTTGCTGATATCCACGGCAATATCGCCGTGGCAAAAAGAATATGCGTTTTTATCGGTTTTGTTATCCCTCCATAATGCGGAGTTTATGCCCGTTACGCTGCTCGCAATTTTCTTTGCAGCTTCTTCGGATATATCTTCTTTTTTATCAAAAAAAGAACTGTTTTCGTTTGCCGATGCAGGCGCCGCCGCATTGAAAAGCTCTCTCTCGTTTCCGTTTGAATAGTCAACATAATCCTCAAAATACGGTTTTTCATTTCCGTTATAAATACTGCCGTATTCGGTTAAAGAATAAGCACCGTTAAGCACAGCCGATGAAACATCATTGAGATGAAAATAGACCTCCTGTGCATATTCGGATAGATAGATTGCGATTTTTCTTTTTTCGCTCGTGCCCGAAAATTCCTGCGTAAAGGTGTTGACCGTGTTAATAAATTTTCCGATGTTTTTTATCTTTTTTGAGTCGAAGCCGTTAAGACATCCTTTTGCGCCCATAACTCTTGCCTCAACATAGGAAATGCTCTCCGAAACGGAACTGTCTGCCGAAACCGCAAGCAAACGCAGACCCGCACTGATATCGCGGAAATATTCGCACATCGACCCGAGATTTGTCATTCTGACTTTACCGAGTGTTTCTTCATATCCTGCCTTTGCTCTTTGGGAAAACATCCCCGACACCGCAAAAACCATGCATACCGCAACAAGATATGAAATTGTTCTAATGAAAATTCTTCTTTTTACAGTCAAAAAAATCACCCTGCCTTCACTTTTTAGTGTTTCAGAGTGATTTGTTATTATTCAAGTTATTTTTTGACAACACGACAACTTTTAATGCCGTAATATTCAAAGCATTTTATTGCATTTTCGTCAATAATTTCACCGCAAACTGTTATCGGAATTGCAGGCGGACAGCTTACCGCCGAAGAAGCGAGAATCCTGCCCTTGCATCCGGAAACACAAATTTCTTCCGATGCTGAAAAAACAGCTTTTCTGACAGTCATGGCTGTTTCGGGCATTGATAAAACGGGAGGTTTTTCGGTTATCGCTTCTTTCTTTTCAATGGAAATAAGAATATTTCCGATAAGCTCAATTTCATCATTACCGATTTCAGGAGTGAACATCATAACCGCAAAATCAGGGTCGGAGAATTCGCATTCAATACCGTTTTCCGAAAGAATACCCGCAATTTCTTCGCCCGTATATCCCATGCTTTTCGGACTTAAGGTAAGCTTCATCGGTTCGTTTCCGATAAGCTCAAAGCCGTAATCCGAAAGTCGTTTTTTGAGTTTGTTGACTGCATTTGCGGTTTTTTCAAGCTTTTCGGGATAGCCGTCGGCAATATATTTGTTTGCCATATCAAGCGACTGCATAATGATATATGACGGGCTTGTTGATGCAAAAAACGACATGGCATTTTCAGCATAATCGCTCATCATTCGGGGCGCATTTTCCGAAATATGGAGATATGCGCCGCCTGTTAAAACAGGCAGGGTTTTATGTGCCGAATCGCAACAGATATCTGCGCCGAGCGAAATCGGATGTATGTTTTCGGACAAAAATCCGAGATATGCGCCGTGAGCATTGTCAACAAGAAGCAATACACCGTGCTTTTTGCAAATGCGTGAAATACCTTTTATATCCGAAACATTGCCGAGATAATCGGGACTTGTGATATAAACCGCAACGGGTTTTTCAGCCATATCCGAAAGAAACGCATCGAGATACTCGGGCAAAATATCGCATGAAATAATGCTTTCGCTTTTTGGGGGATAAATCCACGCAATCTCAAAATCGAGAAGTGCGGCGGCAGTCATAAAAACTCTGTGAGCATTTCTGCCTGCGGCAATAATCGGTTTTCTGCCGTTCTCTTTTGCATAAAGAGTTGCAAGATAAAGCATCGCACGGATTGAAAGCGATGAGCCTTCGGCTGAATAAAGCGTTTTTGCCGTACCGAAAAGCTTTGCCGCATTTTCTTCGCTCTCTCTGATTATGCCGTTTGCGTTATAAAGCACGTCCGCACCGTCAATTTCGGTTATATCGGAGCTTTCAATGCCGAGAAAATCCTTGCCTTTGTGACCGGGCATATGCAGACGGAGTTTTCCGCTTTTTTTATATTCAGTTACAAAATCGCAAATCGGGGTTTTCATTATTCCTCAACTGCCTTTGCGGCTTCAAGCATTATCGCACATTCCATGCGTTTTCTGAAAAGCTCGCAGCCGTATTCATAAATTCCTTTTACAGAGCCCGTTGCATGATAGCCGTTTGCGGCGCAACCGCCCGAGCAGTAGAGTTTTGCCCAGCAATCCCTGCATTCGGGTCGAGCATAAACATTGCAGGACTCAAAATCTTTCTGAATTTCGTGGTTATCAACGCCGTTCCAGATATCGCCGAGTTTAAATTTTTCTTCGCCGACAAACTGGTGGCAGGGATAAAGATCACCCCAGGGAGTGACAGCCATATATTCAGTTCCCGAGCCGCATCCCGAAATTCTCTTATAGATACACGGACCGCCCTTGAGGTCAATCATATAGTGATAGAAGGTGAAAGGTTTTCCCTCTTTATGTTTTTCGAGCATGAGCGCTGCAAGCTTCTCATACTGGTCGAGAACAATGGGTAAATCCTCCTGTGTGAGTGCAGAGGGGTCATCGGGTGCACAGACAACGGGTTCCATGCTAAGCTCCGTAAATCCGAGGTCAAGCATCTGCTTGATATCCTCAAGAAAATCGGGGTTTGCATGGGTGAATGTGCCTCTCATATAATAATTCTTGTTACCTCGTGCCTCAACAAACTTCTGAAATTTGGGAACAATCTTTTCCCAGCTTCCGTTGCCTGCATAGTCAACACGGAAACGGTCATGCACTTCTTTTCTGCCGTCAAGGCTGAGAACAACGTTGCTCATTTCACGGTTTGAGAATTCGATAACATCATCGTCAACAAGAACGCCGTTTGTTGTAAGCGTAAAGCGAAAGTTCTTGTCCGCCTCTTTTTCAACGGAGCGTGCATATTCAACAAGCTGTTTCACAACCTCAAAATTCATGAGGGGTTCGCCGCCGAAGAAGTCAACCTCAAGATTTCTGCGGCTTCCCGAATTTTCAATAAGGAAATCGAGCGCACGTTTGCCGACCTCAAAGCTCATAACCGCTCTGTCGCCATGGTAATTGCCCTGGCTTGCAAAACAATAGGAACAGTTGAGGTTGCAGGTGTGAGCAATATGAAGGCAGAGAGCTTTTATAACACCCGAAGTTTTTTTCTTAAGGTCGCCCGCCATGGGTTCAAAGGTGTCGGGAGTGAAAAGCTTACCCGCAGAGCGGAGCTGCTCAAGCTGTTCAAAGCAATCCTCGATTTCTTCCTTTGTGACGTCCTCACGGTCGGGATATTTCGCAAGAATTTTTGCGACGATTTCTTCACGGCTTTCGGTTTCATACATTTCGATTATGTCGTATGCAACCTCGTCAACAACATGAACCGAACCCGAAAAAATATCGAGAACGATATTCAGACCGCCGAGTTTATAACAATGTATCATAGTATCACCTGTTAAAAAACTATTAAAAATGCCGCCACATTGGCGGCATTTTGTTATTTCTTATTTCTTGCTTTCGCACTGCTGGTTAGCAACACCGCAGCTTGTCTTGCAAGCTGACTGGCAGGATGTCTGGCATTCGCCGCAGCCGCCCTTTTTAGCGCTTTCGCAAAGATTCTTTGTTTCAAGAGTCTTAATCTTCATGTCTGTATCCTCCGAAAAATTATTTTTTCTTATTATATCACGCAATATCGGTGATGTCAATCATTTAATGAGTG
>CALAQQ010000202.1 GCA_937888485.1 uncultured Clostridia bacterium
TGATATATGCTCTTTATTTCCTTTCTTTGATTGCATTTACTTTTTCATTCAAAGCAAAATCACAAGTATTTCTGCATATAAACCAAGTTCTGATATGTGCCGTCTTTGAGTTTGCAGTAGTCGGGTTTGACTGCAACAACTTTAAAACCGAATTTTTCGTAAAGCGCTTTTGCTCTGTCGTTGCCCTCAATAAAATCAAGTTCAACGATTTCCGTGCCTTCGTGATTTTGGGCGGCTTCAATAAGTGCCTCAAACATTGCGGAGCCGATGCCGAGATTCCAATATTTTTTTGTTATGGATATGCCCAATCCCGCACGGTGGAAATTTTTGCAGTTGTTGAAGAAAGTAATATCACAGCTTCCGACGGGTCTGCCGTCAATGTAACACGCAATTACAAGGTTATTTTCAGATTCACGCTTACTGCGTATCAATTCTTCTTCATTTTCAACAGAAACATTATCCCAATATTCAGCATAATGGGTCAGAAAATCAGTTTCTCCGCAAGCGGTTTTGATGTTATCGAGCATTACTTCGGCATCTTCAATGCAAGGCGTTTTCAGAATCGCATTCTGACCGTTTTTAAGAATTATTTTCTTTTCATCAAATATCATATTATTCACCATCTTTTTCTGTGTTTTCGGCATAATACTGTGCCTGTGCGTTCCAGAGCTCGGAGTATTTGCCGTTTGCTTCTTCAAGGAGTTCTTCGTGGGTGCCTTCCTGAATAACTGTGCCGTTATCAAAAACAACAATTCTGCTGCAGAATCGGCAGGATGAAAGTCTGTGGGAAATATAAACGGCTGTTTTGTCGCCTGCAATATCATTGAATCTTGAATAAATCTCGCTCTCTGCTATGGGGTCGAGTGCGGCTGTGGGTTCGTCGAGAATAACAAACGGCGCATCCTTATAGAGCGCTCTTGCAATGGCGATTTTTTGTTCTTCACCGCCCGAAAGGTCTATGCCGTCTTTTTCATAGAGCTTATAGATTGACTGCTTGAGCTTCTTCGGGAATTCTTCAACTCTGTCTTTTACGCCTGCCATTTCAAGGCATTGCCACACTCTTTCTTCGTCGTATTCATCGGAGCAGGCAACGTTTTCACCGACGGGGAATGCAAGGAGCTTGAAATCCTGAAAGACGATTGCAAAAAGCTTTAAGTATTCGGCGTAGTCAAACTCACGGATGTCAATTCCGTTGAGAGTGATTCTGCCTTCGGTGGGGTCATAAAGACGGCAAAGGAGTTTTATCATCGTTGATTTTCCGCTGCCGTTCATACCGACAACCGCAAGCCTTTCGCCCGACTTAATCTTCATACTGAAATTCTTAAGAATCATTGGCTCGGTTTCGGGATAAGCAAACGAAACGTTGTGAAACTCAAAAACAGAGTTTGCATGGTCAATGCCGTCAACTGTTCTCGTGCCGTTTTCCATATCGGAAACGAGATTCAGATATTCAATTTCCTGCTTTAACTGAGCATTGTTTGCGTGCAGATACCCTGCGTTGCCCGCAATATCCGTGCAAGCGGTGATGAGCTTTGTGATTGCGCCGTAATATTCAACAACCTTGCCTGCACCGAATGCGCCTGCAAGTGCTTTGAGTCCTACGAAAATATATACAAGACCGCCGAGCAGATTTGTTGAAACCGTGCTTATCTGACCGATGGTTGCCCATACTCTGAAAGTATCCTTTCTCATCTTAGCGGTGGGGTTATAAATTTTTTCGGTGATTTCCTCGTTGATAAGTCCTTTTTCGTTGAAAATTCTGACATCCTTGCCGCTTTCGTTTTCGTTGAGATATTTCTGGTTATAGTATTCAAGAATCGGATTGAATTTCACAACTCTGTTAAAAATGTTGAACTGCTTTTTCTCGCTCAGGCTGTGATACTTAACCGAAAGTGCAATCATAACGGCAGAGAAAATAACAAGCGACATACCGAGCAGGGGTGAATCAACAAACGCCATAAATCCCGTAAGCTTTGCAGGCGATTTGCTGAAAACCATGCCCGAAATCATAACAATTGCAACGATAATCGAGAAAACGCAGGATATCATTTCTGCTACGCATTCTGCAACCCAGGTAAGACCGTTGCCGTTATTTGCATTTTCTTCGATTTTGCCGCGAAGCTCCTGAACGGATGAGCTTTCCGCCTTTGCATAGTCGAGTTCAAGAGCTTTTCGGGAAAGAAGTGCGGAATGCTTTTCCCAACAGCTGTTGAGCATTATCAAGGCTTTTCGGTTGATGGTTCGGATGATAACGTCAATAACAAGTGTTGTGATTGTTGCGATGAGAACGTATTTCAATATCTGCTCAAAGCCCTGCCTTTCAGTGAGTGCGGTAATGACAAGACCCGTGCAGTAAATTGTGATATAAGGCGTAACGGCACGGAGAATTTTAACGATGAGATTGAGTGAAAAATAGTTTTTGCCGAGATAGATTTTAACAAGCTTCAAGCCTTGTCTGATTATTTCAAAATCTTCTTTGAAATTCTTCATATAATAGCCTCCTCTCTGTAATATCGGCTCTGTGTTTCAAACATTTCAGCATATTTGCCGCCGAGTTCGAGCAATTCCTCGTGTGTTCCCATTTCGGCAATTTTCGCATCGTCAAGAAGAATAATTCTGTCGCAGAAACGGGTTGACGAAAGTCTGTGGGATATATAAATTGCGGTTTTATCTTTTGTAAGCTCGCTGTATTTGAGATACATATCGTTTTCTGCAATGGGGTCGAGTGCGGCGGTCGGCTCATCAAGAATGATTATCGGAGCATCCTTATAAAGTGCCCTTGCAAGCAGAAGTCTTTGAAGTTCACCGCCCGAAAACGCAACAGCACCCTCGTGAACTTCACGCACAAGCAGAGTGTTTTCTTTCTGCGGCAGACTTTCAACCTTATCAAGTATTCCTGCGAGGCTCATACATTCACGGAGTCTTTTGCGGTCAATTTTATTTTCTTCGCAGAGTGCGATATTCTTTGCAACCGTTGCAGGCAGTAATGCACAATCCTGAAAAAGCGTTGAGAATAGCTGATAGTATTCGTCACGGTTGAAAAGTCGGCTGTCAATGCCGTTAATGAGAATCTGCCCCTCGTTGGGAATAAACAGACCGCAGATGAGTTTAACAAGCGTTGATTTGCCTGCACCGTTAACGCCGACAATCGCAATTCTCTCGCCCTTATTTATTTTCAGCGAAAGGTTATCAACCGAAGGCTTTTCGGCTTCGTCATAAGAGAAAGTAAGGTTTTTAAGCTCGATTTCGCAGGGCAAATCTTTGCCCGACGGCAGCTTTTCGCCCTCTTTGGTGTTCATTTTATCCTCGATATCAAGGAATTCTCTGAAATCGCTGACATTGTGTGCACCGGAAATAATTTCAGAAATCGAGTCAACAAGCTTTGCAAGCCACTGACCGAATCCCGTTATCGCACCGAAATAGAGAGAAAAATCGCCGAGTGTCATCTCGGAATTGAGCTTGAGATGAATGAGGTAGATATATGCGCCGAGGCTTACACCGAATTTGAAAACATCTTCAAGCATGCAGTTGATATAGTGACCGTTGTTTCGCAGGATGTTCCACCAATTTGCATCGTCAAGGTGCTTATCAATTTTTCTCATTAGGAAGTCGGACATATTGTAAATGCGCACATCCTTTGCGTTTGAAAAATCCTTTGAACGGTAGGTTACATAATGCAGACGAAGGAAGATTTCGGCAACCTTGTCTTTCATTTTTTCTTTCCATTTGTTGAAAATCAGCCAACCTGCCATACTGATGCCGTAGCAGAGAATAAGAATGGGGATGAACCACGGATTGCATTCAACGATAATCGCCGTGAATGCCGTGAAACCGAAAGCTGATGAAGCGACAGTAGCGTTAAGCTCAATGAATCTTGCAACGCTCCCGTCCCAACCGTGAATTGCATTCCACGCTTTTTCACGCAGAACACGGGTTTCATTGTAGGTGTAGTTGTTATAGTCCATGCTCATAACTTTGTTGCAGACAAGCTTGTGGAGCATAATATCCCTTGCGAGCATTCGTCCCTGATGGCTTTTGTTATACATAACGTTATTCAGATATCCGAACGCAATGAGCAGAACAGAAAGAATACCGACTTTGAGAAGAAGCTCCGAAGCTGGTGTTTTGTTTTCAACGCAGTCGAGAACGATTTTCGGCAGATACGCCGCCACAACCGAGCTTATCGCACCCAACGGAGTCAGACCGATTTGCATAAGAACGTAGGATTTGTCAAAACCCCAATGCTCTTTCAGCATAAATTTTAAGTTGCTGAAATAATTGTATTTTTTCTTCACACGCTTTCCCTCCTGATAAGTGAAAGAATTATTGAAACGATAACGGCGCAAATGACAAGATAAATAATTGCGCCTGTTGATTCCCGAAGCGCCGCAACGGCACAGCTGAGCATAATCAAGCCTATGGCAATGAAATATCCGCCGAGAACTTTATATCTTTCGGGATTTTTACACGTTATGTTAACGAAGGCTTTGAGCTTATTGCGGCAAATTGAAATTCCGAGTGCGAAATGAACAACCGCAGAAATCAAAGCAACGATTGAATAGTATTTCATTTAATATCACATCCTTTGAATTACTTTTTCAGCTTTTGCGGAGCAATATATAATGCGTCGCAGACCCTTAACTCGCCGTCAGGCGAATATCGCTTTTGCCAAAGGCAAAAATATCACATTGCGTATGCAATATTTCACACGCAAAGCGTATATCACTTTTGCGAAGCAAAAATAAAGGCGGAAGCCTTGCCTCCGCCGCTTCAGTATTAATGATAAAATAAAAATCAAACGATTGAAATACGCTCTGCAATAGTGTGGATTTAATGTTCAAAAGTGTTGCAGATATTGATGCTTGTTGTGAATATATTTCCCTCGCAGGAAACAAAAACATCGCCGTCATATTTCTGTGCAATCGTTTTTATGCTCTTGAGTCCGTAGCCATGGTTGAGCTTATCGGCTTTTGCTGTGCCGATATGCTTTGTGTCAACCTGCGCTTCAACGGGATTCTCAACGGAAACAACAATTCTGCCGCCCATTGTGATAATGCTTGCAAAAATTGTTTTCTCCATACCGTTACCGAGACCCTCTGCGGCTTCAATCGCATTGTCAAGTGCGTTGCCGATAAGTACGCCGAGCTCGAGCAAATCAACATTGATTTTATCCGAAATTTTAACCGAATAATCGAGTGTGATTCCCTTGCTTTCGGCAATAGCGAGTTTGGACTGAAGAACGGCATCAACTGCGGGGTTGCCCGAATTTATAACACCGTTGTTTGCTTCGTCAAGAAAATCCACTTCGCCCTTTATTGCGTCGATGGCAGACTGAGTCTGACCGTCTGCAAGAAGTCCCGAAACGGAGAGCAATTTGTTTTTAATATCATGTCTGAAAGTGCGGATTTCGCTTTGGTAGCGATAAAGCTCCTCGTAGTGAGCGAGCTGGTTTTTAATTTGTTCGTTGGCAAAACCGAGCTTTGCCTTTGATTCAACATAGTCCTTTTGTCTGTAAATAAGAAAGAGGGTAACTAAGTTTGCGGCAATCATAAGAATTGCAACCGCAGAGAATAAAATTGCAGGAATGCTTTTAAGTTCATATGTGCATTTGCAGATAACGAGAGTAACAAAAACTGTTGCTATTGGCTGAATGATAAGCATAGCTGAAAGACCGCCGGAAATTCCAAGGTCGACTTTTCCTATTTTCTTCGAGACAAAGAAAATAAGGAAAAACGCAAAGAATTTGCATATAAGTCCCATTCCGAGAAAGACTTCATCATTCTGAAGAAAATCAAGAGATTCCTCGCCCATAAGCATTCCGCTCAAAAGAGTGACTATTGTTTCTGCACCTGCCTGAATCATAACGAAAAGAACACTGCTTATAATGGCAAAATGCACTTTTACTCTGTAAACAAGAGCAAAAACGAATGCCGTAACAACGCCCAATCCAAGCAGCATCGCACCTGTACCCGCAAAGAAATACGAAACAATGGTATTGACTGTTATTGCAACAATCATAAATACAGCAAGTTGTACTCCCTTGAGTTTTCTTTTCGAAATGTTGGAAAAAAGTATATCCATTGTATAAATTTCAAAGCAAGCGAACAGAAAATATGCAATTATTCTTATCATTTCACCAGCCCCACTTTCTGATAAAAATATCGTATGCCTTCAATGCTTCCTG
>CALAQQ010000203.1 GCA_937888485.1 uncultured Clostridia bacterium
CAAGTTTTTTGATTCTCTGTTTTTCTTTGTCGGTCAATTCTCTTGACATTTTTCAGACCTCCTTTCTTTGGATGCGCACTGTCCGAAATTCATTTTAGCGGAGAAGTGCAGACCAAAGTTAAAATCTTGCAGAACATCAAAATAAGTTGCGTGAGGATATGTAATATTGCAAAAATGCAAAGTTTTTCTTGACAAAACAGTTTTTGTTCTTTACAACATGCATGTGGCGAACATTTGTTTGCTACATTTTTAATTTACGGAGGTTAAATTTTGACAGAAGAAAACTATAACTATCGCACAAGCCTTATGTTTTTACGAAACCAATTTAAAGGAGAAGGCAAATGGAATATGCCAATCATTCCGAAAACCAACCTAGGATTAACGCCGATTGATGATCAACGTTTGATTGGTTTTGACAAAATAAAAACAGGAAAAGATGAACATTACGAAAGAATAGTTCACTTTTTCCTGTATGATTACAAATTCGAGGATATATGGAAAACCCCTGATAAATATATTGATGTACTCAAAAAGTACAAAGCGGTTTTGTCACCCGATTACAGTATGTATATTGAAATGAATCCCGTTATGCAGTTGTATAACACATTCCGAAACCGTTGGGTCGGTGCATATCTTGCAGATAAAGGTATCAAAGTTATTCCGACCGTCAGTTGGGGACTTGAAAACACATTTGATTTCTGTTTTAATGGTATTGAAAAAGGTTCAACCGTTGCGGTTTCGACATATATGGTATCCGAACACGGAAATCATAAAGACCAGAAAGATTTTTTCTTGAAAGGCTATAACGAAATTCTGAAACGAATTGAGCCTGAATTGATTATTTGTTACAACACGCCGTTCCCAGAAATGGAAGGCAACATTCTTTTTGTTGACTATGACCTAAGTTCGTGGCAACACTACGACGATGATATCGGCAAATCTGTAAATACAGTATTTGTTGAAAAATTCGGAGCTGTATCAAACGATTATGTTTCTGAAAGTTCAACAAGGAAACAAATTTACGGATATGTGTTGCCTGAGTACTTTAAGGGTATGGGAAGTGCTCACGGCGGAAAATGGAAACCAAGCAAAAAAGATGATGAAAGATATTTAGGTAAACCCGGAGAGATAAAAACAACTTGGGCAAACACAAAAGATGGAGGATATCGCCGAGATACAAAAATAGGAAATGATGGGCGTGCAGAAAAAGAGCGGCACTATACTGACCACAGAAAGCCTTGGAAACACTCAAAAATCCATGATCATATTTTTTCTTGGGATCCTGAAACAGGAATACCTAATCCTAATTTTGAACGAATTAATTATGAGGGCGATGTTCCTGAATTCAAATCAAAAGGAGATATATTTATGGAAATAAACAAGAACAGTTCTTTTTCCTATGAAACATTTGAAACTATTAGCAGTTTTAAACGCAGTGTTAGCCACGGAGCTGAAATTGAATTGGTGTGGAAAGATATAATTTATTCAATCACTCATGTAGATAATAACAAAATCAGTATCTGTCAGGCATATAAGCAGGAAACAGAAAAACTTTATGATACCGCAGATGAACTTTTGACATATCTGCTTCAAACGGGTGAAACACTTAAGGAAGTAATAACAAAAGCTGAAATATCAGATTGCACTCTATATCTGTAAGAAGGAATAAATATGATTATTTTCGGAAATAAAGACGAACTTCAGTTTGAAAGCATAAATGATTTTAAATGGTGCTTAAAATGTGGCGGTGAAATCGAATTTGATTGGAACGGAAAATCCTACGGAATTGGTCACGATGAAAAAGGAATTGTGCTTTATGAAGCAAACAATTCTGAAAGTGAGAAATTTTTTGAAACCGCAGATGATGTTCTTGATGAGTTTTTTAACGGTCAAAAACTTCGTGAAATAATCAAAGATATTGATGTTACCATGAGAATAATTTAACAATACAAGAAGAAATAAATGTCAAACATTCCAAAAGATTTACCCGAAAGAATTAAATATCTGCGTGAACAAAAAGATATGAGCCAATCCGATCTTGCCAAAAGAATCGGCATTGATTCATCAAGACTCAGCCGTATTGAAAACGGTGAGATTCAGAAAGTCAGCGACGATGTTGTTCTCGCAATCGCACAGATTTTTGAAGTGTCAACCGATTTCCTTCTCGGTGTTACCGATGATCCCGTGCCGTCAAATTTTCATATCAATGAGCTCGGATTATCCGTCGATGCCGCAAAGAAAATTTACAGCGGTGAAGTTGATGTTGACATTCTGAACATACTTATTGAAAGCAAAGATTTCGGTACGCTCACCAAAATGATTTCCGCATATTTTACCGACACAACCGATGCCGCAATCGCTTCGCAGAATCAGATTCTGAAAATGGTCGGTGAAATGCTCGGTGATGCGGTTGACGATGACGTTCTTGCCCAGATTAATCTTGCAAAAATTCAGAATCAGCAAAACGATCTTATCGCAATTCAGAGAGGTTTTACGTCAATCCTCAAAAACATAAAAGAGAAAATGAATACGGGAATAAAAAAATCTCAGAAGATGACCGCAGAGATTTTTGACCAAATCCGAAACAATCTTTCAAGAGGCAAAGGTGCTTTGCCATACAGAATCATAACAGCAGAAAAAATGGTTGATTCCGTCATCGGTGCAATGGGAAATATCGGAGGTGCAACGTAAGAAATGAAAGACGATTTGCATAAAGCACTTATGCCATTCTTCTTGCTTGCCGCAAAGAAAAAATAAAATTTGCATTACGCTGCGGCGGGGAGTCTTATATACCGTTTGTTCCTTTTCCGAGCAGTCAGAAAAAACAAATTTTTTCTGTTCTTTCCTGAACTTATCTGCCTGCTCTGCACCAATGAAAAGTCTGCTAAAGCAATTTTGAAAGCAGTAATCACATATGGTTTTGAAAGGCATATTTCCGCCACATCTGCGTTGGAAATTCTTGAAATATCCTCGTATTTCTTCAAATTTCCGCCTTGCTGTGACGAAAATCTCCACTTCCAAAACTGCTTCGCATCTGAAACAAAAATGTTTCAGACATATGGAATTACTGCTTACAAAATTACCGGGCGACAGACATCCTTTTCACCGCCGTCGGAACAAAGGTATAACACACTAGACTTTGCGTGCCGCAAAATTGTGTGCCAAAAGGAGATTTTCTCCCTTTGGATACCCACTTGTGACGATTGCTGTGTGTACACACTTTGAATTTTTCGCAAAACTGCACCCGCAAAAATCCAACCGTACACACAAAAATTTTGCAAAAACAAATCTGCAAAATTCAATCGCCACCTTCATTTTTCTCAGCAAGAATCCAACAACTTTTTCATAAAATCAAAAATTTTATATGCCTCAAAAAATGAAAAAAGTCCGAAAACCTTCTCTCATAATCAGAGAAATTTTCGGACTTTTATTTATCTATGGAGATTTATTTGACTGATTCAAAAATTTAATCAAATAGTCCGCTTTGCTTTATCCAAAATCTTACGAAATCGTAAGATTCTTTTTGTTGAAAAACTAACGGCTTACCATTATAATAAAAATATAATTTTAAGCAACTGCCGAGGGGTGAAAAGATGAAACAGAGAATATTGCTCGTTGAGGACGATTCGTTTCTGCGTGATGGATTGACGGAAGTTTTGCAGGGCGAGGGTTATGAGGTTATAAGTTCTGATAACTGTATGAAAGCCCGTGAACTGATGAAGTTTTTCTCTTTCAATTTAATTATGTTTGATGTTATGCTCCCCGACGGCAACGGTCTTGAACTTTGTACCGAACTTCGTGCGGCGGGCAATAATGTTCCTGTTTTGTTTCTTACAGCCTGCGATGATGAAATTCAGATTGTGCGTGGACTTGATGCAGGCGCGGATGATTATGTCACTAAACCGTTCAAGCTTCGTGAACTTCTTTCAAGAATCCGTGCATTACTCCGCAGAACATCGGCTGTCACGGTTTACAACAGTGATGATATAACAATCGATACCCTCAATATGTCTGTGCGAAAAAACGGAGAAAATATTTTTGTGACTCCAACTGAATTTCAGATTCTTTCCGTACTTATCCGTAACAGCGGAATTATTGTCACCCGTTCACAGCTTCTGCAGAACATCTGGGACAGCGACGGAAACTACATTGACGATAACACTCTTTCTGTTCATATGAGTCGCCTGCGTGATAAAATCGGAAGCGATCACATTATTACCGTAAGAGGCATCGGTTACAGATGGGAGGATTCAAAATGATTCCTTTCTTGATTTGCATAACCGTTATTTTATTTTTAGCAACAATCATTTTTATCATATTGAACGCAAGAAAAAACAAGCAGATAAATAATCTCAAAGAGAATATCGAAAGCTTCATCGAAGGCGGAGAAAAGACTGAATACAGCACAGCCGACAGCAATTTTGCACGCCTTCAGAATGCTGTTGCAGAGCTTGAAAATCTGTTGCTTCTTGAAAAAAGCAACTC
>CALAQQ010000204.1 GCA_937888485.1 uncultured Clostridia bacterium
GAAGAAACGGGCAGACTTTTCTGTTTCTATTCGGATGATTCCGACCCCGAGCATTCGCAGAAGCTTGTTTATAAATACACAACCGACCTTGTTAACTGGAGCGAGAAGTTTGAGTGCGTTGCCTGCTCCGATTCTTCACTCAGACCCGGTATGGTTTCAATTGCTAAAATGGGCAACGGCGAATATTTAATGGTTTACGAGATGGTCGGTATTTTTATGAATCCGATTTATTGCAAGAGAACGACTTCTCTCGATAATTGGGGAGACGTTTCGGATTACGGCAAAATAGTTTCCGCAGGCGGTAAAACTTTCGGCTCATCTCCGTGCGTTGCGTGGTCACCCGTCGGCGGCGAATGCGGAACACTTGTTGTTACAGGCAAACACTCCGTCAGAGGCGAAAGCGACACGGGTGCGGATATGTTCATCAGCTTTGATTACGGCAAAACCTTTGCTCCGATTGATAATCCCATTCCGTATCCGACTGACGAACCTTTCGTAAAATGCGGTTACAGTCCGTCACTCTTTTTCTCGGAGGACGGAACAACGCTTTACTACATCAACAACCCTCCGTGTTATGAATCAACCTATAAAATTACGGTTGCAAAAATCAGAATTTCGGAGTGATGAAAGGGATATCGGAATAATACTATTGATATTGTTCCGATAATATGTTATACTACGTTTGGAGGCGATGATATGGACTTTATGACTACTGCCAAAGCTGCAGAAAAATGGAATATCAGCGACAGACGTGTCCGCACCCTTTGTAAAGAAGGTAAAATCGAGGGTGCCGTGCTTGTGGGTAAGACCTACAGAATCCCCGTTGACGCAAAAAAACCGATTGACGGAAGAATGAAAAATCCCGTCGGTCAGTCAGAGTTTTATCTTAAATGGGGTAACGATATTATTGGTCTTATCGACACTGCCTATAACGTTCATTTCATCAGTCCCGAATATAATGAGGTTGTGAAGCTTTACACTCACGGTCAGAACAACTGGACTCACGAGCAGCTTGTCGGCTTTCTTTCTGAGCGAGTTGTAAGCCGCGACAGACGTGATATTGAGAAAATCTTGTTCAGATGCGGACTTTCTGCATACGATGTTTTGAGGATTGCCAAGGTTACACGAGGCATTCATCCCAAGGATTTGCTCTGGATTGCTCACAACAAGGATGAAACTATCGATGAAATAATGACAGAGGTTTTTGAGTCTGTCTTTCTGCAGAAAATCGACCTTGTCGGCGACAGCGTTGACACTCCTGAAGGCTACAACATCAAACGCTACGGAGTTATGGACGGTAAATACGGCATTTATAAGCAGCGAATCAGTCCGCTTGTGACCGATGTTGAATCTGAAATCGCTGTTTATAAACTCGCAGAGAAGCTCGGTGTGACTTGCTGTCCCGTTTATATTCACGATAAAAACACAATCTTTTCTGAATTTCTTTACGATTTCTCGAATGAATATATTGTACACTTCCGCAGACTTTTTGACGGTGCACGTTCCGATAATGAATATCAAAACCTACTTGCCGTCAGACCTCAATACAAGGATGATTTTATCCGTATGATTCTGCTTGATTTCATAACAAGGCAGGATGACAGACATCTCTCAAATATGGCGGTCAAAGTGACATCCGAAGGCGAAAGCTTCTATCCGCTTTACGATAACGGACGCAGCCTTTTCTATGAAGATACAGAAGAAACCGTTGAGAATGCTGTTGAGAACATCGAAATGTATGCAACAAATTTCGGATACTCAGGCACTTATTACGATTATATCTGCGATATCGCCAAAGAGGGTGTCGATTTCACAAAGCTCATAAATCTTGATATTACCGATGAGGAAATCAATGAAATCCTCGTTGAATCAGGTTTCAAAGGCTACCGTCTGAACGGAGCGATAAAATGGATAAGAGGAACGGTTGAACTTATCAAATCGTTTTAATCGAGTTGATTTTCGGGACATTCCTTGGACATTATTTGGACATTATTTTCAAGAAAAATCGCAAGAGAACATCAAAGATAACAAGGAATCACGCCTGAAATCCGTTGATATACAAGGGTTTACAGAATTTGCGAAAAACCGCAACAAGTTTGGTGACTTTTTCAAGTCTCGCCACTCGGACCATAGTACAAGTGCTGTTTTGATACAATTTTGTATCGGAACGGCACTTTTTCTTTTTTCTGTACGGATTAATGGACACGAAATGTGTTACTGTTGTATTGTAAAACATAAGTAGGAGTGATACTATGGAAAATAAAAGAGAGATTTGTATGATTGTAAACGGTGAAAAAATTCCAATGCCCAACAAGACACCGCAAGAATCTATTGAATCTGTGTGTGTCGAAAGGGTTGGCGGAGTGTATTTCACAACGGCGGATGAACTTGATGAATATGTTGAAAAAACAAGGAACGAAAAGTATTTGAGAAAGCAAAATGAGGGCATACAGAGATAATTGCGGACTTCTGATTGACAAAGCCGCAACCTTGCTCGGAATATCAAAAACATACCTTGTCAAAATCGAAAACGGCGAAAAGGACCCCTCTCTCGAATTAGCTTTGAAAATTGCAAAGTTTTATAAAACAACAGTTGATGAGTTGTTTGGATGATGATATAATATATCTATGTGTATGAAAGGAGCGCTTTTTAATGGGTTTATTTGATTTGTTTAAGAAAAAAGAAAAAAATATCGTATCACCAAAAGACAAAACACAGATTTCTCCAGAAGAGAAAAAATATTATCAGCCCGATTCATATTATACAGATGTTTCTCATGAAGGTACTATTTTCGAAAAAAAGGTTATTACTTTCGAGGAAAGAAAGAAAACGGCAATTCCTTCCAAGCGTGGACTTTATCCTGCGGAGATTTTGCTGTTAGAATATTGTTCATACGGAACATATCCAGGACCTAAAAACGGATATCCGGGATTTTGGTGGTTTGAATATGGTATCCGTGATGTTGGAGCGATACTCAAAAGTTTAGAAGAGAGAGGCTATATTGCATTAACTTCTGCGATGGATTCTGTGAATAGTTTGACAATTCCTCAACTTAAAGAATTGCTTGCCGCAAAAGGACAGTCAGTTATAGGAAAGAAATCCGACCTTGTTTTGCGTGTAACAGAATTAGCAACAGAAGAAGAGTTGCTTGCCACAGGAATTCAATTGAAATATGCACCTACTGAAATCGGGCAACAAGAATTAAGCGAAAATGCTTATGTTCCATATATGCATAAATCTCCAGAGAAAACAATAGAAAATTCACCTTTTGGTCATCCTTTTAATGTTTGGAGTATTAATAAACTTTTGGGTGAGGGCGATAAAAGTAATTGGAAAGATATTGTTTCTAAAGAGGAAAACAGCATAAAAGTTGAAAGAAACGCAAAAAACGAGGCTTCTATGCGATATTTAGAAAAAAATGATCCAAAGTTGTACAATAAATTTATATCAAAGGACCAACAACTTGCAGATATTCAAGAAGCAAAAAATCAATACGCTAAGAACGGAGATTTAAATTCATATATTGTTTTTTGGGAAGGCATTTGGGCAAATGGTGGTTTGCTGTTTGAAGGTTCAGTTGCACATTTTACACTTGTAGATTTATACATTAAGGCAAATAGATATGACGATGCAACAGCTTTCTTAAAAAAGCTAATGGCAAGTAAACCCAATTATAAAGAAAAGGCGGAATCATATTTGAATAAAATAGATGCGTTGAAAATAAAGAAAAACACTAAAATGAAATAAGGCAAAGTGAGTCGAGTTTTGAATTGTATCAAAATCGTCCATCTTTGCCAAATGACGAAAATCCGAACTATCTCTTTAAAATAGGAGATGCGTTCGGATTTTTTCTTTTATACAGTCTTATAGAATAGGAAAACGGGGATGATAATTCATCCCCGCCAACTGATAATTTTTTGATTATGTAGTTTTTTCATTTTCTTTATTGGCTATGCGAAGTATTCGCATTTTTCCTTTACTAATCAAAATGTCAGTCTTACAGCGTATATGTATTGAGAATGTCAATTATATCCCGCTTATAGATATTACTGCCGAGAATATCACCGTTTGCACTGAAACAGATTGCATATATATCCGTCGGATTTTCCTGATAAGGATTCAGAATTCTTTTGCTCAAATCGAAATATTCACTAAGATATTTGAGCGCATTTCCGCTTGGAAAGATTACATTGCCTTCGCTTGTTTCAATGCCCATCTGATTGAATTCGGCAAGAATTTTTCTGGTTTCGTTGTTGTATGGGTTATCGTCATCGGCACTCACAAGCCATGCGGGATGAACCTGTAATTTAATGTCGGGAACGTTAACTGAGTTTACAAATACCTTAACATATTCAATCGGAATTGTTTCCTGGTGAAAAGCATCGACAGAAAGCAGAATCTCATTGACTCCGCTTTCAATTATTCTTTGAGCGACATAGTTTATCCTGTCAAAATCTTTGCTGAAATATCCGTTGGTTATCAGTTGCCTTTGAGGGATGTCCATTTCCTTTGCGGTCTTATGAATTTCACAAACGGTTTCGTGACAGAGCAAAGGTTCACCGCCAAAGGTCATAACGGATTTGATGCTGTATTCTTTTGCGATTTTGCGTACTGTATCAGATGCCAAATCTTTATCTATTTTGTCATTGCTTCTATGCTCACCTTGGGAACAATGCTTACATTTCCCCGTGCAAGCTGTGGTGACAACAAACTCTATTCGGTTGAGATTTTTCAGAAATTTATTCATTTTAAATCCTTTTCATCAGTTTAAAATACTCACCGTTTTCATCTGCACCGTCAAACAAAACTTCTGTGAATCCATATTTTTTATATAGGTGAAGTGCATTTACATTGTCTTTATCAACACCGATTGTCATTTCGGAATAACCCATTTCTTTTGCTCTTGCGATAAGGAATTCAAGAATCTCGCTTCCGATACCGCGATTTCTGTATTTCTTTTTAACTATCATTCTTGAAACATAAATGCGTTTGTCGGGAATAGTGTAATCGGAGTCACCTTCATCTAAAACCAAAGCCCCTTCGCCGATGAATTCTCCGTTGATTTTATAAATAAAAACAAGACGGTTGCCCGATTTTATCTCTTCAAACCATTTGTCGGTAAGCGGTTGTGCTTTCATGTTCCAGATATTTGAGCAT
The DNA here is from genome assembly GCA_937888485.1 of uncultured Clostridia bacterium. Taxonomy (GTDB): domain Bacteria; phylum Bacillota; class Clostridia; order Oscillospirales; family Acutalibacteraceae; genus CAG-177. The sequence continues at coordinate 5,159 of CALAQQ010000204.1, forward strand.
TTGTGATAGTCTTTTGGGTCGAGAGGCTCAATGACTGCGGTTGAATTTTTGAAAAATATTTTGTTGAGAAATTTCATTTTATCACCTTATATTTTGAATAAAGACTATTGTTAAAATATTTTCTCCATTATCGCACTTCCGCCGTGGTCTTCAATTACTTTGAAACCGTTTTTCTCATACATCGAATATGATATGGGTGTGTGTTTGAAAACATTGAGCACCATTTTTGAAAAACCTTTTTCATGGGCATCTTCCTGAATCTTCACAAACGCACTTTTACCGTAGCCTTTGCCCCTGTATTCCTCTTTGATAACATTCTCGGTTACAAAAGCCGCATTTTCTTCAAACGGACTTTTCTGGTAACCGATAACACCGATTTTATCGTTATTTTCATTCACTACGATATAAAGATAGTTATCGGCAGAATCTGCACCATTGGGAAATACGTCACGAAACTCGCTTCTTGCCGCTCTCAATGCTTTGAATCTGAATCTCTCGTCTCCAGATTTTATCAGATGGTCGGCATAAGCTTTTGCTGACCATTTTGAATATACTTTGAATTCATCGCTGTTCATACGCTTGAAACTGATTTGTTTTAATGTTTCTTTCATAACTCTCACCTTAATTTTAAAAAAGAAGGCATCTCCAAAACTGAAATGCCTTGCAATCTATTTGACAAGTGTTTTATTATTCGAATATTTTTTAAATCAAAGCAACTGTTTTCCCGATTGTATTATTGATGATTAAGTTGTAGGTCCAGGGAGATATGAAGTCTATCGGGCCGAATCTGCCCTTTTTCACCCAGCTTTCATACTGTCTGAGGTTTTCTCTTTCTTGCCTTTTGTTTATTATGCAACATCTTCAGCAAGATTGTTGAGCGCACCGATGACTGTTGAGCCTGCCATACTTCCTGCCGAAAGCATTTCCTCATAATGTCTGTGAGGTTTACCGAAGAGTTTTTCGCCCGTGTCGGTGTTCCAGAGTGAATCTGCAATAAAGGGAGCATAGTCATTGTCGGGAACAATATAGCCGATTGCATCGTTGCAAAGACCCATAACAAGGACCGTCTTAATTTCACCGACAAGATCCTTTGTGTATTCAAGCTCCCAATCTGTACCGAGGTAGGACTCTGTTTTGTCAACAACGTTGCCGTAAACGAGCTGAGGAACAAGTTCTCCGGGGACAGTAAGCATAACAATATCTGTTCCGAATTCAAGATAACCGACTTCGCTGATAATTGAGAATTTGCTCGGTGAGGATTTGTCACTGACAACCGTCATTCCGAGAAGACCCGAAACCGCGCCGAGTTCCATAAGACCGTATTCGAGAGGAATAGTGACCTCTGCCATTCTGACATTTATAACAGGAGCAATGCTTTTGGCATTTTTCTCGGCGTCAAGAATAAGTCTTGCGAATTCATAGCCGAGCTTTTTTGCATCAGCGTAATCCTGTACTGTTGGGTTTTCAGCAATCTGAGCGTTGATTTCATCAAGGATTTCCTGAGTCTTAACACCACCCTTATTAACTGAAATCGGAGCCTGTGCACCCTGTATAAAAGCAAAGTTCATGCCTGCCGCATTGATTTTTTCTTCAATGAAGTTGGGAAAATCGGCAGAAAGAAGCTTTGTTGCTCTGTCGATTGTTGTGGGATGCGCGCCGAGATTTGCAAGAACAGTGGGTCTGGAATCAGCCTTGTCGGGAACGAACTTGAAGCAGGCGATAACGTGCTGATAGCCTTCCGTATCATATCTCTTATTAAAGATATAATCATATTCATCGTCTCTGTAGTTGTTGTTTCTTTCACTGTTTCCGATACCTGCGGTTTCAAAATAATAAAGCTCACCGGGTTCTTTATTGAGATATGCTTCAACGATTGCATCGGATGCGCCGTCAATCATATACTCATAGAATTCGGGATCAATGCTTCTTGTTTTTTCAATAAACGGAAGGAATGAAAAGAGATTCTGGAACATGGTTTTAATAAGAGCTTCAAGACCGAAACCCTGAGTGTCAATAACGGTATGGCAATGAGTGCTGCCTATGTTGATTGCAACGATATCGCTTTCAACACCTTCTTCTTTGAGTTTGCGTTCAGCCTGTGCACGAATTGTGCGTACGTCATCGTTGCACACGCCGATGCCGTCGACTGTAACCATAACAACCGTGCCTCTGCCCGAATTATCGCTGATTGCAACGGCGTTTGCACCCTGGTCGTCATATACGCCGTTTATCTTTTGGGTGAAATAACCGCCTGTGTAATATTCCTTTGAACCGTCTTTGAGGTTTTCGGGAACCATGCTTGCTTTTCCGAAACCGAGGTTCCATCTTGCACCGTCTTTGGGTTTGTCAAGGAATTCTTCCATGCCTTCATAGAAGTTTTCGCTTTCGCCTGCATAGTATTCATCAACCGTTTCAAAATCCTTGGGGAAAAGTGCACCGAATCCCATGAAAACTGCGTTGAGAAGACCGTTGATTGCGTTGGTGCAAAACATGATTCCGCTGTTGTCGGCAGCATCGGCATCGTCTGCATTGGCAAACGTGAATGTTCCGAAGATAAGACTGATTGCGAGAATAACGGAGACTGCTTTTTTAAACTTGTTTTTCATGTTTAATTCTCTCCTTCGCTTTTAATTAAAGGTTGTTGAGTATCTTGAGAACGCATTCAAGTTCTTCCGGTTTGAACTTTTCAACGGGACAGTTGTTTCTTACACAGTCTGCAAAATAAACGATTTCGTTTTCGTATGCGTTGCTTTTGGGAAGATTGATGCTTCCCGTATCGCCGTCTGCCTGCTGTGAAAGGTTGATTTTTTCATCATCTTTGAGATGTATCATCATCTCGCCTTTTTCGTTTGTAACAATTGCCTCTTCAAACTGGAAACGGAATTCAGCCGTGAAAGGATAGGAAGCAGCATACCATGATGATTCGGAATTAACCGTGAAATCTCCGAAATCATATGTGATGCTGACATAATCCTGTGTAGGAAGCTTTGAACGGAACTGATGAGCAACCTTCGGCATTCCGAATGCATAGACCATAAAGTCAAGGTCATGGATATGAAGGTCAAAGGGTACAAGACCGCTTCTTTTTTCGTCCATCATCCAGTTATCCCATGTCCATTTCGGATAACCGCCGAGTCTTAACATTGTTCCCGAAAGAAGTTTTCCGTATCTTTTGGAATCGTAGATTTCCTTGAGAAGCACATATTCGGGCCAGAAACGGAGAACATGGGCAACCATGAATTTAACGTTGTTTTTTTCTGCAGCCGAATACACTCTTTCAACGTCCTCGGTTTTGAGGGAAATGGGTTTTTCTGTTATAACATTTATCCCTTTTTCCATTGCCTTTATTGCAAAATCTGCATGGAGATATGTAGGCAGACAGATATCAAGAATATCGAGTTCTTCATTCGCAAGCATTTCATCAAAATCGGTGTAATGACGCTTGTCGGGATAATTATCCATTCTTTCAGGGCGTATATCACAAAGTGCAACAAGTTCTGCATCCTCCATTTTATCCCACGCAGGGATATGAGCACCGCTTATTCCGCCAACACCTACAAGACCAACTTTCAGCATATGTTTATCCTCCTTATCAGTCTTCAATCGCAGCTTTGCGTGAATTGATTTTTCTGAATATTTCGGTATCGAACTTCGGCGTACGGTCATAGTAATAAAGACCGTTCTGTTCCTGCTCTATATCGTAAAGCTGTGTGTAGCAGAAGCCGAACATTCTGTAGTTATCGAGAAGTGCGTCGGTAAGACCTGCATATCTTTCAATGAGTTCTTCCTCTGTTTTCGGTGCATTTCCGTAACCCCATGCATCGCCTCTGTCGCCCCTTGACCACTGAAGTCCGCCGTATTCGCTGACCCATGCACAGCCTTTTCCGCTGTACATCTGTCTGTCGGGGAAGCGTTCATAGAGAACATTTTCAGTCATGAGCTTATCATAGTTTTCTTTGAAGACATGATAATCCTGTTCATAGTCATGAACATCATAAATATCGGTTTCAACATGGAAGTTACCGCTTGTATCAATGCAGGGACGGGTTTCATCCATGTGTTTTGTAACTCTGTAAATTGTTCTGAGAATGCTGTCATACTGTTTTCTGCCGTTTATATCCCATGTTTCGTTGAACGGACACCAGCCGATGATTGAGGGATGGTTGAAATCTCTTTCAACACATTCGCACCATTCGGTGAGCATGGCTTCGAGAGCTCTTTCATCCGACCAGTCAAGCCCCCAGTTGCCGTATTCACCCCAGACAATGTAGCCGAGTCTGTCGCAATGGTAAATGAATCTCTTTTCAAAAACCTTCTGATGAAGTCTTGCACCGTTGAATCCGACTGCTAACGAAATCTTGACATCGTTTTCGAGAGCTTCATCTGAAGGTGCGGTATAAATTCCGTCGGGATAGAAGCCCTGGTCAAGAACAAGTCTCTGGAAAACGGATTTTCCGTTTATAAGGAATTTATAATCATCAAGCTTTACATTGCGAAGACCGAAATAACTCTTTATTTTGTCTTCACCGAAGGTCAGCTCAAGGTCGTAAAGTCTTCCGTTGCCTACTTCCCAGAGATGAATTTCGTCAAGCTTTATTTCGCCTGTGATTGTTGAAACTGCTTTCTTTGAGAATGAGCCCATTGCCTTGCCTTCGTATGATGCGCATGCAGTGAATTCACCATCGCCTTCAACAACAGCCGAAATTGCAATAACACCGTTGATATAGTCGGGATAAAGCTTGAAGCTCTTTATGTATGCCTTTGGAACAAATTCAAGCCATAC